>JAJYLA010000096.1 GCA_021788115.1 Actinomycetes bacterium | reverse complement strand
GGGGACCGTCGGCACCCCGTTCGGGGCCGAGGGAGCGGTCGCCGGGGACGGCGGCGCCGCGGTCGTGCCCGGCGACCCGCTCGACGTGCCGGCGGTCGTCGGGCTGGCTGCCGCCGGGGCGGTCGTGGTCGGCGGGGCGGCCGGCGAGGTGGCGCCCGCCGGCGGGGCCAGGAGCGCCAGGGTGACGGCGGCAGCCGCGGCGACCGCCGTCCAGCGGGGAGGGGACACGGCGGGGGTCAACGGGCGCAGCCCCCGGGGATTCGACGCCGGCGCGGGGCCGCCTGGCCGCCGCCGGGGGTGCTTCTCAGAGGTGCAAGCCGCACTCGGTCTTGTCGAGCCCGGCCCACCTGCCCGAGCGGGGGTCGTCGCCGTCGGCGACGCGTTCCGTGCACGGCCGGCACCCGATCGAGGGGTACCCGTCGTCGAGCAGCGGGTTGTAGGGGACGGCGTGGTCGGCGATGTATCCCGCCACGTCCTGGTCGGACCAGGCCGCGAGCGGGTTGATCTTGACCAGACCGCGCAGGTCGCGTGCGATGATCGGCGCGAGCGCCCGGGTGGGAGCCTCCGCCCGGCGCAGGCCGCTCATCCAGGCGAGCTTGCCGACCAGGGCCCGGTCGAGCTGCTGCACCTTGGCGGCCGAGCAGCACTTCTCGGGGTCGGCCTTCCACAGCTCCGCCGGCTGGGGTGGCACGGTCAGCACCCGGAGGTTGAGCCCGTAGTGCCGGCGGATCACCTCGACGGTCTCGAGGGTCACGGGGAAGTGGTATCCGGTGTCGATGAAGACAACCTCGATCGACGGCTCGACCTTGACGGCCAGGTCGATCAGCACCGCGTCGGTCATCGAGGCCGACAGGCAGAGGAAGGGGTAGAACTGCTCGACCGCCCACTCGATCGCCGCCTGGGCGGGCCGAGTCTCGAAGCGGTCGTTGAGAGTCGCCAGTTCCGCGTCGCTGAAGTCGGGCGCGTGGACGTGGCAGCCGAAGTCGAGGAGTTCGCTCATGGAGGGGGGGCCGGTGCAGGCTAGCTCGCGGCGCATTCGCCCTCGCCGATCTCTGCGACGTAGGGCCCCGTTTCGCCGAAGTCGATGTAGTACTCGGGATGTTCTAGAGGATCGGGCCACGAGTCGAGGTCCTTGAGGCCCTCGGCGAGAGCATCGGCGCCGCCGACCCGCTCCATCCACTCCGCGAACGCCTCGCCGGCCTGCCGCTCTTCGGCGTACCGGCCGACGAGGCGGACGGTGGCGGCCGCGGCTGCCCGCGCCGGCAGCCGCAGGGCGCGCTGGCCGAACTGGATCTCGGTGTTGCCGACGTGGCCGCCGAGAAGCAGCTGGTAGCCGGGGGCGGGGCGGCCGTGGGCCCGGCGCTCCACCCCGTGGAAACCGATGTCTGCCACGTGGTGCTGCCCGCAGCTGTTCGTGCAGCCCGAGATGTTGATCCGGATGCCCCCCACGTCGGCGAGCCCCGCCTCCTCCAGGGCGCGGCCGATGTCGTCGGCGAGGCCCCGGCTCTGGGTGACGGCGAGGTTGCACGTGTCGGCACCCGGGCACGACACGACGTCGCGCGCCAGCTCGGCGCCCGGCTCGGCCATCCCGATGGCGTCGAGCCGCCGGTACAGCTCCGGCAGCTGGCCCGCCGACAGGCCCCGGAAGGCCAGGTTCTGGCGGTTGGTCGCCCGCACCGTGATGCGGAGATCCCGGACGATCCGGGCGATCGCCCGGAACTGCTCGGCGGTGACGTCGCCCAGGCGGGCGTGGGCGATCGCGGACACCGCCCCGTTGGCGGCACCGACGATCACGTTGGTGGACTCCCAGCGGTGGTAGGGGTCCCCCGATCGGTCCACGCGGAACGTCACCGGGGTCCCGAGCGGGGTCGGGTCGCCGCCGGGGGCCATGCCGGCGGGGAGGTCGCCGAGCTCGGCGACGGCGCCGGGGATCCCCCCGGGCCAGCTGGAGGAGGCGAGCAGCAGCTGGCGCTCCCGGAGCACCCGGCGGCGAAGCTCGTCGATGCCCATCCGGTCCACGACCCACTTGAGCCGGGCGCGCAGCTTGTTGTCCCGGTTGCCGAAGTGGTCGAAGGTCCGCAGGATCGCTTCCAGGGTCGGCAGGAGGTCCTCCCGGCGGGTGAACTCCTCCAGGGCCTGGGCAGGGTGGGGGTTGGCGCCCAGACCGCCCGCCATGAACACCCGGAAGCCGGGCTCGACGGTCCCGTCGGGGCGCGGGCGGGAGACGGCGACGACGCCGACGTCGTTGAACATCGCCTGGCCGCAGTCGGTTGCGCACCCGGAGAAGTTGATCTTGAACTTGCGGGGCAGGCGCTGGCCGTAGGGGTGGTGGAGGAAGTGCCGGAATGCCGCCTGGACCCACGGGCTGACGTCGAGCACCTCGTAGGGGCAGGCCCCCGCCAGGTGGCACCCCATGACATTGCGTACCGTGTCCCCGCAGGCCTCGCGGGTGGTCATCCCCACGCCGGCGAGCTCGCGCAGGAGCTCGGGGACCCGCTCGAGCTGCACGAAGTGGAACTGCACGTTCAGGCGGGTGGTGATGTGGCCCCACCCCCTGCTGTAGCGCTCGGCGATCCCGGCGAGCACGTCGAGCTGCTCGGCGGTGAGGACCCCGCCCGGGATCTTCACGCGGACCATCTGGTTGTGGCCGCCCTGGCGCTGGCCGTAGACCCCGTTGTTGAGGCGGAAGACGCGGAAGGTGTCCTCGTCGACCCGGCCGGCCAGGTACTCGGCGAGGTAATGATCGAACTTGGCGATGTCCGCCGATATCTCGGGGTCGACCTCTCCGCCCTGCAGGGGCTCTCTCGTCTGCACGGGACCAGTCAACCAAAGATGACTTTAATAATCAACTTTTGCGACTTTTCAGGAGCCGCGGGATTTCCGGTCCGTCCGCGCGCCAGGGGTGGGCGGAGCGCCGCTATACGCGGCGGAGCCCCGTCTCAGCGCCGGCGGAGCAGGTCGGCCAGCTGGAACGCCAGGTCGAGGGACTGGCTGCCGTTGAGGCGGGGGTCGCAGGTGGTCGTGTAGCGCAGGGCGAGGTCGTCCTCGAGCACCTCCTCGATGCCGCCGAGGCACTCGGTGACGTCGTCGCCGGTGAGCTCGATGTGGACGCCGCCGGGCCACACCCCCTCCTCCCGGCATACGGCGAAGAACTCGCGGATCTCGGTGAGGACCCGATCGAAGTGGCGGGTCTTGCGCCCGCCGGCGCCGGTGAAGGTGTTGCCGTGCATGGGGTCGCAGGTCCACACCACGGGGTGCCCGGAGTCGCGTACGGCCCGCAGGAGTCGCGGCATCCGGGAGTGCACCTTCCCGGCCCCGAGGCGGGTGATGAGGGTGAGGCGTCCGGGGACGCAGCCGGGGTCGAGGGCGTCGCAGAGCCGAACGACGTCGTCGCCGGTGGCCGCCGGCCCGATCTTGACGGCGACCGGGTTGGACAGTCCGGAGAGGAAGTCGACGTGGGCGCCGTCGAGACGGCGGGTGCGCTCTCCCACCCACACCAGATGGGCGGACGTGTCGTACCAGTCGCCGGTGAGGGAGTCGCGCCGGGTCAGGGCCTCCTCGTAGCCGAGGATGAGCGCCTCGTGGCTGGTCCAGAACTCGACCTGCTGGAGGGACGCTTCCCCCCTCAGGTCGATGCCGCACGCCCGCATGAACTGCAGGGCCCGCTCGATCTCCGACGCCAGCGCCTCGTAGTGCTGACCGCCGGCGCTGCGCGCCACGAACTGCTGGTTCCACGTGTGCACCTGGGAGAGGTCGGCGAAGCCCCCCTTCGTGAACGCCCGGAGCAGGTTCAGCGTCGACGCCGACTGGTGGTAGGCGGTGAGCATCCGGCCCGGGTCCGGGGTGCGGGCCGCCTCGGTCGGGGCGTCGTCGTTGACGATGTGGCCCCGGAAGCTCGGCAGCGCGTGGCCGTCGACGACCTCGGTCGGAGACGACCGGGGCTTGGCGAACTGCCCGGCGATCCGGCCGAGCTTCACCACGGGGACGCCGGCTCCGTAGGTGAGCACCACGGCCATCTGGAGGATGATCTTGAGCTTGTCGCGGATGCTGTCGGCGGTGAATTCGTGAAAAGACTCGGCGCAGTCGCCGGCCTGCAACAAGAACGCTTCGCCCGCCGCGACCTGGGCCAGGGCCGCCTGCAGCTTGCGCGCCTCACCGGCGAAGACCAGCGGGGGGAGAAGCGACAGGGTCTTCAGCGCCTGGTCGAGGGCATACTGGTCGGGCCAATCCGGCTGCTGCTCGGCGGGGAGATTCCGCCACCTGCTCGGCGACCACGACCTGTCCATGACCCCACAGCGTGGCCGATCGCGACGTCGCGAGCAAAGCGGTGGCTAACGTTCGTCGTCCATGGGCCGCAGAATCGGCATTTTCGGGGGGACCTTCGACCCGATACACGTCGGGCATCTCGTCGCCGCCGTCAACGCCCGCCAGGCCCTGGGACTCGACCGGGTCGTGCTGATGGTGTCCAACGTTCCGTGGCAGAAGGCGGGGACGCGGGCCGTGAGCACCGCCGAGGACCGGCTCGCCATGGTCGAGGCGGCCGTGGGGGGCGTCCCCGGCCTGGAGGCCGGACGGCTCGAGATCGACCGGGGCGGCGAGTCGTACACGGCCGACACCCTCGCCCAGCTTCACGCCGAGTCGCCGGGCGACGCGCTGTTCCTCATCGTCGGCTGGGACGTCGCCGGGGAGCTGGACACCTGGGAGCGCAGCGACGAGCTGCGGCGCCTGGCCACCCTCGTCGTCGTCAACCGTCCCGGCGTCGTCCGTCCCCGCCGTCTCGACGAGGAAGGGTGGCGGGTGGAGGAGGTCCCGGTGCCAAACCTGGAGATATCGAGCACCGACTTGCGGGCCCGGGCGCGAGACGGACGGCCCCTCGACTACCTGATCCCCCGGGCGGCGATCCGCTGCATCCGGGACCGCGGGCTGTACGCTGGGGACGGATGACGTCGATCCCTTCGGTTGCCCGCCCCGCGCCGGTGCCCAACGCGGACGGAGCCCGCGGGGAGCGGCTGCGCCGCCTGCAGCACCGCAAGAGGCTGCGGCGGGAGAAGCTCCTCGCGGCGTTGGTCCTCGTCGTCGCCCTGGCCGTCACCCTGACGGTTCTCGGGCTGCAGTGGCTGGGCAAGGGGTCCTCGGCGATTGCCGCCAGGACCAGCCCGCCACGCCCAACACTCTCGGGAGGAAACGCATGACCCATCTGGCGGGCCGGTGAGAAGCCTGGCGACCAGGCAGACGAGCCTCGATCAGGTACGAGGCTGGTGCACAGTGGCGGCGAGAGCAGCGTGGGCGAAGGGGGGCGAGGATACTTTGATCCTCTCCGTCGGACATCTGCTCCCCATCACCGACGCCTTCGTCATCACCAGCGGGTCGAACCCCCGCATGGTGCGCACCATCGCCGAAGAGGTGGAGGAGAAGGTCAAGCGGGCAGGTGGCCCGGCGCCGCTGCGCATCGAGGGCCTCGACGACGCGCGCTGGGTGCTCATGGACTACGGCGACTTCGTGGTCCACGTGCTCGGAAGCGAGGCCCGCGACTTCTACCAGCTCGAGCGGCTGTGGGCCGACGCCGAGCCCTGGCCCTGGGAGCGCGAGGAGGTCGCCGCGGGAGGGTAGCGCCGCCGGCGCACGGGGCCACGTCTCGGGTCACGTCTCGGCGAGGCCGATCCACTTCTCGGCGTAGGGCGCCTCGTAGGATCGCAGCGCCGGCAGCACGTCCGCGACGTCGGAGACGTTGACGATCAGCCGGAGGTTCTCGGCCCGCATGAAGCCCTGGTCGACGGCCTTGCGGAGCAGGGCGTGGAGCTCTCGCCAATAGCCGAGGACGTCCACGGTGGCGATCGGCTTGCTGTGCAGGCCGAGCTGCCCCCAGGTGGCCATCTCGGCGAGCTCCTCGAGCGTGCCCAGACCTCCGGGGAGCGCCACGAAGGCGTCCGCGAGCTCGAACATCGCCTGCTTCCGCTCGTGCATGGAGTCGACCTCGACGAGCTCGGTGAGGTCGCGGTGCGCGACTTCTCGCCGGAAGAGCCGGCGGGGGATCACCCCCACCACCTTGCCGCCGGCCGACAGGGCGGCGTCCGCCGCGACGCCCATCAGGCCCACGCGGCTGCCCCCGTATACGAGGGTGATTCCCTCCCGTGCGAGCGCGAGACCGAGGAGGCGGGCGGCATCGGCGAACTCGGGGCGCGACCCCGTCGACGACCCGCAGTAGACGCACACGCGCGAGAGGTCCATGCCCCCAACGCTAGAGGCCTGCGCGCCTGCGACGCTCCGGCGGGTACGACCGTCGGCTACCGGTAGATTCGGCGTCGTGGATGTGCGGACCCGCCGACCGGCGGTGCTCGGCATCCTCCGGCGACACGCTGCGGCGCGCCGGCGGCGACGCGGCTCGGTGCACCCGCCCGGCCTCGCCGACGGCCGTCGTCGCGGTGTTCTTCACGCTCGGCCTTACGGTCGGCACGTGGGCGGCCCGGATCCCGGCCATCAAGGCGAGCCCGCACCTCTCCGCCGGCGCCCTCGGGCTGGCGCTGCTCGGTCCAGGGGTCGGCTCTGTCCTCGCCTTGCCGGCCGCGGGAAGCGGTGCCCCCCACGGTGTCGCCCCGCCGGCTGGTCCAGATCGGCATGGTCGCTCTCGCCGGCCTGCTGCCGGTCACGGCGGTGGCCTCCTCCACTCCCTGCGGTGGCGGTCACGCCCGGAGGGGATGCCCGGCGGCGGCGCCGCGGTGGGGCCGGTGGCGACCGGGACGCCGTGAACATGGGCGCGCTTCGCCGCCGCGGCGGTGGGGAAGAACCAGCGGGAGTCGGCCGGCGATTCCCCCCGCGACGCCCCGGGGCGCTCGCTCGCCGCGGTCCGCGCGGAGGTGTCCGAGGTGCTGTTCGCGTTCTTCCTGACGTGTTGCCTGCAAGTCGGGGTCGCCACCGTCCTGCTCATCGCGCTCGGGAGCCGACTCCACTTCGCCAGCCGGGCGGCGGGGCTGCTCCTCTTCGCCGCGGTGGTCGTCGGCTCGGGACAACTCGCCGCGGACGCCTGGTCCCTGCCCGGCACCCCCGTCGAGGTGGCGGAGGTCTTCCTGGCGGCCGTCGGGCTGGTGGTGATCGCCGTGCGGCGGGTGTGGAATCCGGTCGGTCAGCTGTTCTTCGCCAGCTTCGTCGCGGCTTCCCTCGCATACGTCGCGTTCGCGGCGTGGGTGACCTTCGCCGGCCACCTGACCATCATCGGCGAGGCCGCGTCGGCGGCGCTTCTGGTGCTCGAGTTCTCGGCATTGACACTGGCGTCCTCGTTCGCCTTCGAGACGTGCGATGTCGTGGCCCGGGCGCGGCACTCGCGAGGCGCCGCGGTGTTCGACCCGGCATACCTGCCGAAGGTGTCCCTGCACATCCCCGCCTACAACGAACCGCCGGAGATGCTCATCCAGACCATCAAGTCGGCGGAGCAACTCGACTACCCGGACTTCGAGATCGTGGTGATCGACAACAACACCACCGACCCCGACGTGTGGCGCCCCGTCGAGCAGTACTGCCTCGGGCGCCCGGGGGTTCTCTTCGTCCACGTGGAGAACTGGCCTGGATTCAAGTCGGGGGCGCTGAACCTTGCCCTGAGCGAGTACACGGACCCGGCAGCCGAAATAGTCGGTGTCATCGACGCCGACTACGAGGTGGACGAGGCGTACCTGCGGGAGACGGTCGGTTACTTCGCCGACCCGCAGGTGGCCTTCGTGCAGTCGCCGCAGGACTACCGCGGCTACCAGGGGAGCCCGTACTTCACCGCTTGCTACGACGCCTACCGGTACTTCTTCGCGACTGCCATGCCGTCACGCAACGAGAGGAACTCGATCATCTTCGCCGGCACGATGGGCCTTTTGCGGAGACCGCTGCTCGAGGCGATCGGCGGGTGGGACGAGTGGTGCATCACCGAGGACGCCGAGACCTCGCTGCGCATGCTCGCCGCGGGCTACTCGAGCCATTTCGTGGCTCGCAGCTTCGGTCGCGGGATCATGCCGCTCACCTTCGCGGCGTTGAAGAAGCAGCGGTTCCGGTGGTGCTTCGGGGGCATGCAGATCCTCCGCCGCCACTGGCGCATGCTGATCCCGGGGGCCCGGACACCGGGCAACCGCCTCACGAACGGCCAGAGGCTCGACTACCTCTTCGGTGGCCTGCAGTGGCTCAACGACCTGATCCTGCTGGGTTTCAGTGTCGTTCTCGTCATCGTCGGCTCCCTGCTGCTCGCCGGATCGTCGGTCGCCATCAGACCGCTCGTGGGGCCCATGGTCCTGCTTCCCGCCGCCCTGCTGGCGTCCGGCCTTCTCCGCGCCGTGTGGGCGCTCCGTCAACAGACGGGTATCACCGTGCGCCGGGCTCTGCTGGCCTTCGCCAGCTGGCTGTCGCTGTCGCTGACGGTGGCCCGGGCATGCCTCCAGGGTCTCGTCCGCTCCGAAGGGGTGTTCATGCGGACCCCGAAGACCGGGGAAGCCCAGGGGGTCGGCGCGGCGATCAAGGTGACGTTGCCCGAGACGACCCTCGGGCTGCTCCTGTGGGGGACGGCGGCGGCGGTGGGGGTGGTCGCCCACCCCACCGCTCTGCTGCTCGCCCTCATGGCGTGGCAGGGGTCCGTCTACCTGACCTCGCCCTACATGTCGTGGCTCAACCAGCGTGCCCAGCTCACGCCTGAGCTCGAGGAGCGCCGGCGCACCGAGGATCTGCGCGATCGCCTCGCCCTCATCCTGCGGCCGGCCCTGTTGGGCAGCATGGCTCTCGGCCTTGCCGGCGCGGCGTTCGTGGCGGTCCTCGCTCTCGGCGCCAGCCACGCCGGCAGCCCCGGCAATCCCTTCTCGATCCCGCCGCGGTCCTCGGGGGACCAGGGGCCGTGGGGGGGGGCGCTCAACCCGGTCAAGGTGGGCCCGACCCCCACGACCCCCGGCTCGTCGACGACGACGACCACGACGACCCCCACGACCATCCCGTCGAGCACGACCGGTCCGACCGTGTCCTCCACCTCCACGACGGCCCCGGCCGCGACGACGATCCCCGCCACGACCTCCACATCGTCGACGACGGCGGCGCCGACAGCGGTCCGCGGCGTCACCACCACGACGCCCGCGGCCGCGCAGGGCCCGTGAGCGACGGCACAGCGGGGTAGCGGGTCCCGGGCCCGGCGAGCAGCCCCGCGTGGCGCGATGATGTGACATGGCTCGAAGGGGATCGCTCACCAACCTGCTCTACAAGGCGGCCCGCGCCTCTGCGACCGGCCGGGCGGCCCGCAAGGGACCGGAGTCGCTCGCCAAGCGCGAGGCCCGCCGGAAGCTCTACAAGGCGGAAGGGAAGGCCACGAGGAGTATCCTGCGCCGTTTCGGGCTCTGATCTGATTCGGCGGTGTCGCCGCCGGGCCGGGACCGGAGCCGCCCTCCGCTGGACCTGTGCGGATTCGTGTGGTGTTGAGTTGTCGCTGTTCGAACCTGGCCCAGCTTCGGAACTTGCTCCGCGAGCTGATCCACCCCGGGGACGCCGAAATCGGAAAGCGCGCCCTGCGGCGGCGGGCAGTATCCTGTAATAGAAGTAATACGGAGGAGGATACGCCATGCGGCTCAACAGCAAAGGCCAAGTCACGATCCCAGCTCCCCTTCGCCAGCTGCACGGGCTCCACGAAGGCGACGAGCTCGACGTCGTCGAAGATGAGGGCACGTTGCGCATCGTCAGGGTCGAGGGCAGCCAGAGCCACGGAGAGCGCATAGTGCGGCGGATGCGCGGTCGTGCGACGACCACGATGACGACCGACCAACTACTGAATCTGCTCCGTGCCGAGTGAGCGTCGGCCCGGGTCGTCGGTCACTTTGGTGGACTCGAGCGCGCTGCTCGACGTGCTGACCGATGACACCGCGTGGGGCCAGTGGTCGCGGGAGGCGCTCACCCGCGCCGGTGACGAGGGACGGTTGGTCATCAACCCCATCATCTATGCCGAGATATCGACCGGCTTCGACCGGATCGAGGATCTGGACGACGCGGTGCCAGCCGACGACATCGAGCGCGAGTCGCTGCCCTACGAGGCGGGGTTCCTGGCCGGCCAGGCGTTCCTCGCCTATCGCAGACGAGGCGGCCAACGCCGGTCGCCGCTTCCAGACTTCTACATCGGCGCCCACGCCGCCGTGTGCGGGTACCGACTGCTCACCCGCGACGTCCCTCGGTACCGGACCTCGTTCCCGTCGCTACGCCTCCTCACCCCTCCAGGCTGAGTGAGCCCGACCGGTTCGAATCTCCCCGCCTGTCGGCGTGCCCGACGTGCCCGAACTCGAATACCAAACTCAAGTGGAGGCGATGCCTCCAAAAGCCAACCGCTGTCAATTCCCGGACAGCCGCTCTACCTGGGAGAACGCAGGCTGGCCGTGCCCACCTGCCGAGACGAGGTGGTCGCCGCCGTCGAGGCATTGGACGTTGGTGGGGAAGGGCCGTTCTTCACCGTGGAGAGGGTGCACGGCGCGATGGTCTCGTGCGGATCCCCCTGGTCCCGGGAGACGGTGGCCAAGACCATGTTGCGGATGACCCGCCCAGCCCGTCGCCCCCCGTTCCTACGGCTGGCAAGGGTCGAGATCAATCGATATCGGGTGCACCTGGCTGGATAGTGGCGAGTCGCTGGAGTGCCACGGGCCCCTGCGTCTGCGCGGGTCGGCGACACGTCAGGGCCTACCTGTGTCGGCTGGAGGCCGCCGGGTCGTGTTGTAGACGTCACGCGCTTCCCGTTTCACCAGCCCGAGCGGTCAGGGCTCATTCCCTCGGCCTAGCGGTACCACTCCTTTGCAGTGAGGGCATCATGGCGGCCAGACTCTGGGGGTGGCTCGGGACTATTCGCCGCTGAGACTCCACCTGCTGGTCCAGCCGCCGGACCAGGCGGTGACCGTGCTCTGGGAGCAGCTCGGGCAGCTGGTCACCGGCGGCCTCCCTCCGAGCGCTTCGATCCGGAACTGGTGGGGGAGCTCGGCGACCCACACCCAGGCGGCCGCCTGGCTCGGGGTGGGTCGACCCGTCATCGCCGTCGCCCTCGGGGTGTCTGTGACGTTCGGCCCGGTGGGAGTGACTGCATCCAAAGTCTCTCGAGCCGGACCGAAACGGCCAATGATCGCCGACGGGGTCAGGGCGCTCACCGTCGTGCTTACCAAGGCCGGCTACGGCTCGACCGTCGAGGCGGTCGCTGCGCACGCTCTGTTCTTACACCCCGACACGGTCGCCCAGACGAACGGGCGGGCGGTGTTTCCGGTGGTGCGCGACATGCACAACCGGGGGAAGTTCTCCACCGTAGGGCACCGGCCGGTGCTGCTCGACGACAACACCAGCGCCACGCTGGCGTTCTTGTGGGCCGCCCAGCGGGGCCCGGGCAACGATGTCCAGACCAATCACATCTGGGCCGATTCGGGGAACCCGGACATCTATACGGCGCTTTGGAACCTGTGCATCACTCCGGCCTTTCTGGCTAAGTGCACCGACGGCAAGCACCATCCTGAGGTCTACGCCGCGTTGCGGTACCGGGTGGTGGATCTCTACGGGTTGTGGCCCGCAGGCAGGGAGCGGCCGGCGTGCCCGGCCGGTTACGAACGACTCTCGTGGCCGGAGCCACCCGCCGCGGTTGCCGACTTGGAGGTGACGCTTCGAGCCCGCCTGGTCGCTCGGCCAAAGAGTCCGCCGGCGATCGCTGCGCGCAAGGTCGGCTGGCTCTTCAGCAATTGGGAACCGGACTCCCGTATCCCAGCTGGACCCGAGTAGGCACTCCGGCAACGAGCCCGCTCAGGGCGTCGAGCACGAGATGGGTTTGGCAGGGAGAGGACGCGACGGCTGAGCTGGGCCTGAGCTCTCAGGAGCTGGAGGTCTGCGCTTCCATCGTCAAGCCGAGGGCCGTGGGTTCCTGACACAGCCTCCTGCGATACTTTTCTACATGGCTGAGCCCCAGGTCCTGGTCTTCGAGTTCAATGCTCAACCGATCCGCTTTCCGATCGGCGTGGTCGAAACGAGCCCGTCCCGTCCCTGCCCCCAGCAGCCCCAGGTCGTTCTGATCACTACCCGCTGGCAGTTCGTGGAGGAACCGGCGGGCCACGCCCAGATAGGCGCGGCGAGTCGCCGCAGTGGCACCGCGCTCGTTGACCTAGCTAGTAGCCCTCGTA
>JAJYLA010000095.1 GCA_021788115.1 Actinomycetes bacterium | reverse complement strand
GCCCGCCGCCTCGGTTCCCGGCCGCGGCGAATAGATGAACGTGAACGCGCTGTCGTACCCCGCCTCGGCGACGACCTCCAGGGTCCGCTCGAAGTCGTCGTCCGTCTCCCCCGGGAAGCCGACGATTATGTCGGTCGTCACCGCCAGGTCGTCGACGGCGTCGCGAGCGGCGGCCAGCCGCTCGAGGTAGCGGGCGGCGCTGTAGCCGCGGTGCATGAGGGCGAGCACCCGGTCGCTGCCGGACTGGAGGGGAAGGTGCAGCTGCGGGCACACCGCTTCCTCGCCCGCCATGGCCTCGATCGTCTCGGGGCGCAGATCCTTGGGATGCGGGCTCGTGTAGCGCACCCGGCGCACCCCCTCGACCCGTGCGACCGCCCGGAGCAGGTCGGCGAACAGCGGCCGGGGGCGCGGCGAATCCCCCGACGCCCAGTCGGGACCGGTCACGGCGCTGCTCTCGCGCCAGGCGGGATCCCGCCGCCGGCTCGTCGTCAGGTCCCGGCCGTAGGAGTTGACGTTCTGGCCGAGCAGGGTCACCTCGACGACCCCGCCCGCCGCCAGGCGCTCCACCTCCCGGACGAGCTGCCCGAAGGGGCGGCTGGCCTCCGGTCCGCGAACCGAGGGGACGATGCAGAAGGCGCAGTTGTTGTCGCAGCCGACCTGGATGGTGACCCACGCCGCCCACGGCTGGTCCCGCCGCACGGGCATGGCGGAGGGGAACGCCTCGTCGTCGGGCGGGGCGCCGTCGAGGATCTCGAGCACCGGCGCCCCCGTGGCCGACGCGGCGGCGAGCAGGTCAACGGCGTGCCCGACGTTGTGGGTCCCCCACACGGCGTCGACCCAGGGGGCGCGCTCCTGGATGAGGTGGCGGTCCTTCTGGGCGAGACAGCCGCCGACCGCGATCTGCAGGTCGGGCCGGCGGTCCTTGAGGGCCTTCAGGTGGCCGAGGCTGCCGTAGAGCTTGTTGTCGGCGTTCTCCCGGATGCAGCAGGTGTTCAGGACCACCACGTCCGCGTCGTCGAGGCGCTCTGCCGGCACGAGCCCTCCGTCCTCGAGGAAGCCGGCGAGGCGCTGCGAGTCGTGCTCGTTCATCTGGCAGCCGAAGGTGCGGATCAGGTAACGGCGGGGTTCGGCGGCAGGCACGACGCCGAAGTCTAGGCGCGGCCCCTTTGCTCGGGCCCCTGCGCCGGCGGGGCCCAGGCGCTACGGGTTCTCAGGTGCGCTCGAGAAGCGATCCGACGCCCCGCAGGGTTCCCCGGCGGGCTCCCCTGCCCGGCCGCCCTCGGTAACACCCGGTCTGTCGGCCAGAAGCCAGGCGTCTGCACGGGCGCGCCTCTCGGGCCACGCAATCAGTCGTCGAGGGTGATGGGCTCGTCGTCGCGGGGGTCGGCGCCCAGCGGCAGGTCATCGCCGCCGCCGATGCCCACCTGCTTGCGAACCTTCTCCGAGATCTCGATCAGGGTCTCGAGGTTCTCGGCCAGGAAGCTCTTGGCGTTCTCCCGGCCCTGGCCGAGCTGCTCCCCCGCGTAGGTGTACCAGGCGCCGGACTTCTTGACGAGCCCGAGGTCCACGGCCACGTCCAGCAGCGAGCCCTCCCGGCTGATCCCCTTGCCGTACATGATGTCGAACTCCGCCTGCTTGAACGGGGGGCTGCAGTTCTGGACGACGACGTCGCCGGCCACGAAGGTGTGGTGCTCGTCGACCTCGACGTCATAGACGCGGCGCCACTCGGCAGGGTGGATCACCGTGATCGGGTCGTACCAGACGTCTTCGTCGAGCACCTGGTACAAAAAGTCGCTGTCGAGGGCGTCGGCGAGGCGTTCCAGGCGATCGCGGTGCAGCCGGCTGTGGCCGAGGACCCTGCGCAGGTCCGTCCCGGGACCGCCGGCCACGTCCCCGATCATGCGAGCCGCCAGGGACGCGGTGACCCCTCTGCTCCGCAGGTAGGCCAGCACCGGTTCGGTCTGTGAGACCGGCAGATGCTCCCTCCGGGAGCCTCGGGGACGCCGAGAGCGGGCCGCGGAGAGCTCCGCCAGCAGCACCCGACCTCGTGGTCCGCCCATCGGGATGGCGGCCGCAAAGCGCCTGACCTCGCCCGGACCCAGGACACGCACGTCATAACACGGCAAGTCGGCCGCACAAACTCGCCCGTCGATGGCGCCGCGCCGACGGCCGGCTCGCTTGATCCGGATGGAGCTGCCGATTCCCCACCGCAGCAAGAGCCAGCGCAGCTGCTGGGCCAGCTGCGGTGAGCTGGTCGTGAAGCCGACCCGGAGACCAGCGCCCGTGGCCTTGTCGCCCACCCATCCGGCGGCCTCCCAGATACCGTGAAGCAGGTTCCCCACCACTTCCTCGGCTGTCCCGGGAGCGAAGAAACACGCGGGGATCCGCTCCTCTGCGGCGACGCGGCCGTGGCTCCCCGCCCCGATCGCATATCCGATCGTCCGGGCGCGGTCGGCGGACAGGGGGAACTCGGACCCGAACGCGCCCATGCGGCGGGGCCGGGCGAGCCGATCCCCGACCGCCAGGTCCCCCGCTTCCCACCACCCGGACTCGGTCAGCACCTTGTGATCCGGCGTCACCCAGAGTGTCGTGCCGTCCCCCAGACCCAGCCCGATGACCTTGGCTTCTCCTTGATCGAACCGATTCACGACGGGGCGGGGGTGCAACTTGCCGGCCTTGTCCGCCGCGACCACGGAGATGGCGGCGTCGCCCCCGATGACGTCCTCGATCAGGTGGGTCTCGCCGGTCACCGGGTCGAACACCTCTGTGCCAGCCGCGACGCACTTGTTCTTCACGACCTTCACCCGTGTCCGGTTGCCGATCACTTCGGCACCATCCTTGATCGACTCGATGCGGCGGATGTCCAGGCGGATCGAGGAGTAGAACTTGAGGGCACGCCCGCCGGGGGTGACCTCCGGTGACCCGTAGACGACCCCGACCTTCTCCCGCAGCTGGTTGATGAAGATGGCGATCGTGTTGGACCGGTTGAGGGTGGCGGTCAGCTTGCGCAGGGCCTGGGACATGAGCCGGGCCTGGAGCCCGACGTGGGGGTCGCCCATCTCACCTTCGATCTCGGCGCGGGGGGTGAGGGCGGCCACCGAGTCGATGACGATCACGTCGAGGGCGCCGGAGCGGATCAGCATGTCGGCGATCTCCAGCGCCTGCTCGCCCGTGTCGGGCTGGGAGATCAGCAGATCGTCGACGTTGACCCCGATGGCCCGCGCGTACACGGGTTCCATGGCGTGCTCCGCGTCCACGTAGGCGCAGATCCCCCCGTTGCGCTGGGCCTCGGCGACCACGTGCATGGCGAGCGTCGATTTCCCCGAGGACTCCGGCCCGTAGATCTCGACGATCCGGCCGCGCGGCAGGCCCCCGATCCCCAGGGCGATGTCGAGGGAGAGCGCCCCTGTCGGTATCGCCTCGATCTGCATGTGGAGGTTCTCGCCCATCCGCATGATGGCGCCCTTGCCGAACTGCTTCTCGATCTGCCCCATTGCCATCTCGAGGGCCTTGTCTCGCTCCACGGCAATGCCTTCCTCTCGCTGCCGACCGGTACAAGACCCACCCTACGAACGGGGTGTGACGACGTCCCGGTGCGAATAACACCGCTGTGCTTTCCGAGTGTAACCACAAACATGTGTTCGATGGTGGATGGTCGTCAGGGGAAGGGGCGCTGGGCGGGCGGGGCACCCGCCCGCGCGCCGGCGGCCCGCCTTCCTCGCATCCCGGTCGCGGGTAGCTTTCGTCTCATGCCCGGCTCCCTCCTCGGTACCAGCGTCCGCCGCGTCGAGGATCCCGAGCTCCTCACCGGCCGGGGCACCTACGTCGGCAACCTGCGGGTGGACGGCCTCGCCCGGGCCGTGTTCGTGCGGTCGCCTCTCGCCCACGCGCGTATCGCCGGCATCGACGTGCGCGCCGCCGGCGCCGCCCGGGGCGTGATCGCCGTCTTCACCGGCCGCGACCTCCATATCGACCCCTTCCACGGGTTCATCGAGCTGAACGCGGCGTGCGCCCGCCCACCCCTCGCCGACGGCAAGGTCCGCTTCGTGGGCGAGCCCGTCGCTGTCGTGGTCGCGGAGACCGAAGAGGCCGGGGCGGACGCGGCGGAACTGGTCGCCGTCGACTACGACCCGTTGCCCGCGGTGGCCGACCCCGAGGCGGCGCTGGCGGAGGGCGCCCCGCTGCAGTTCGAGGAGATGGGCACGAACCTGGCGGCGGGCCGCGCCGGCCGGGGGCACCCTCTCGACGGGGCCGCGACGGTGGTGCGGGCGAGGCTGCACAACCAGCGGGTCGCGGTGGTCCCCATGGAAGGCGACGCGATCGCCGCCGTGCCGGGGGCGGACGGGGCAGGCCACGACATGACCGTGTACGTGTCGACCCAGATGCCGCACGGCTTCGCCGACACGGCAGCGAAGGTCCTCGGCCTCGAGCGTCGCAGGCTGAGGGTCGTCGCACCCCACGTGGGAGGTGGCTTCGGCAGCAAGGCGGGGCTCGGCGCGGAGCACGCAGCGGTGATCGCCGCGGCCCGGCTGCTCGACCGGCCCGTCGCGTGGATCGAGAACCGCTCGGAGAACTTCGTGTCCATGCCGCACGGGCGCGGGCAGCTGCAGTGGGTGGAGATGGGCTTCGACGGCGAAGGGCGCATCACCGGGATGCGCTGCCGGGTGCTGGCGGACGCCGGGGCGTACGCCGGGTTCGGCGGCGCCCTGGCCATGGGGCCCACCCGGATGATGGCTCAGGGCGTGTACGCCATTCCGAAGCTCCGCTACGACGTCGCGGTCGCACTCACCAACACGACTCCGATGGGAGCGTTTCGCGGCGCCGGCCGGCCCGAAGCCGCCGCACTTCTCGAACGGACCATGGATATCGCCGCCACCGAGCTCCACCTGGACCCGGTCGAGCTGCGCCGGCGCAACCTCCTGCCGGCCTTCGACTCCCCCCTCACCGCGACCACGGGCACCACCTACGACACCGGTGACTACCGGCGCGCCCTCGACGAGGCTGTGCGCCAGGCGGGCTACGAGGCGCTCCGCGAGGAGCAGGCCGAGCGCCGGACCGCGGGCGCGCGATGGCAGCTCGGGATCGGGGTGGCCGCCTACGTGGAGGTGACCGCCGGCGGCGGTGGCCGCGAGTACGGATCCGTCGCGATCGAGCGCGACGGATCGGCCACGATCCGGGTGGGGACGTCGGCCCACGGCCAGGGGCACGCGACGGCCTTCGCGATGATCGTCTCCGACCGCCTCGGCATCCCGCTCGACCGCATCCGCCTCGTCCAGTCCGACACCGCCGCCGTACCGCGGGGAGGGGGAACCGGCGGGTCCCGCTCGCTCCAGGTGGGCGGGAGCGCCGTGGCGATCGCCGCCGAGGAGGTCCTCGCCCGCGCCCGGCAGCTCGCCTCCTCCGAGCTCGAGGCGAGCCCCGACGACATCGTCGTGCACACCGACGGCAGGCTGGGCGTGGCCGGTGTGCCGTCGCGGACGCTGTCGTGGGCGGAGCTGGCCCGCCTCTCGGCGGAGGCTGCTGCCGCCGCCGCCGCCGGCGCCGGGACGGCCGGGGAGGGCCACGCCGGGGAGGGCCACGCCGTCAGGGATCAGGCCGGCGAGCGGCCGGCCGGCCCGGAGGAGAGCGACCTCGGGCCCCTCGCCGCCGCGGTCGACTTCAGCCAGGACGGAGCCACGTTCCCTTTCGGGGCGCACGTCGCGGTCGTCGAGGTCGACGTGGAGACCGGGAAGGTCCGGCTGGTCCGCCACGTCGCGGTCGACGACTGCGGCCGCGTCCTCAACCCGCTGCTGGTCGAGGGCCAGCAGCACGGCGGCATCGCGCAGGGCGCCTCCCAGGCGCTGTGGGAGGAGGTCGTCTTCGACCCTGGCGGCACGCCCCTCGCCGCCAACCTGGCGGACTACGCCATGCCGAGCGCCGCGGAACTGCCCTCCTTCGAGGCCCGCACCATCGAGACCCCCACCCCCCGCAACCCCCTGGGAGCCAAGGGCATCGGGGAATCCGGAACGATCGGCTCGACTCCCGCCGTCCACAACGCCGTCGTCGACGCGGTCTCGTACCTCGGGGTGCGCCATATCGACATGCCCTGCACCCCCGAGCGGGTCTGGCAGGCGATCGAGGCCTCCCGCAGGGGCGAGCCGTGCGCCCGACCCCTGTGGACCACCCCGCCGGCGGTGTTCACCACCCTGCCCACGGCTGCGGCACCCGATGTGGCCGGCGCCGACATCTGACAGCGGCCCCGACGGGCCACCGCCGCGGGGTCGGCTACCGCAGCGGCTCCGGCTGCTGTGGCGGCTCCACCGAACCGAGCGGCCAGCTGCCGACCACCTCGTAGCTGGCGCCGCCGGAGAGCAGGTCGCTGCTCACCAGGGTGAGCTCGCGCACGCTCCAGCCTGCCGCCACCTGCAACGGCGGCAGGGCCGCGAGGACCCTCGGATGCCGGGAGCGGGCGAGGGTGAGGTGCCCCGCAAACGGACGGGTGCCCGGCGGCCGGCCCACGCCCGCCGTCGCCTCCCGCACCGCCCGGGCGATGTCGTCGAGGCCCGCGACGGGCAGGGCGAGCACGGCCCGGCCGAGAACCCTCGTGCGTGGTCCCGCCGACACGTCGAAGGCGCGCGCCGCGTGCGCGACCTCCGCGAGCCGCCCGCGGACGTCCTCCTCGGCTGCGGCGTCCAGGTTTCCGAAGAAGCGCAGCGTGACGTGCCACTGGCCCTCGGCCGTCCAGCGCACGCCCGGCGGCCGGGGACGCTCCAGGGAGCGCAGCTTCCCGACCAGTGCCGGCGAGGGCCACACGGCGGCGAACAGCCGCCGCGCCCGCGGGGCCCCGGCCCCCGCATGGCGGCCCCCCGGCGCCCGGTCCCCCGCCGGTGTCGCGCCGCCCACGACCGCTACAGCCCGAGGAGGCGCCGGCGCAGGAGATCGAGACCCGAGATCGCGGCGATCTGGCGGATCTGCTCCCGGCCGCCGGAGAGGCGCAGGAGACGCGCGTCGGTGGCGCCGTCGTACGCGACGCCGACCCATACGGTCCCGACCGGCTGGCCGTCGGCGTCGGTGGGGCCGGCGACGCCGGTGAAGGACAGGCCGACATCGGCGTCGAGGGCGGTGGCGGCGCCGGCGGCCATCTCGCGGGCGGTCGACTCGCTCACCGCAGGACCGTCGCCGACGCCGAGAAGCGCGCGCTTGGCCTCGGTGGCGTAGGCGACGACCGAACCGCGGAACCATGCGCTCGCCCCCGCGACCGCTGTGAGCCGGCTGCCGACCAGCCCGCCGGTCAGCGACTCCGCCACACCCAGGGTCTTGCCGGCGGCGACGAGCAGCCCGCCGACGGTGGACTCCATCGTCTCCCCGTCGACGGCGAACACGGCCGGGCCGAGGACCTGCCGCACCGCGGCCTCCTCGGCGGCGATGAGCGCCTCGGCCTCGGCCTGCGTGGCGGCTTTGGCGGTCAGGCGGACCTTGATGCCCTCGATACCGCTCGCCAGGAATGCGATCGTCGGCGCCGCCGCCCCGCCGGACACCGCGGAGTCGAGCGCCGCTATCCGCGGCGCCAGGCGCTCGGCGAGGGTGGACTCGGCGAGGCCCCACGTTCGCAGCGTGCGGCTCAGGATCGTGGCGGACTGCCCCGCACGCGCCATCAGATCGGGGATCACGGCCCGCTCCACCATGTCGCGCATCTCGTGAGGGACGCCCGGCACGGCGTAGATCGAGCGGTCGCCCAGCCGGCAGATCAGCCCCGGGGCGGTGCCCCTCCGCTGGGGGATCACCTGCGCCCCGCGGGGGACCTCCGCCTGGCGCATGTTGTTGAGCGCCATGGTCCGGCCCCGGGCCCGGAACATCTCCTCGATTCGCGCCGCCACCTCCTCGTCGAGGTCGAGGTCGACGCCGAGGACCTCCGCGATGGCCTCCCGGGTGATGTCGTCCTGGGTGGGTCCGAGTCCGCCGCAGCAGATGACCGCGTCGGCGCGGGCGAGCGCCTGGCGGATGGCGGCGACGATCCGGGGCTGGTTGTCGCCGACCTTCACCTGGAAGTGGCAGTCGATGCCGGCGCCGGCGAGCTGCTCGCCGAGCCACGCCGAGTTGGTGTCGACCACCTGGCCGAGCAGCAGCTCCGTCCCTATCGCCAGGACCTCACAGCGCATTGCGGCTCCGGCGCCTCACGCGGGGGGAAGGTCGTCGAGCGCGGGCCGGTGCGCGCCACCGCGCCCGTTGGGCACGTGCGCGTCTCCCCGCCCCGCCACCCGCGGGGGCGGGGGGGCGAGCCGGCTGTCGAGCAGGTACTGGCCGCCGCTCACGACGGCGAGGCCCACCGCCAGCCACAGCACCGACTGCCCGACCCAGTGGTAGGGGGCGAGCGGCGGCAGGAGCAGGAGGCCCACGGCGACGTCCTGGCTGGCGGTCTTCAGCTTCGCCAGGCGGCGGGCGGGCACGGAGACGCCGTGGCGTGCGACGAGGGACCGGTAGCCGGTGATGACCGCCTCGCGTCCGGCGATCACCGCCACGGGTACCCACGAGGCGTCCCCCATGCCCACCAGCGCGAGCAGCGTGCCCACGACGAGCACCTTGTCCGCGAGCGGGTCGAGGAAGGCCCCGGAGGTGGTGGCTCCCTGGCGCCGGGCCACCCAGCCGTCGAGGAAGTCCGTGCTGGCGACGGCGACCCATACGAGCGTCGCCGCCCACGACGAGCCGTGCAGCACGAGGATGACGACGGCGGGCGCGGCCAGCAGCCGGGCGGCGGTGATGGCGTTCGCCGGGGTGGCCACCGCGGAGGGGTCGAAGCGCCCGGAGACCTTGGTGGCCATCAGGCGACCCCCACCTCGACGGGCTCGCCCTCGAGGTCGGGCCCCTCGGCAGCGGTGATGCGGACGTCGATCCAGCTCCCCGCGGGCAGCGCGGGGGGGACCCGTACGACGCCGTCGATCTCCGGCGCCTCCCGGTGGCCGCGCGCCACGCCAGGCGCGTCGACGAGGAGGCGGGCGCGGCGCCCGACGAGGAGTCGCCGGCGCTGGGCGGTGACCGCGTCCTGGACTTCGGAGCACTCCCGCAGCCGCTCCGCCGCGAGCCCGGCGGGAACCCGGCCGGCCAGCCCCGCCGCGTACGTGCCCTCTTCGCGGGAAAAAGGGAAGAACCCCGCCCAGTCCAGCTCCGCCTCCTCGAGGAACGCGAGCAGCGTGTCGTGGTCGTCCTCGGTCTCGCCGGGGTAGCCGACAATGAACGACGACCGCAGGGCGGCGTCGGGAAACCGCCGCCGGATTCGTCCGATGCGCTCGAGGAAGCTCGCGCCGTCGCCGGGGCGGCGCATCCGGCGCAGCAGCGGGCGCGACGCGTGCTGCAGCGAGAGGTCGAAGTAGGGGCAGCCCGTCTCTCCGATCACGTCGATCAGACCGTCGGTGAGCCCGGATGGATACACGTACAGGACCCGGGTGCGCGCCACCCTCCTGGCGACGTCCCTGACCAGCCGCTCCAGCGCGCGGCGCTCCCCGAGGTCCCGGCCGTAGGACGCGATGTCCTGGGCGACGAGGACCGCCTCCTCCACCCCCAAAGAGTCGATCTCCGCGAGGATGTCGTCACGCCGGCGCGACCGCTGCCGCCCCCGGAACGACGGGATGGCGCAGAAGCCGCAGCGGCGGTCGCAGCCCTCCGCGACCTTGACGTAGGCCCAGGGGGCGGCGGCCGGCGGGCGCGGCAGGTTGAGCAGGTCGAACGACGGGACGGCCGGCTCGCCGCGGCCCCGGAACGCGACCGGCACTCCGAAGCCGGCCACGAGGTCCACCTCGGGGAGGGCCTCGCCGAGCTCGGCGCCGTAGCGCTCGGCGAGGCAGCCGGTGACCACCAGCCTGGCACCCGGTCGCCGGGCGCCGGCGAGCGCGAGGACGGCGTCGACGGACTCCTGGCGGGCGGCCTCGATGAAGGCGCAGGTGTTGACGACCACGAGCTCGGCCTCCTCGGGCCGTGTGGCGCGCCCGAATCCGTCCGCCTCCAGGGTGCCCGCCAGCTTGTCCGAATCGACCTGGTTCTTGGGGCACCCGAGCGTCTCAAGCCAGTAGCGCGCCATCCCGGCCAGCGTACCGGGGGCGGCTGACGCTACTTCTTGCCGCCGAGCATCCGGTTCATCTTCGTCCCGCAGACCGGGCAGATGCCCTGGGCGGCGGGCCGCCCGTTGGCGAGTGTCACCTCCTGGCCTTCGAACTGGCGCTTTTCCTTGCATTTGACGCAATAGCCCTCGTAGGTGGCCATGCGGAGTCCTCCTCTGTGGGGGGCTGGGACCAGCTCACGCTACTTACCCATTCAGGCTGACAACGTGACCCCCCCCATGTCGGCCTCGAGGGAGCGGACGTGGCCGACCACGCCGTGCTCGTCGAGCAGGGTCTCCGCGGCGGCTGCCACCGCCGGCGCGCGCCCCGCCTCGCACACCGCGAGCAGGCTCGGGCCGGCCCCCGACCAGCACGACGTCAGCGCGCCCGCCCGGCGCAGCCCTTCGAGCAACGCCGGCGCTTCGGGGAAGAGAGAGGAGCGCGCGTCCTGGTGGAGGCGGTCGTCGCCGGCTTCGGGCAGCATCTCGCGGAGGTCGGCGAGCCCGGCGACGAGCAGCCCCATGCGTCCGAGGTTGAACGCAGCGTCGGCGTGGGCTACGGTCGCGGGCAGGGCCGCGCGCGCCGCGGCGGTGAGCAGCACCCGGTCGGGGATGACCACCACGAAGCGCAGCGCCGGGTCGAGGCGGAGCCGGCGGGCGACCGGGTGGCCTCCGACGTCGGCGGCGACCACGAAGCCGCCCATCGCCGAGGCGGCGGCGTTCTCCGGGTGGCCGTCGACTGCGACCCCGACGGCGAAGGGATCCTCGGCACCGGCGGCGGCCGCGGCCGCCACCGCCAGGGCGGCGGACGATCCGAGGCCGCGGCCGACGGGGATGTCGGAGTGAACCTCGACAAACAGGCGGTCGTGGCCGGCGACGGCGGCCGCCACCCGGGCCGCCAGATGGCCGGCGTCGGCCGGAAGCTCGGACCCGAAGCCCGAGGTGGCCATCCGGAGCCTGTCCGCCGGTTCGACCGAGACCTCGACGTAGCAGGCCAGCGCCACGGCCAGGGCATCGAAGCCCGGCCCGAGGTTCGCCGAGGAGGCAGGGGCACGCGCGCGCATCGTCGGGGACGGTAGCGGCGGGAGGCGGGCCGCGGCCACAACCCGGCTCGGCTCGACGGCCGGCCGCTCTAGATGATCAATTCCAAGGGGTCATTAGCCCTAAAACAGCGAAAGAGCACTTCCTCGCCGCGCTCGACCGACAGGTCCTTTCTCGGCGCGACCACCCGGTGGTCGGTCTTGCAGGCTCGGGGGCGATAGCTGAACTCGCAGACGTCCTCGCCGGCACTGCGCAGCACCTTGAACCTGCGTGCCCGCACGACGTCGTCCTTCACCCGGCGGGCCTTGGCCCTCGGGCGGGTCTTGATGGTCCGCTCGGCGCGCCCGACGAGCTGGTGGTACATCTCCTCGTCAGTGCTCTTTGCCTCGGCCACCAAGTTGGGCCGGGCGTCGAAGCCGAAGACGAAACCGACCCCATCAGCGTCCCAGCGGTCGAAGTTGGCAATGAGAGCGAAGCGGTGTCGCCTCTGAGCAGGACCTCGCCGAGGCCGGCCGCGCGCACCAAGGCGACGGCCCGGTCGTACAGGTCGGCCGAGACCGTCGGGGGGGCCGGTTGGCCCCGGACTGCTTGAAGTACAGCGGTTCTTTGGTGTTGGCCAGGTTCACCACCAGCCGAGGAGTAGCCCCAGACGCCGTTGTAGGCGATCTCCATGCCTGCTTGGTCTGCCCGTCGGTGGGAACGATCGAGGCGTCAGCGTCGATCACGGCCACGCTGGGCGAAGAACGCCGGTCCCTGGGCGGTCCAGACCCTCAGCCGGGCATGGTTGATCGCCTCCTGCAGGGCCATGATCGACGACTCGTCGAAGCGCCGGCAGAAGTCCCCCGCCGTGGTGGGGTCGGGCAGGGCGGCCGCTCCGATACCGTCGAGGAACACCCGGTCGTTGCGCCGTGCCTCGATGTCGTCCAGACGCGTCCCCCCGCACAGCGCGTTGTAGGCAATGTTCAACACATGGTCGGACTCGTGATAGGGCCGGTGGATCTTCAAGAGGTCGAGGGAGTCATCGATCTCGGCGGCCAACCCGACCTCGGACACCAGGCAGGCGATCATGCCCATCCCGCCATCGGCTACGCCCCGGACCCGCTCGGCCAGCTCGTAGCGGATCGGTGCCCGC
>JAJYLA010000094.1 GCA_021788115.1 Actinomycetes bacterium | reverse complement strand
TCCCCGCCCCGCCGGCCATCCCCGCCCCGCCGGCGGCGCCCGGCCGTGCCGCGGCGTGCCACGGGGCGGTCCCGGACCGCCCCGGCGGCAGGGCGACTGGCCGGCCGAGAAGCGGCTCGCGAAACGCCAGGTTGAGGTGGACCGGTCCCGGTCCGGCCGGACCGGCGAGCGCCTCGGCGACGCAGCGGGACGCCAGGGAGCGCCAGCTGCCGGCGCCGGCGGCCTCGGCGACACCGGCCGCGACGCTCCACCGCGGCGCCGACCCGAACATCGCCTCCTGCTCGACCGTCTGGGGGGCGCCCACGCGGTGAAGCTCGGGGGGGCGGTCGGTCGTGGCGGCGATCAGGGGCACCCCGGCCTGCGACGCCTCGACGACCGCCGGGTGGAGCTCCACCGACGCGGTGCCGCTGGTCGTGGCGACCACCGCCGGCCGGCCGGTCCCCAGACCGAGCCCCAGGGCCACGAACCCCGCCGAGCGCTCGTCGAGCACCACGTGCACCCGCAACCGGTCGTCGGCGTCGAGGGCGAGCACGAGCGGCGTGGAGCGCGAGCCCGGGGCGACGACGGCGTCGGTCACGCCGGCGCGGGCCCACTCGTCCACGAGCACGGAGCAGAAGGCGGCCTGGACGTCCTCGGGCTGGTTCATGCCAGGATCATCGCGTGCTGCACACCGAGACACGGGGCAGCGGACCGCCCCTCGTGCTCGTCCACGGCTTCACCCAGTCGGCCGGCGCGTGGGGGGCTGCCGGCGACCTCCTCGCGTCGCGCCACACGGTCATCGCCCTCGACGCCCCCGGCCACGGGCGATCGGCCGCGGTGCGCGCGGACCTCCCCCGCGGCGCCGACCTGATGGTGGCGGCGGTGGGCGGGCCGGCGGCCTGGCTCGGGTACTCCATGGGCGGGCGCTACGCCCTCCACGTCGCCCTGCGCCACCCGGACGCGGTGACCCGCCTCGTGCTGGTCAGCACCACCGCCGGGATCGACGACCCCGCCGCGCGCGACGCCCGCCGGCGCTCCGACGAGGCCCTCGCGCAGAAGGTGGAGACCGAGGGGGTCGAGCCCTTCGTTCGCTGGTGGCTCCGGCAGCCGCTGTTCGCCACCCTGTCGCCGGAGGCGTCCGCCCTCGACAGCCGCCTCGGCGCCAGCGCGGCGGGCCTGGCGGCCAGCCTGCGGATGGCGGGCACCGGCACCCAGGAGTCGCTGTGGGCTCGCCTGGCGTCGCTCGCCGTGCCCGTCCTCGTCGTCGCCGGCGCGCTCGACACCCGTTACGTGGCCCACGGCGAGAGGCTCGTGGCGTCCATCGGGGGCAACGCCGCTCTGGCGGTCATCGCCGGAGCCGGACACGCCTGCCATCTCGAGCGCCCCCACGCCTTCGCGGAGGCGGTGCTGCCCTTCCTGGCCGCCCCCCGACCCCCAGCGGCCTGACCCCCCGGTTCCCGGTCGGCGGCCCCGGACCGCCGGCTACCCCGGCTACAGCGCGATGCCCAGTGCGAGCAGGGCGCCGAAGGCCAGCTGAAGGCGACCGGTGGCGCCGAGCACGGGGATCAGGCCCGGCCCGTCCTCGCCCGCCGCCACCCGCCGCAGGGGCCCCGCCGCGACCGGCAGCGCCGCCAGGGTCGCCAACGACCCGATCCTCGACGCCCCCATCGCCGCCGCCACAGCAAACGCCGCGAGGATGACGGCCGCGTAGAGAACCCGGGTCGCCGGCGGGCCGAGCCGCACGGCGAGGGTGCGCTTGCCGCTCGCCGCGTCGCTCGGGATGTCACGCAGGTTGTTGATGACCAGCAGCGCCACCGCCAGCAGCCCCACGGGGATGCTGGCGGCGACGGCCAGACCTGTGACGCGCCCCAGCTGCACGTAGGCGGTGCCGGCGGTGGCCACCAGCCCGAAGAACACGAACACGAACGCCTCTCCCAGGCCCGCGTACCCGTACGGACGGGGGCCGCCCGTGTAGAGCCACCCGGCCGCCATGCAGGCCCCGCCGACGAGCAGGAGCCACCACCCGGCGACGGCTGCGAGCGCGAGCCCGCACGCCCCGGCCACGGCGAACGCGGCGATCGCCGCCCACCTGACGGCCGTGGCTGACGCCGCCCCCGACGCCACCAGGCGCAGCGGCCCGACCCGGGCGTCGTCGGTTCCGCGAACGCCGTCGCTGTAGTCGTTGGCGTAGTTCGCGGCCACCTGCAGCGCCACCGACACCACGAGGGCGGCCGCGGCGCGCCACCAGATGACCTGCCCCCCCGCAGCCGCCACCGCCGTGCCCACCACGACGGGAACGGCGGACGCCGGCAGGGTGCGCGGCCGGGCGCCGGCGACCCACGCGCGAAGCGGCGACGGCCCACCAGGATCCGGCCGGGTTCGCCGCGTCGGGGCCACGTCCGGGCAAACTAGCCGCCATGCCCGAGCTCGTGGCAATCGACCTGCCCGGCGGCGCGCCCTTCGTCGCCGCCCTCCGTCGGGCGTGGGATCGCGGCGACGCCGTGCTGCCGCTCGACCAGCGGCTGTCGGCGCCGGCCAAGGAGGCCGTCGCTGCGCACCTGCGGCCGGGCCTCGTCGCCGACGGGGACGGGGAGCACCGGCGCCGGGGCGGGGCCCCGGTGGAGGACGGCGACGCCCTGGTGGTGGCGACGAGCGGCACCACCGGGGAGCCGAAGGGCGTGGTGCTGACCTACGACGCGGTGGTCGCGTCGGCGCTGGCGACCTCCGCCCGCCTCGAGGTCGACCCCGCCCGGCACCGCTGGCTGGCATGCCTGCCGCTCAACCACGTGGGCGGGCTGTCCGTGGTCACCCGGAGCCTCCTCACCGGGACGGCCTGCGCGGTGCTGCCGGGCTTCGACGCCGAGGCGGTGCTGGCCGAATCCGGCCCGGACGTGCTCGTCTCGCTGGTGGCCACGGCGCTGCGCCGGGTGCCCGCCGCCGCGTTCCGCACCGTCGTGCTCGGGGGATCCGCCCCGCCGGTGGAGACGCCGCCCAACGCGGTGATCACCTACGGGCTCACCGAGACGGGCAGCGGGGTCGTCTACGACGGGGTGCCCCTCGACGGGGTGCAGGTCGCCGTCGACCCGGACACGTCCGAGATCCGCCTCCGCGGCCCGATGCTGCTCCGCGCCTACCGGGACGGGACCTGCCCGCTCGACGGGGAGGGCTGGTTCCGGACCGGGGACGCCGGGGACATCGACGCCGCGGGGCGCCTCCGCGTGCGGGGCCGCATGGGGGACATGATCGTCACGGGCGGCGAGAACGTCTGGCCCGGCCCGGTCGAGGCCGCCCTGCGGGCACACCCTGCGGTGGCCGAGGCGGCGGTCGCGGGCGTGCCCGATCCCGAGTGGGGGCAGCGGGTGGTGGCCTGGGTGGTGCCCGCGGACCCGGCGCGGCCCCCCACCCTCGAAACGCTGCGCGAGGTGGTCGCCGAGAGGGTCGCCCCCTACGCCGCCCCGCGCCGGGTCGTCGTGGTCGCGGCCCTGCCCAGGACGGCGATCGGCAAGGTGCGCCGGGATCTTCTGGCGGGTAGCATCCCCGAGGGGGAGGGATGACCCGGCAGGTGGAACGCGCCACACCCACGACGTCCGCCGCGCTCCTCGAGCGCCCCGCCACCGCTCCCCCATGAGCGGGGCCCGGGCTGCTCCCACGGCTGCGGACCTGGCGGACCACGTCGAGGGGATCGCTGCGCTTCTGGCGGGCACCGCCAACGTCATAATGCAGCTCAGCCGCCCGCCGATCGGCCACGCGGTGGTGGAGAGCACGGTGGTGGGCGGCCAGGTCACGCGCCACCCGCTGAAGCGCCTGCGGACCACGTTCACCTACCTGGCCGTGGCGATGATGGGCGACGACGCCGAGCGGGAGGCGTACCGCCAGGCCGTGGACCGCTCCCACGCCGCGGTCAGGTCCCGGCCCGGCAGCCCCGTGGCCTACGACGCCTTCGACCCCGAGCTCCAGCTGTGGGTGGCCGCGTGCCTCTACCGGGGGGCCGTCGACGTGCGCACCCGCCTGCACGGCCCGATGGACGACGCCACCGCGGACGCCTTCTACCGGAGAGCATCCGTCTTCGGGACCACCCTCCAGGTGCGCCCGGACATGTGGCCCGCCGACCGGGGCGCCTTCGAGAGGTACTGGCAGGAGTCCCTCGCCCACGTCTCCATCGACGACACCGTCCGCTCGTACCTCACCGACCTGATGCGCCTGCGCCACCTCCCCGCCCCCGTGAGGGTCGCCCAGGCGGGTTTCAGCACGTTCGTCACCACCGGTTTCCTGCCCGAGCGCTTCCGCGACGAGATGCGGCTGGCGTGGAGCGACCGGGACCAGCGGCGCTTCGACCTCCTCCTCGCGGCCGTCGGGGCCGCCAGCCGGGCCCTGCCCGGGGTCGTGCGCCGCTTCCCGTTCAACGCCTTCCTGTGGGACATGCGCGTGCGTGCCCGTTTGGGCCTGCCTTTGGTCTACTAGTCTGCCGCAGGGGACGCGAGGGGAGGGTGGTGCCATGGCTGACGTGATCGTCGGATCGCCGCAGAGCGACGTGGTGCGAGGCGGGGCTCGGCCGGCGCTGCAGGTCGTGCCCGTCCGCGCGCTGCCGCTGGTGGCCGCGGCGCTCGGAGGGCTGCTAGCGGCCATCGCCACGAACCGGCTGTGGGCGCTCGACTTCTTCCACGTCGTGGGCGGGGGGCTGTGGACTGCGATCGACCTCTTCGTGGGTTTCATCGTGGGGCCCATCCTCGGGCGCCTGTCGATCCCGGCGCGCGCGGAGTTCACGGCGCGGTTCATGCCGAAGATGGTGCTCTTGATGCCGACCCTGGTGATCACCACGCTGACCTCCGGCTGGCAGCTGGCGCGCCACGAGGGGTTCATCCTCTCGTCGTACCCGCAGCACGGCTGGGTGGTGGCGTCGATGGTGGTGGTGGGCGTGATGTCCGTGATCGCCATCGGGCTGCTCGAGCCGGCGAACCTGGCCGTGCTGTTCGAGCTGAAGAAGCCGCAGCCCGACGGCGAGCTCATCGGCCGCCTGATGCGCCGCTTCATCTACACCGCCGGCGTCACCGGGGCGATGCAGGTCGCCACGCTGATCATCATGACCCGGCTGGCGACGGCGTGACCGGCGCTGACAGCACCCGGACGGCGGCGGCGGCCGGCGGCGGAATGCCGCCCGTCGCCGAGCTGGCGGTCGGGTCGATGGCCCTCGTCATCGTGGCGGGCATCTACCTCGCCGCCCACCTGCCGGCGCGGCCCTCCCTGGTGCCCGCGACAGCGCTTTTGGCCGGGGCGGCAGCGCTGCTCGTCGTCGGCGTGGGGCTGCTCAGCAGGGTGCGCCCCTTCGCCTGGCGGGTCTTTTTCCGTGTCGGCGGCTGGGCGCTGCTGGCCTACGCGGTGATCGCCGGGATGCTCGAGTTCGTGTTCGTCTTCGACCACACGAGCGGGGCGTCGCTGGTCCTCGTGACGCTGTCGCTGCTGGTCTTCGCCCTGGACATCCCGACGCTCCTGGCGTTCTCGGTGGCCCGCTACCAGGAGCCGCCCTCCGTCTCCTGACTCCGCCGGCGAGGACGCGTCGCCGCGAGCGGTGCCGGTGCTGCAGGCCCGGGGCCCGCGGCCGGCGGTCCGCCGACCGTCACCTCGAAGACGGGATAGCTAGACGACGCCGCCTCGAGGTCGACGAGCGGTGCCCGCCGCTCGCACGTTCTGCACCCGGTTGCATCGCTCGCCGAGCATCGACACGAGGTACCACCGGCCGGCCCGGTCGGCCATCCCCAGCGGCAAGCGGGTGATCCCGCCCCGACTGGCGCCCGGGGACCTCGAGGATGACCCGGCCGGGGCAGCAGCCCGAGACCGAACACGCTCACCCACATCCGGGCGAGGCGGCGGGCCCGCCGGTCGCCCCGACCGCCTGAGCCCGGCTGTTCTCGCCGCCGAGCGGCTGGAGGTGCGGCCCTTCGGTGCCGCGGAGCCAGGCGAGTGGTCCCTGGCGGCGGTGGGTCTGGCCAGCATCGCCGACCCTCCTCGAGCCGGACCCCGCGGTCGAGTGGGACGGCGAGCGCGTCGCGGAGGTCCGCCGGGCGCTCGCGTCGAGGGACCTGGCGGCCCCGTGACGCCCCGCCGGTAGGGTGGGCGGATGGCGCCGAGCAACCGCCTGGCAGGCGAGACGAGCCCGTACCTGCGCCAGCACGCCGGCAACCCGGTCGACTGGTTCCCCTGGGGGCCGGAGGCGTTCGAGGAGGCGAAGGCCCGGGACGTCCCGATCCTGCTGTCGATCGGCTACTCGGCGTGCCACTGGTGCCACGTGATGGCCCACGAGTCGTTCGCCGACACGGGCGTCGCGGCGGTCGTCAACGCCGGCTTCGTCGCCGTCAAGGTCGACCGCGAGGAGCGCCCCGATGTTGACAGCGTGTACATGGAGGCGGTCCAGGCGGTCACCGGCGGCGGTGGATGGCCGATGACGGTGCTCCTGCTGCCCGACGGCCGTCCCTTTTTCGGCGGCACCTACTACCCGAGGGAGCAGTTCGTGGACCTGCTCGGCCGGGTTTCGGAGGCGTGGCGGGAGCGCCGGGCCGAGCTGGAGGGCGCCGCCGAGCGCCTGGCGGATGCGGTGCGCTCCGGGACGGCGCTGCCCGGCTCGGGCTGGGCGTCGGGCGGCGACCCCGGGGCGGCGCGCTCGGCGTCGCTCCTGCCGGCGGCGGCGGACGCCCTCCTCGCCCGCTTCGACCCCGAGTGGGGAGGCTTCGGGCGCGCCCCGAAGTTCCCCCAGCCGGCCGCCCTCGAGATGCTCGTGCTCGCCGGCGCCCGTTCCGCCGGCTCCGGGATCGACGAGGCCGTCGCCCTCACCCTGGACGCCATGGCAGCCGGTGGGATCTACGACCACCTGGGCGGTGGGTTCGCCCGGTACTCCACCGACCGGCGGTGGCTGGTCCCCCACTTCGAGAAGATGCTCTACGACAATGCCCTCCTGGCCCGGCTGTACCTGCACGCCTGGCAGCGGACCGGCGCCGGGCGGCACCGGCAGGTCGTCGCGGAGACGATCGGCTACCTGCTGCGCCCGCCGATGCGCCTCGCCGGCGCCGGCTTCGCCTCGGCCGAGGACGCGGACAGCGAGGGCGTCGAGGGCCGGTTTTACGTGTGGGACGAGGCCGAGGTGCACGACGTCGCCGGGCCCGAGACCGCCCGGTGGTACGGGGTGACCCCGCAGGGCAACTGGGAGGGCCACAACATCCTCCACCGCCCGGACCGGGGCGTCCTCACCCGTCCCGGCCGGGTGGAGCAGGGACGGCGGGCCCTCTTCGCCCGCCGGGAGCGCCGGGTCCGGCCCGGCCTCGACGACAAGGTGCTCACCGAGTGGAACGCGATGGCGGTCGCGGCCCTCGCCGAGGCCGGGGCGGCCCTCGGCCGTCCCGACTGGCTCGACGCCGGCGCCGAGGTGGCGACGTTCCTTCTCCGGTCGCTCCGGCGCCCGGGCGACGGGCGGTGGCTGCGAAGCTGGCAGGCCGGCTCCGCCCGGCACCTCGCGTACGCCGGCGACCACGCCTGGCTGGTCGAGGCGTTCACCCGGCTGGCGGAGGCGACCGGGCGGGCCTCGTGGGTGGCGGAGGCGGCTGCCGCCGCGGACGACCTGGTCACCTACTTCTGGGACGCCACGACCGCGGCGTTCCGGACCACGGCTCGCGACGCCGAGCCGCTGATCGCCTGGCCCGTCGACACCCACGACGGCGCCCTGCCGTCGGCCAACTCCGTCGCCGCGGCCGCGCTGTTGCGCCTGTCCGCACTCACCGGCGAGTCACGCTACGGCCGGCACGCCGCGGCGCTCCTCGAGGCGATGGGGCCGGCGCTGGCCGCGGCGCCGCTTGCGTTCACCGGGATGGTCGCGGCGGCCGACCTCGCCCGCACCGGGATAACCGAGGTGGCGGTCACCGGCGCCCGCCCCGACCTGGTCGAGGTGGTGCAGCGCCGCTACCTCCCTTCGGCCGTGCTGGCGTGGGGCGAGCCATTCGACTCGCCCCTGTGGGAGGGCCGCACGGGACCCGAGGCGGACGGCCTGGCGTTCGTCTGCCGGGACTATGTGTGCCACTCGCCCCTGGCCGACGCCGGCGCCCTCGCCGCGGCCCTGTCCCCCTGAGCAGCCGGGGGCTTCGCGACTGGCACGGCGATGCGGGACGGCGACGCGACGCGTGGAGCGCGGCCGCGCAGAGCCGCTAGTCTGGGGCGACTCCCGGGCGGGGATCCACCACCGGGTCCACCCTGACGGTCAGTATGAGTACCCGTGTCTGCTAGCACCGCTCCCGACTTCTATCCCGTCGCCAAGGAGTTGCCGCGCGTCGCGGTGGGCGCCGGGGTCAAGCTGGACCTGCTCGTCCTCGCCGCCGACTCCCGCCAGTGCGCCGGCGTCGACACCGCGTCCGGGGCGCTGGTGCGCGCCTGGTACCCCGAGCCGTACCCGCACCGGCTGCAGCCCTACGACGTGGTCTCGGTGACCCTCGACGAGAACCTGGACGCGGTGCCGGACCCGTCCGAGCCCGAAGCGCTGGCGGTCGAGGGGCCTCCCAAGGCGGTGAGCCGCCTCACGGGCCGGCGCGCCGAGAAGCTGCTGCGGCCCCTGCTGCACCCGCAACGCCACCCGCTCCTCGGCATCGCCGCCTCGGCGGTGCCCTTCTACGAGCGCCGCTCGGACCACCCCTCCATAGCCCTCGTGGCCCCGGAGGGGCCGATCAGCCTGTGGCGCGACGGGCGCTACCTGGCGTGCCGCTTCCCCTGGCAGGGCCACGAGCGTGAGCTGCCCTGCCTCGACCGGCGTCTCGCCGCCGAGATGGACCGGGCCGGGATGCGGCACATGGGCGGGCGCAAGGGGGACCGCCTGGTCGTCGCGCTGACGCCCCCCATCGACGGCCGCTGCCACAAGGTGGTCGAGGCCGTCCTGCCGCGCCCCTGAGCTCGCCGGCGCCCGCCCCCCCGCCACCGCCTCACAGCTCCGCCGCGCTCCCACGGGCCCGCGTGGGTTGCGAGACCGGCGCCCCGGGGAGGAAAAACGCCGGCAGCGCCACGGCGGCCGTCAGCGCGAACGCCACCCAGAACGTCTGCCCGAAGGCGCTGGCCAGCAGCGGAGCCACGTGCTCGCGCAGCGCCGGGGGGATGGAGCCGACGCCGCCGAGGCCGTGCGACGCGCCCGACGCCGGCAGCCGGTCGCGGATGGTACGGGCGAGCATCACAGCGAGGACGGCGGTGCCGAGGGAGCCGCCGATCTGGCGCACGATGTTGATCGCCGTGGTCGCGCGCGGCACCACTTCGCGGGTCAGGGTGGCGTACGCCGCGGCGATCGAGGGCATCATCGTCGACCCGAGCCCGAAGCCGCGCACCAGCAGGGATCCCGCCAGCAGCACGTACGAGGTCTGCGCGCCGACCCGGGTGAACACGAACGTGCCCAGCACGGCCAGGCCGATGCCCGGAAGGACGACCTGCCGGACGCCGATCCGGTCGGTGAGGCGACCGGCGAGGGGCATCGCCGCCGCCGCCCCGATGCCCTGGGGCACGAGCAGCAGGCCGGCGTCGAGGGCGCCGTTGCCGCGCACGACCTGGTAGTAGAGCGGCAGCAGCAGCATGGCGCCGAAGAGGCCGAAACCCATGAGGAACGACGTCGCCGACGCCGCGGAGAAGAACCGGTCGCGGAACAGCCGCACGTCGATGATCGCGGCCCGAGCGGCGCGGCCGAGGCGGACGCTGTACGCGGCGAAGGCGGCCAAGAGGAGCGCCCCGGCGGTGGCCCAGCCGTACACGTGGGGATCCCCGAAGCCACCGTAGGTGTCGGCCTGGGACAACCCGTAGACGATGGCGGTGACGGCCGCGGACACCAGCACGAGCCCGGGGAGGTCGAGCTTCTCCTCGTGGGCGATCGGGGAGGAAGGCAGGACGCGGGCGGCGAGGATGAGGGCGACGACGCCGATGGGCACGTTGACGTAGAAGATCCAGTGCCAGCTGATGTCCTGGACGAGGTAGCCGCCGAGGACGGGGCCGGCGACCGGGCCGAGGAGGATCGGGACCCCGAGCACGCTCATGACCCGGCCCATCCGCTGCGGGCCGGCAACGCGAGCCACGATCGTCTGGCCCACGGGAAGGATCATGCCGCCGCCGAGTCCCTGCAGGAGCCGGAAGAGGATGAGGCTGGTCATCGACCACGCCAGGCCGGAGAGAGCCGACCCGGTGATGAACAGCGCGATGGAGAGCATCCAGCAGCGCTTCGCGCCGAAACGGTCGACAGCCCAGCCCGTGATGGGCATGACCAGGGCGAGGGTCAGCAAGTATCCGGTGACGACCCACTGGGCGGTGGACAGAGAGGCGTGCAGGTCCCGCCCGAGCGTGTCGAGCGCCACGTTGACGATTGTCGTGTCGAGCACCGCCATGACGGCCCCGACGACGACCACCAGCGCCACGACGATCGTGTGGCGGTCGAGGCGGTCCCCGCCCGCGCCCGACCCGGGCCCGTCGGCGTCGACGACGGTCGGGGCTGCTGCGCCCGCCTGTGTTGTGCGCCGTCGATCGGCCACCTGCCCTCCCGGGGCATCCATGTTCGCGTCGTTGCGGGGCGCCACCCGGTTCGGGCCTGCCGGCGGGGGGACCGCTACAGGCGGGGCAGCATCACGGGGCGTACCTGGAGGCGAGATCCTCGGCCATCGCCCATCCGAAGGCGATCAGCACGTCGTTGCGCTCGGCGTCGAGCGGTTCGAACAGGGCGGCGACGTCGGCGGGGACGGCCTCGGGCTTGGCGGCCGAGAAGTCGAACACGCCCGTCGGGTTGCCGTCGCCGGTGACCACGAAGGTGCGGTCGTCGATGCGGCCCTCCCCGCCGAACCTCTTGGCGAGGCGACGGCTCCAGGCCCTCTCCTCGCCGCTCGGCTTGTGGCCGGGCCGCGGGCAGATGTCCGCGAGCCCATTGAACGCGGCGAGGGCCCCGGGATCGAGCAGGCGCGTCCCGATCAGCACGTCCTCGTCGGGGAACGCCAGGACCGCCCGGCGGAACTGGGAGGCGATGATCGCCTTGAGGACCTGGTCGCGTTTGCCGTTGCGCTTCACCGACGCCAGCCCCCACAGGAGGCACGGCGTGCCGCCGATACGCTCCAGGGTGCAGAACGAGAACCCGTCGAGTTTTCCGGCTTCACGGACCTGGGTGATCAGTACCCATGCCTCGGGCTGCTTGGAGAGCAGTCCGATGTCGAATCCGGCAGGGCCGTCGGTGACCATGTCGGCCATCTCGGCCAATTCGGTGTCGGCCAGGGCGGTGCAGTCCTTCGTTTCGACAGCGAGCGTCATTCCGCGGTAACTCTCCTCATCATGAGCGCTGATCAGCCAGTTTACGTCGTCTGTGACGCTGTTATCCAAAGTGTCGATCGTCAGCTCCGCGCCCCCGCGCTGCTCATGTCGGGAAGACACGCCGGTCCGAGGAGGACCCGCAGCTCGGCGAGCAGACCACGGGTGGTGTCCACGCTGAACTGAGACGCCAGGCGGATGACCGTGGCGCCGACGTGCAGCAGGACCGGGGACGGCCCCGGGTGCTCCCCGAGCAGGCGCTTGAGCGACTCCACCCTCTCGTCGGTCAGGGCGTGCACCGGAAGCTCGACATGGAGGGGCTGCACCCCCCCGGAGCCGAGCTCCAGCCGCTTGACCTCCATGCAGATGAGCTTCGCCTGATCCTCGCGCGTGTCCAGGCGGCCTTTGACGCTCACCACGGCGTCGTCGGAGAGGAGGTGGCCGACGTCGGTCATGGTGCGCGGGAAGACCCACACGTCGATCGCCGAGACGAGGTCCTCTAAGACGAACGTCGCCATCAGGTCGCCGCGCTTCGTGTACTTCCGCACCAGGCCGGTGACGACGCCGCCCACCCAGCGGACCTCGCCGTCGGCCTGATCGCGGAGCTCGGCGATGGTGCAGTCGGCGTGGCGCGCCAGGGCTGCCTCGAGCCCCTGGAGCGGATGGTCGCTCAGGTACAGCCCGAGCATCTCCTTCTCGTGGGCGAGGAGCGTGGTCTTGTCGAACTCGTGGTCGGGGATCGGCACGCGGGCGTCGTCGAAGACGGGATCCCCGCCGGCGCCCAGGTCACCGAAGAGGCTCATCACGCCCTGGTCTGCCTCCCGCCGGCGGGCGAGGGTGCGGTCCACCACCTGCTCGAAGACCATGCACAGCCCCTGGCGGGGGTGGCCGAGGCTGTCGAAGGCGCCGGCCTTGACGAGCGACTCGACGGTCCTCTTGTTGAGCACCAGCGGGTCGACTCGGGCGCAGAAGTCGTAGAAGTCGGCGAAGGGCCCGTTGGCCTCCCTTTCGGCGATCAGCCGCTCGACGAGCCCGGCGCCGACGT
>JAJYLA010000093.1 GCA_021788115.1 Actinomycetes bacterium | reverse complement strand
CCCCCGCCCCGCCCCGCCGGCGCGCCCCGCCCCGCCGGCCCCCCAACTCCGCCCGCCCGCCGAACCAGTGAGCGGCCACGGGCGCGCGTCGGGCACACTGGATACGTGGGCGCACAACCACTCGAAGAAGGACACGGCGCCGAGCCGCTCAACAGTCAGGGCGCGGAGGGCGGTACCGGCCCCAAGGGGGGCCACGTGCGGGTGGTGATCATCGACGACCACGCCCTCGTCCGCCAGGGGACCGCCCAACTGCTGGACCAGGCGCCCGACGTCGTCGTCGTCGGCCAGGCGGGCACAGCGGAAGAGGGGTTCGCGCTCCTGGAGCGCGTGCGCCCCGACGTCGCCCTGGTGGACGTCAACCTTCCGGGGACGAGCGGCCTGGAGCTCACCCGTTGGGTGTGCACCCGCCAGCCCGATGTCAAGGTGCTCGTCGTGAGCGCCTACGACGACTACGCCTTCGTCGCCGAAGCTCTGGAAGCAGGCGTCAGCGGCTATCTGCTCAAGACCGCCTCCGCCAAGGAGCTCGTCGATGCCGTCCGAGCCGTGGCCGACGGCATCTTCATCCTGGACGCCGCCGTATCTGCCCGCCTCGCCCGCCGCTCCCGTACCCCTGCATCCGGTCCGTTGTCGGCCCTGACGCCGCGCGAGATCGACGTCCTGGGCCTGCTTGCCAGGGGGCTCTCCAACAAGGGGATCGCTTCGGAGCTCAAGCTCGGCGTGCGCACTGTCGAGGGCTACGTCTCGAGCGTGCTGGCCAAGCTGGGCGTCCAATCACGCACCGAGGCGGTGCTCTACGCCCTCGAGAACCATCTCGTCGCCGGCGACGAGCGCGGATGATCACGGCCAGCCCGGCCGAGCGAGCCGAGTTCTCGGCTGCCATCCGCCGGGCTTTGCACCCGCCGGTGCGCGAATGGCGGTTCTGGGCAGTGCAGGTGATGGTCGTGCTCATCGCCATAGCGCATATCGCCGTCGACTGGTACACGGCCGGCCTGCAGGCCCTGCCTTACGGGATCCCCGTCGCCCTCTGGGTGATCCCGGTCAGCTACGCCGCCGTCCGCTACGGACTGGCCGGGTCGGCCGCCACCGGGCTGTGGGCGACGCTCCTCTGGCTGCCTGACATCATCCTCCCCGACCACCGCGGGCACGTCGGCAGTGACGTCGTCGAGTTGGTGCTCGTCGATGTCATCGCTTTCTTCGTCGGCCAGCGCATCCAGGCCGAGCGGATAGCGCACACCCGGGTGCAGCACGCGACGACGGAGCGCCTGGGCGTCGAGGCCCGGTACCGGCAGCTCTTCGAGGCCACCCAGGTGCCCACCCTGGTGCTCGACGCCCACGACGTGGTGGTCAACGCGAACCCGACCGCCCAGGCGCTCTTCGGCGGCGACGTGATCGGCCAGCACAGCGAGAGCCTCTTGGGACGCGGGGTTCCCCTCGGGGACCAGTCGGGCTTCGTCCTCCGGCTACCCGACGGGCGCGACTACCGGCTCGACGCCGTCTCGCTTCCCCCCGGCGCCGGCATCGGCGCCATGCAAGTGGTCTTCCAGGACGTGACCGAGGAACGAAGCGAGGGTCGCCGCGCTTCGCGCTACGCGGCTCTCGTGGTCCGCGCCGAGGAAGAGCAGCGCCGGCGCCTGTCCCGTGAGCTGCACGACGAGCCGCTGCAACTCTTCTTGCACCTGGCCCGTCGCCTCGAGATCCTCGGGGAGGCCGCCGGCGTTCCGAGCGCCGTCGCCAGCGGCCTCACCGAAGCGCGCGAGCAGTCTCTCGACGCCGCTGCACGGCTGCGAACCCTCGCGCGCGACCTCCGCCCGCCGGCTCTCGACCAGCTGGGACTCGTCGCCGCTCTGTCGAGCCTGCTGGTCGACCTCGATGAGGAGGTCACCGGCCTCGGCAGCGACCTCGTGGTGACCGGGGAGGCCGGTCGGCTCGACCCCGACGTGGAGCTTGGGGCCTTTCGCATCGCGCAGGAGGCGCTACGCAACGCCGTGCGCCACGGCAAGGCGAGCAGTGTCCGCATGACCGTCGCCTTCGGTGCCGAGGACCTTGCCCTTGCCATCGCGGACGACGGCTGCGGCTTCGAACCTTCCGCGATCGGCGAGGTGGCCTCCGACCACTTCGGCCTCCTCGGGATGGCCGAGCGTGCCAGCCTCCTCGGCGGCCAGTTCGACGTGTCCTCCTCGCCGGGCACCGGGACGGTCGTCACGGCGACCCTCCCCTTCCGGGGCCCCGATTCCGACGACGGTCCCCTCGACGCGTAGCCCCCGCGGCCCGGCCCTGGGCCCCGGTCCCGACGACGGTCCCCTCGACGCGTAGACGCCGCGGCGCTCGGCCCAGGCGCCGGCCCCGCGTGCTAGCAGCTTGCAGCCGGCGGCTGGGCGACGCAATTGCCGGGTATCGGGTACCGGGATTTTACGGAGGGAACCCCGAAAACCCCGGTGTGTTGTACCCGCGGGATCAGGGGTCGGTCTTGCGTGGAGTCCGGGTTGTCGGATGCTTCGCCGATCTGGATCATGAAAGGTGACCGAGGTTGTGCGAATCGGCACGAGCGCGGGCGAGCCCTCATGGAGGGCCGGCCGCGTCGCCCCGCCTTCCCCAGTCCCGGAATCGCGTTTCCAGACGACCAACAAGGAGACCATGTGATGCGTTCCCCCCGGCAGGGCAAGGATCACGGGGCAGCCCCCCGTTCCCGGCGCGTGAAGATCGGCAGCGGTGCAGCAGTCGTGGCGGCGGTCGCTGGGCTGGCCCTTTCCGCGTGCGGCAGCTCGAAGCCCGCCGCGAGCCAGTCCGCCCCTGCCGCCCCCCCGACCGTCCACACCTATCTGACCCTCGCGACCGGCGGAATGGTCCACAACAAGACCGGAGCGGCGGAGGGACCCAAGTTCATCCCCGGCGACTTCACCCTTCCGGCCGGCGCCAAGGTTGTCCTGACCATCTACAGCTACGACGACGGCTCCGCCTCCTTCGCGTCCGCTAGCTCGCCGTACCTGAAGGTGACGGGCGGGACCGAAACGGTCAACGGTTCCCCGGTGACGAGCGTCTCCAACCAGGACATCTCCCACACGCTCACGATTGCCGCGCTCGGCCTCAACATCCCCATTCCGGTCTCGCCGGCTCACGGCAGCACCGAGTACACGCCTGAGGTCGTGCAGTTCACCTTCACCGCCCCGGCGGCCGGCACGTACACCTGGCAGTGCTTCGCCCCGTGCGGCAGCGGATCCGCCGGCCTTGGTGGCGCCATGGCCACCGACGGCTACATGAAGGGGACGGTCACCGTCGCCTGACGGCCTCTGAGCAAGCGCAGCCCGAAGAGAGCAGGCCCATGCCCAGGTCGGAGCAGCCCGCGCGCTCCTCCTCGATCGGTCCCGGTACACGGGCCACGGTCGGCGCCGGTGACGGCGATCTCGACCTCGGTTCTTTGGACAAGATGCCGGCTCGGCGCACGCCGAGCCGGCGCTCTCTTCTGCACGGGAATCGCTGGTCAACCAAGAAGCGGTGGTGCGCCAGTAGCACCTCGTCGGCTGCGGCTGGGTCACGCAATTGCCGGGTACCGGGTACCGAAATTCCACGGAGGGCACCCCGAAAACCCGGTCTGTGGGGACAGCGGGATCAGGGGCGCGTTCCGCGTGGAGTCCGGGTTGTCCGACGCCCGAGCGGCATCGATGATGACTTCGTGCCCGAGATCGTGCGAGCAGGCACGGGCGACGGGCTGTCCGTTTGTCACCGCCAGCCGTCCCGTCCGTGATCCGCAACTCGGAATCGCACATCCCGACGAGCAAGGAGATTTTGTGATGTTTGTCCACCAGGGTGTCTCTGACCGGTTGTCTCGCCGGTCCTTGAGGGTTGGTGCTGGCCTGGCGGCGGTGGCTGCTGTGGCCGGCCTGGGGCTCTCCGCGTGCGGGAGCTCGAAGCCTGCGGCGACGTCGGGCACGTCTGCTCCGACGTCGGGGCAGCCGGCGGCGACATCGGCCCCTGCGGCGACGTCGGCCCCTGCGGCGACGTCCGCTCCGGCGGCGTCGGGTGCGGTGCATGTGACCCTGATCGGCAAGGTCGACGCGACGTCGGGCGCGCCGGGGTCGTTCACGGGCAAGAGCGGCTGGCCGGCCTTCGCGCCGGCTGATTTCACCGTTCCGGCAGGCTCGACGGTGGTGTTGACGATCAAGGAGTACGACGACGCGCCGACCGCGCTGGCGTCGGGGTCGCCGTACAACAACGTGGCGGGCGGGACCGAGACGGTGAACGGCAGCGCGGTGACCAGCGTGTCGAACGCGGACATCGCGCACACCTTCACGGTGCCGGCGCTGGGGCTCAACGCTCCGCTGGCCAAGGCACCCTCCGGTGGGTTTTCCACGATCGTGTTCACCTTCAAGGCCCCGACCACCAAGGGAACCTACGTGTACCAGTGCCTCACCCCCTGCGGTTCGGGTGCGAACGGCAACGGTGGCGCGATGGCGACCTCCGGATGGATGAAGGGCCACGTCATCGTCAGCTGATCTCGGCGGCGACGGCACCTATTTCCATGGAGAATGAGAGGAGTTTGGCTGTGAGCGCATCAGAGGAGCCGGTACGGTTCACGGGGATCCGGCGGGCGGAGCAGAACCTCGTCACCGGTGAGGACGCGACCGCCGGCTGCCCCAGCGGCGATGCCGGGATGCCGGGCAGCGGCTCTGGCTGCAAGTTGAGCCGGCGTTCTCTTTTGGGTGGTGCAGCGGCGGTGGGCGCGGCGGCGGCCGCGTCCGCCGCCGCGTTGGAGGTGTTCGGGGGGTCGGCGAAGCCTGCTGCCGCGGACACGTCGTCGACGGCTGGGTCGTCGTCGTCGGGGCCGGCGCATCAGTGGGCGATGGTGCTGGACTTGCGTAACTGCGACGGGTGCAAGGCGTGCACGATGGCGTGTCAGCAGCGGCATTCGTTGTGGCCGTCGCAGGAGTGGATCAAGGTGTACACGATGACGACGGCGGCGGGGGGGACCTATCACATGGCGCGGCCTTGTCAGATGTGCGAGGACCCGCCGTGTCTGTACGTGTGCCCGGTGGGGGCGACGTTCCGCACGGATGAGGGCTTGGTCTTGGTGGACCAGGATGCGTGTATCGGCTGCCGGACGTGTATGGCGGCGTGCCCGTACGAGGCCCGCTATTTCAACTGGGGGGATCCCAAGCCGGCGGCGAAGATCCCGGGGATGCCTCGAAGCCCGGACTGGCCGGTGCCGCAGGTGAAGGACACGGTGGGCAAGTGTGTTTGGTGCGCGGATCGTCTGCCGAAGGGGGAGCTGCCGGCGTGTGTGGCCGGCTGCCCGATGGGGGTGATCTATATCGGGGATTTGACGACGGATGTCGCGATCAACGGTCTCGGGAACGTGGTGCGCTTGTCGGAGTTCATCAGGGACAACGACGGCGTGCGTTTCCAGGAGGAGTACGGGACTTCTCCGAGGGTGTGGTACATCCCCGGCCACGGCCAGGATTTGAACAGCGACAGCGCGACCGCCTAGATCGGAGATGGCAGACGTGACACAGCGAGAGCAGTCCGGCGACGGTTACGGCGACGGCGACGGCAACGGCAACGGCAACGGCAACGGCAACGGTTACAGCCACGGAGACGGCTATGGCCACGGCGATGGCCACGGCGATGGTGACGGTGGTTTGCGTGCGTTGGCGATGCGCCCGGTGTTGCGCCCGGGTCGCTGGTGGGCGCCGACGGTGGGCGTGTTGGCGTTGATCGTGGCATGGGGGGTGGCGGCCTGGGTGGTGCAGTACCACCGGGGCTTGGGCTCGGCGGGGTACAACGATCACGCGTTCTGGGCGATCTACATCGCCGATGTGGTCACCTTTATCGGGGTGTCGTATGGGGGGGCGGTCGTATCGGCGATCCTCCGGCTGACAGGGGCGGAGTGGCGGGCGCCGTTGACGCGGATCGCGGAGGGCACCGCGGTTGTGACGGTGCTGATCGGCGGGGCGTTCATTTTTCCCCATCTGGGGCGCCCCGAGCGGATCTTGGAGTTGATCTACCGGCCGAACCTGTCCTCGCCGATCTTCTGGGACTTCGTCGCGGTGTCCACGTATGCGTTCGCGTCGATGGTCTTCTTCTATCTGCCGTTGATCCCCGACCTCGCGGATGCGGCCGACCGGGTGACCGCGGCGGGACGTCCCCGTCTGGGGCGCCTCTACCGGCTGGTGTCGTGGCGGTGGCGGGCAACCCCCGCCCAGCGGCGGATCCTGTCCGGGTCGGTCGGGCTGGTCGCGATCATGATCATCCCCTTGGCCGTGTCGGTGCACTCGGTTCTGTCCTGGGCGTTCGCGCTGACGAGCCGCCCGTGGTGGCATGAGAGCATCTGGGCCCCCTACTTCGTGGTCGCCGCTTTGTACTCGGGGATCGCCCTGGTCATCGTGATTGTCGCCCTGTTCCGCAAGCTCTACGGGTTGCAGGCCTTGATTGGCGAAAGGCACTTCGTGCGCCTCGGGTTCATACTGGCCCCCTTCGGCGCCGCCTACTTGTATCTCACCCTCGCCGACTTTCTGCCCGGCGGCTATGTCGGCGACCACGGCGTCGCCGCGGTGTTCAGCTCGGTGCTCGTTGGCCGCTATGCCATCGGGTTCTGGCTGTTCGTCGTGGGAGGCTGCATCGCCCCTCTGCTGGTCATCGCCATCCCCCGGCTGCGCCACACCCGCCAGATCGTCGCCGCCGCCGTACTGGTGGACCTCGCGCTGTGGCTGAAGCGGATGATCATGGTCGTCGCCCCCGCCAACTACGGCAGGATCAGCGGCCTGTTCGGCTCCTACCATTTCACCTGGATCTCGGTGTCGGTAACCCTCGCCGGTGTCGCCGCGATCCCCCTGCTGCTGCTCCTGCTCTTCCGGGTCGTGCCGATCCTGTCGGTCGCCGAGATCGAAGAACTCGCCCACGCCGAACAGCAGGTGCACATCCCCAGCCCCGCAGTGATCCCCGCCCCCACCCCCGTCGGCGTCAACACACGCCGCCAACCCTCAGACCTGCTCGGCCGGCCCGCCACCTTCGACATCGCACCGGAGACACCATGACCCCGACACCCCGCCCCCACCCCCGCCCCACGGCGCGCCTTGCAGCGCGCCTTGTAGCACGCCTCGCCGGGCTCGCCGGGCTCACCGCCGCCGCCGGGGCGCTCATCCTGGCCGGCGCCGGCACAGGCGGCGGGGCCGCATGGGCCGCGGCCGCCACCCCGACGGTCACCACCATCAGCGTCGCTCCCACCCCCGGAAAAGCGCCCAACCTCACCCTCAGTGCGACCGTCACCGGCGACACCGCTACCCCCGTCGACTTCTACGTCACCACCACCCTCTTCGGCAACCCCCAGCTCGTCCCCCTCGGCCCCGCCACCCCCGCCAAGGGCGTCGCGACGCTCACCTGGACACCCACCTGGACCGGCAACGAAACCTTCACCGCTGCGGTCGCCAACCCGGCCACCGGCAAAATCGTGACCAAAGCCGCCGCCTCCTACACCGTCACCGCCGCCACCCCGGGCATGAGCACCGCCCAGGCCAACACCCCCAAACCCCTCGCCACCTTCGGGCGCGGCATGGTCGGCTTCCTGCTCGCCATCGTCTTCGCCATCTGGGCCACCCTCCTCGCCACCCTCTGGCGCGTCAGCCGCGGCGTCGCCAAACACGCCACAACCTGAACCCCCCAGCAGCCGGGCACCAACCCCCCAGCCCAGGGCCGGCCGGCCACCCGCACCGGCCGGCCCACGCTGCTGAAACCCGACACCCGCAAGCACAGAGCCCAGGCGAGTCGACGATCCCCGAACCGGTAGCGGGTCGGCGGTACTGTGCGGCCATGCGTTTGGGTGCACGGGTCGCCGGGGCTGCGGTCGCGGCGGCGGCCTTCGTCGGGGCGGCCGGCGGCTGCAGCGGGTCCGGCCACCAGGCTTCCCCGCCGACCACCACGGCGACGACTGCGGCTTCCACCACCACAACCACCGTGGCCGCCGGTATCCAGGCGAGCGGCCAGCGGACCGTGCTCAGCCCCATCGGCCTCAACCTGCGCGCCGGCCCCTCCCTCTCGGCGAAGGTTCTCGGCACCGCCGCCCAGGGAACGGTGCTCCAGGTCCTCGGACACAGCGCTCAGAGCGGGGGATGGTATTTGGTGCACGGAGCGACAGTCCGGGGGTGGATCACCGACAGCCCCAGGCTGAGCGCTCCCGGGACGTTCAGCTCGTTCACATCGACGGGTCACAACTTCTCGGTGCTCTACCCGACGGGCTGGACCGTCGTCGACTCCTTGCCCCACACGCGGTTCCGCTCTCCGACCGCCGGCGAGCAGATCCTGGTGAGGACCTCCGCGACGGTCGGTGCCCTCGTCCAGGGGCGGACCGGCTACTACCAGAGCGACTCCCAGCAGGTCGTCCTGTGCGGCATCACGTCGGTCCTCTTCACCTACACCGGGGAAGCGTCGCAGCCCAGGCCGGGAACGACGAAATACCTCGCTCAGGTGCGCATCACCCTCGACGCCCATCACGCCCTGGGAGTCGAGGGTGACATGACGAGCCTGTCGCAACTCGACACGATCCGGGACTTCCTCTACTCGATCAGCTTCCCCTATCCCCAGTGTGAGGGCAAGTAGCATCGACCAGACGCGAGCGCGGGTTCAGCGGAAACGCGGTTCCCCCACGCGGGCCAGGCTCTCCTCCCCGTGCACTCGAAGCCGGCGTTCAGGGCGTGGCTCCCCGCCGGGCGCAGCACCTAGAGGATCCACGACAGCTGGCAGGAGACGGGAGCGAGCACCGCGGGCACCGGGGTGACGAGCGCCCGGCCCTCGCAGATCCCCTTGCGGGCGATCCGGTCTGTAGGCGACGCTTCGACAGCGTCGCGGCCCTGCCACAGAGCGTCGAGAAGCGCGAAGAGGATGCTCGCTCCGACGCCGTAGCTGCGACGCGGGAGGTCATCGTCGCTCAGCCCCCCCGTGCTCCTCCCTGTGCTTACGTGCCCTCCGGAAGGTGGATGGGAAGGCCGAATTGCGGGAAAAGAGCGGCCGTTTCGAGAAAGGCGTGGAACCCGGCGATCCGGCCGTCGCGGATTTCGAGCACTTGCAGCGCCCAGGCTGTATATCCCCCATTCGGGTCCACCCGGTACTGGCCGAAGGCGGGACAACCGTTGGCCGCCGTGGGGACCAGTCGCGAGCCCCTGCAGCCGGCGCCGGGGCCCAGCATCCAGCGCACGATGTCAGAGGCCCCCTGCAGCCACAGGGCGTAGGGGGGCATCGACTGGACGGCGTCCTCGCGCAACAACGCGACCAGCTTCTCCATGTCGTAGCGCTCGAAGGCGTCCACGTAACGCGCGAGCAGGTCTGCCTTTGCGCCGGCCACATCGGCTGCCTGCCGCTCCTCGGCGGGCAGCGAAGCCAGGGTGGCACGGGCGCGCTGCAACGCGCTGTTGACCGCCGCGACGCTCGTCTCGAGTAGCTCGGCCGCCTCGCTCGCCTGCCAGCGGAGCACCTCGCACAGGATGAGCGCCGCGCGCTGGCGGGCAGGCAGGTGCTGCAGGGCCGTCACGAACGCCAGGCGGATCGTCTCGCGCGCCGCGGCGATGTCCGCGGGATCCCCGGCTTCCGGCAGGATCCGGCTGTCCGCGATGGGAGACACCCACGTCGCCTCGGGCAGCTGTTCCCCGAGGGACGACTCCACCGGTGGTGACGCCGGACCCCACTCCATCGGTCGGGCCCGGCGCCGGCGGCCACGCAGCGAGTCCAGGCACACGTTGGTCGCGATTTTGTACAGCCAGGACCGGAGGCTCGACCGGCCCTCGAAGCGGCCAGAGGCCCGCCACGCCCGCAGCATCGTCTGCTGCACGGCATCGTCGGCCTCGAACCCCGAGCCGAGCATCCGGTAGCAGTAGGCGGTCAGCTCCCGGCGGAAGGCTTCCAGGTCCTCGGGGCGCAGGTCGCTCGGCGCAACGACGTCAGCCACGCGCGCGATGGTAGCGAGCCCCTCCCGATTAGGTGTCTGGACATCTGGGCGCGCCACGACGACCCGAGTTGGTGCAGCCCGCGTCACGCGGCGTCGACAAGGTCCTTTCGGGTGACGCGAAACTCGTCGGGGAACTCGATTTCAGCCAAAACGAGTGCACCAACAATTTTCATAAGGCAAATGTCCTGGTCAGGACGTCGATGTCCAGACATCTGAACTTGGGATTAGGGAACCGGGAGCATCGGGGGCGGCTCCGCCCGCAACCCGCCGGCGGCACGGGTGCCACCGCTTCGGATCCGCCGGCGCCGGCGACCCGCCGGTACCCTGGATCGTGTGATTCCGGCTTTGTTCCTTATCCTCGTGGCGCTCTTCGTCGTGCTGCCGCTGATCGGCATGGCGCTGTGGGCACTTGTGTCTACCGTCGTCACCGGTCTTGTCATCGGTGCTCTCGGCCGGCTCGTGGTTCCCGGCCATCACCCCATCGGCTTCCTCGGCACGGTCTTGTCCGGCCTGACAGGTGCGATCATCGGCGGGTTCCTGGGCAGCAGGGTGCTTGCCGTCGGCTGGTTCCCAACCGTTCTGCTGGAGATCGGGATTTCCGCGGCGATGGTCGCCCTGCTCTCTAGACCTGCTCGCCGGCACCTGCCCCACTGACGCCGCACGCCGCAGGCCCGGTGAGTGTGCCGGCGCCACCCGCCGGCCGCATGATCAGCCCCGATCCGGCCTGTCATGACAGTGCCCAACGTCATTCGCGTTGCGTCGCGCACCTGTACGGGCACATGAGTGGACACGAATCCCCGCCCCGTGACCGGATGCCGCTATTCGTGTCCCTTCGCGTACCCGTACGGGCACATGAGTGGACACGAATCCCGGCCCCGTGACCGGATGCCGCTATTCGTGTCCCTTCGTGCACCCCTCGGTGTACGCGAGCAGACGTGGGCAGACGTGAACCAAGTCCTGGGGCGCCCCCGTGCCGCCCCCCCGTGCCGCCGCCCCGTGCCGCCGCCCCGGCCGCCCCGCCGGCGCGCTAGCGCCCTATCCCCGCAGCGCCGGCGATCCGGTCCGCCTCCGACTCGACCTCCACGTCGCCGGCGACCGAGGCGACGATCCGCTCAAAACGGCCGGTGTTGAGCTCCACCTGCACCGCTGGCCGCTGCTTGTACACGGCGGTGAAGTCGTAGCCCGACCCGTGGCGGCGGGTGCCGAGGGCGAGGGACCCGGGGATCGAGACGCCGGCCATCCGCCAGCCGCGCAGCGCCAGCCACGGTTTGGGAACCGCCGTCACCGACCGGACCGCCGACAGAGGAACCCTGACGTCGCCGTGCACGCCGCCGACACGTTCGCTCCAGCTGAGGCGAAGCACCAGGTCGGGGCCGTCGATCAGGAAGCGTGCCATAGGCCTGCTCCACAATAGGCCCGTGAACGGAGCCCACTCTCTAGCCCGCACCCTCGTCGACTCGGGGGTTACCGCCGTGTTCGCCAACCCGGGGACGTCCGAGATGCACTTCGTCGCCGCGCTGGACTCCACGCCGGCGCTGCGGGGGGTGCTCTGCCTTTTCGAAGGCGTCGCCACGGGGGCCGCCGACGGCTACGCCCGCATGGTGGGGCGCCCGGCCGCGACCCTCCTGCACCTCGGCCCCGGCCTCATGAATGGGCTGGCCAACCTCCACAACGCCCGCCGGGCCCGCAGCCCTCTCGTCAACATCGTCGGCGACCACGCCACCTACCACAAGCGTCTCGACGCGCCGCTGGAGTCCGACATCGACGCCCTGGCGCGCAGCGTGTCCTCGTGGGTCCGCCGGCCGAGCCGTGCGGAGGACGTCGGCGCGGACGTCGCCGAGGCCGTCGCCGCTGCGCGTCAGGGCGGTGGCTCCGTGGCGACCCTCGTGCTGCCCTCGGACGTCAGCTGGGGTAAAGACGCTGTCCCCGCGCCGCCGGCACCCTTCCGCCCGCCGGCCCGGGTGCCCGACGAGGCGGTCGCCGCCGCGGCCGGCGCCCTCACCAGCGGGGAGGCGGCGGTGATGCTCCTCGGGGGCACCGCCGTGCGCGAGCCGGCGCTGTCGTGGGCGGCCCGCGTCGCGGCGGCGACCGGCGCCCGGCTGTTCGCCGAAACCTTTCCCGCTCGGCTCGAGCGGGGTGCCGGCCGACCTGCGGTGCCCCGGCTCGCCTATCTCGCGGAGCAGGCGCTCGAGCAGTTGGACGGCGCCCGCCACCTGATCCTTGCCGGCGCCCGCCGGCCGGTCGCGTTCTTCGCCTACCCGCAACTCCCGGGGGACCTGGTCCCCCCCGGTTGCACCCTGCACGAGCTCGCCCTGCCCGGCGAAGACGTCGCCGGCGCCCTGGAGGCGCTCGCCGACCGCTTCGGCGGTTCGTCACGGACGGCAGGTGCCGCCGCGGGCGCCGCGGGCGCCGCGGGCGCCGCGGGCGCACCCCGGCC
>JAJYLA010000092.1 GCA_021788115.1 Actinomycetes bacterium | reverse complement strand
GCGGCGCCAAGGGGATGTCGGACCGGAGCCGGCGGGAGATGTGGCGCTGGGTCCTGTCCGTGCCCTTCGACATGCTCGGCGACCGGCCCCTCTGGATCACGCTGACCTATCCCGGCGACGGGCGGCCATGGGTGCCGGACGGACCTACCCTCGAACGTCACCGCCGGGCGTTCGGTGAGGCCTGGTATCGGGCGTTCGGGGAGCGGCCGGTCGGGTTCTGGTCCAAGGAGTTCCAGCTGGCCGAGGGCCGGCCCCACATCCACCTGCTGATGAAGGGCCCGGATTCCATGTCGGAGCTCGACTACCTGGGATTCCAGATCCTCACCCGGCTCGGACGTCATAGGCATCCTGGTGGGTCATCCAGCGGGCCGGGTACTTGCCGTGGAGCTTTCCGTAGAGCGGCGGCGTGTCCCGAAGGGGGTTCTCCCGGCTCTGCAGGTCCTCGACCAGGCCAGGGTCGGCCAGCTGGTGCCGAACGCACCAGCGCAGGAAGACACATATCCGGGTGAGCCGGTTCCGACGAGTGTTGTTGGCCCTGGCCAGTGCGACCCACTGGTTGATGGCCGCGTCCGTAAGCGACCGCGGATGGGTGACGCCGACGTGTCTGAACAGAGCCGTCAACTCGGCCCGGTATTGGTGAGACGTCTTCGGGTTCGTGTAGCGGCTGACGAACCGGTCGATCAACGCGCAGAGAGCCAACCACTCATCGTGGTCGCTCGCTACGCAGAGCGTTAGTTGGTCTGTATCTTGATCTCGATGTCGACGCCGGCGGGCAGCTCGATGCGCTGCAGGGAGTCGACGGTCTTCGGGGTGTGCTCGACGATGTCGAGCAGGCGCTTGTGCACCCGCATCTCGAAGTGCTCGCGGCTGTCCTTGTACTTGTGGGGGGAGCGGATCACCGTGTAGCGGTTCTTCTCGGTCGGAAGCGGCACCGGGCCGCGCACCTTCGCCTGGGTGCGGAGCACCGTCTCGACGATCTTCTTGGTGGACTGATCGAGGATCTCGTGGTCGTAGGCCTTGAGGCGGATGCGGATCCGCTGGCGGCTGCCGTCAGCCACGGCAGGCTGCCCACGTGGTCAGTGCGGGGGGGGTCATTGAGGGCTCCGATCGATGCGGGTTGTCAAAAGGCGGGATTCACAAGGGGAAAAGTGAGAGCAAAGCGTGGTCCCACGTCGGCTCCCACTTTTCCCCGAGGTGCTACTTGATGATCTTGGTGACGCTGCCGGCGCCGACCGTCCTACCACCCTCACGGATGGCGAAGCGCAGCCCCTCGTCCATGGCGATGGGCTTGCCGAGCTCGACGGTCATCGTCGTGTTGTCACCCGGCATGCACATCTCGGTGCCCTCGCCCAGGTGGATCGAGCCGGTCACGTCGGTGGTGCGGAAGTAGAACTGCGGGCGGTAGTTGTTGAAGAACGGCTTGTGCCGGCCGCCCTCCTCCTTGGTCAGCACGTACACCTGCGCCTCGAAGTTCGTGTGCGGGGTGATCGAGCCGGGCTTGCACAGCACCTGGCCGCGCTCGACCTCCTCCTTCTTGATGCCGCGCAGCAGGGCGCCGATGTTGTCGCCGGCCTGGCCGTAGTCGAGGGTCTTGTTGAACATCTCGACGCCGGTGCACACGGTCTTCTGGGTGGGGCGCAGCCCGACGATCTCCACGTCCTCGCCGGTCTTGATCTGGCCGAGCTCCACCTTGCCGGTGACCACCGTGCCGCGGCCCTGGATGGTGAACACGTCCTCGATGGGCATGAGGAAGGGCCGGTCGATGGGCCGGTCGGGCTCGGGGACGAAGTCGTCGACGGCCTCCATCAGCTTGAGGACCTGCTCTTCGGCCTCCTTGTCGCCCTCGAGCGCCTTGAGGGCCGAGACGCGCACGACCGGGGTGTCGTCGCCGGGGTAGCCGTAGGAGGTGAGCAGCTCGCGGACCTCGAGCTCCACCAGGTCGAGCAGCTCCTCGTCGTCCACCATGTCGACCTTGTTGAGGGCGACCACGATCGACGGGACGTTCACCTGGCGGGCGAGCAGCACGTGCTCGCGGGTCTGCGGCATGGGCCCGTCGGCCGCCGACACGACCAGGATGGCGCCGTCGACCTGGGCGGCGCCGGTGATCATGTTCTTGATGTAGTCGGCGTGGCCGGGCATGTCCACGTGGGCGTAGTGCCGGTTTGGCGTCTGGTACTCCACGTGGGCGATGTTGATCGTGATGCCCCGCTGCTTCTCTTCCGGGGCCTTGTCGATCTCTTCGAACGCCTTGTACTTGTTGCCGGACGGGTCACGTTCGGACAGGACCTTGGTGATCGCCGCGGTCAAGGTGGTCTTGCCGTGGTCGATGTGACCCATCGTCCCGATGTTGAGGTGAGGCTTCGTGCGCTCGAACTTCTTCTTTGCCATGGAAGGGGTCGCTCCTCATGCGGGTCCGGCCTGGCGGGCCGGAGTGGAAACGCGGTCGTACACGATAGTGCGTGGGCGGCTCGCCCCGCGCCGTGGGCGCGGGCCGGCCGGTGTCACTCGCCCCGGACCCGTGCCACGATCTCCTTCGAGACCGACTCGGGTACTTCCTGGTACGAGTTGAACTGCATGGTGTAGGTGGCCCGCCCCTGGGTGCGCGACCGCAGGTCGGTGGCGTAGCCGAACATCTCGGCCAGGGGCACCTGGGCCCGGATCACCTGCGAGTTGCCCCGCTGCTCCATGCCCTCCACCTTGCCCCGCCGGGACGAGAGGTTGCCGATCACGTCGCCCATGTACTCCTCGGGCGTGACTACCTCGACTCCCATGATCGGCTCCAGGAGGACCGGATGCGCCCTGCGGCTGGCCTCCTTGAAGCACATCGAGCCGGCGATCTTGAACGCCATCTCCGAGCTGTCGACCTCGTGGTAGGAGCCGAACACCAGGGTGGCGCGCACGTCGACGACGGGGTAGCCGGCGAGCACCCCCGACTGCATCGCGTCCTGGATGCCCGTGTCGACCGAGGGGATGTACTCCTTGGGGATGATGCCACCCGAGATCTTGTCGACGAACTCGTAGCCGCCGCCGGGGCCGGTGGGCTCCAGGTTGAGCACCACGTGCCCGTACTGGCCGCGGCCGCCGGTCTGGCGGACGTAGCGGGTCTCGACCCTACTGACAGCCGTCTTGATGGTCTCCCGGTAGGCGACCTGCGGCTTGCCCACGTTCGCGTCGACCTTGAACTCGCGCAGCATCCGGTCGACGAGGACCTCGAGGTGCAGCTCGCCCATGCCCCCGATGATGGTCTGGCCGGTCTCCTCGTCGGAGTGCACCTGGAAGGTGGGGTCCTCCTCGGAGAGCGCCTGCAGCGCCCGGCTCAGCTTGTCCTGGTCGTTCTTGGTCTTCGGCTCGACGGCGACGTGGATCACCGGCTCGGGGAAGTCGAGCGACTCGAGCACGATCGGCGCGTTGGCGCTCGTGAGGGTGTCGCCGGTCGTGGTCTGCTTGAGCCCCACGAGCGCGACGATGTCGCCGGCGAAGGCGGCGTCGCGGTCCTCGCGGTGGTTGGCGTGCATCTGCAGGATGCGCCCCACCCGCTCCTTGCGGTCCCTCGTCGAGTTGAGCACCTGCGTGCCGGCGCGCAGCGTCCCGGAATACACCCGGGCGTAGGTCAGCTTGCCGAGGTGGGGGTCGGTCATGATCTTGAAGGCCAGCGCCGAGAACGGCTCCGCGTCGTCGGCCCGCCGCTCGAGCTCCTCGACGCCCTTGATGTCCATGCCGCGCGTCGGGGGGATGTCCACCGGCGACGGCAGGTAGGCGACGACCGCGTCGAGCATCGGCTGCACGCCCTTGTTCTTGAAGGCGGAGCCGCACACCACCGGGACCACCTGGTTCGCGATGGTCCCCGCGCGCAGCGCCCGGGTGAGGTCGGCGGCGGTGATCTCCTCGTCGCCGAGGAATTTCTCGGTGATGCGGTCGTCGAAGTCCGACAGGGTGTCGATCAACGCCGCCCGGTACGACGCCGCCTCCTCCCGGCACTCGGCGGGGATCTCGACGACATCGAAATGGGCGCCCTTGCTGGCGTCGTCGGACCACACCATGGCCTTCATGCCGATCAGGTCGATGACGCCGCGGAACGCGCTCTCCGAGCCGATGGGCAGCTGGACCACGGCGACGGTCGCACCGAGGCGGTCCCTGATCATGTCGACGCAGCGGTAGAAGTCCGCGCCGATACGGTCCATCTTGTTGACGAAGCACATCCGGGGCACGCCGTACTTGTCCGCCTGGCGCCACACCGTCTCGGTCTGCGGCTCGACGCCGGCGACCGCGTCGAACACCGCCACCGCCCCGTCGAGGACCCGCAGCGAACGCTCGACCTCGACGGTGAAGTCGACGTGGCCGGGGGTGTCGATGATGTTGATGCGGGTGCCCTCCCACTCGCAGGTGGTCGCGGCCGAGGTGATCGTGATGCCCCGCTCCTGTTCCTGGGGCATCCAGTCCATGGTGGCGGAGCCCTCGTGGACCTCGCCGATCTTGTAGTTGATCCCCGTGTAGAAGAGGATCCGCTCCGTCGTGGTGGTCTTGCCCGCGTCGATGTGGGCCATGATCCCGATGTTGCGGACCTGGGACAGAGGCTTGGTACGTGTGGCAGTGGCTTCAGGCATGGGGCTGTACTTCTCGGCTTCGGTTCTCGGCTTCGGTTCTCGGCTTCGGTTCTCGGCTGTGGGGCTTAGGCGCTTGTGGGCTGCGGGTGCTTGCCGGCTGTCGGTGCTCGCGGGCGCCCGCCCGGGCCGGGGTACTGGCCGGGGGTACTGGCCGCGCTACCAGCGGTAGTGGGCGAACGCCTTGTTGGACTCGGCCATCTTGTGCAGGTCCTCCCGGCGCTTGACGGCGGCGCCGACACCGTTGGAGGCGTCGATCAGCTCGGCGGCCAGCTTCTGGCCCATGGTCTTCTCCCGGCGCTGGCGGGAGTAACCGACGAGCCAGCGGACCGACAGGGTGGCGGCACGCCGGGGACGGACCTCCACGGGGACCTGGTAGGTGGCGCCGCCGACACGCCGGCTGCGGACCTCGAGCTGCGGTCTGGTGTTCTCCACGGCCCGCTTGAGGACGGAGATCGGGTCGCCGTCGGTGCGCTCCTTGACGATGTCGAGCGCTCGGTAGACGATCCGCTCCGCCAGGCTGCGCTTGCCGCGCTCCAGCACCTTGTTGACGATCTGGGTCACCAGCACCGACCGGTAGATCGGGTCGGGCAGGAGGTCGCGGCGGGGGGCGGGTCCCTTACGAGGCATGGCTGTTCACTTTCCCTCTGTCAGCCCCTCTTGGCGCCGTAGCGGCTGCGGGCCTGCTTGCGGTCGCGCACGCCGGAGGTGTCGAGCGTGCCGCGGATGATCTTGTAGCGCACCCCGGGGAGGTCCTTGACGCGGCCGCCGCGCACCAGCACGATCGAGTGCTCCTGCAGGTTGTGGCCGACCCCGGGGATGTAGGCGGTCACCTCGGTGCCCGTGGTGAGCCGGACGCGCGCCACCTTGCGCAGCGCCGAGTTCGGCTTCTTGGGGGTCGTGGTGTACACGCGGGTGCACACGCCGCGCCTCTGGGGCGCCCCGCGCAGCGCCGGCGTCTTGGTCTTGACCGTCTTCTGTTCGCGGCCCTTTCGGACCAGCTGCGCGATGGTGGGCAAACTAAACCTCTTCGATGGAAACGGAGAACTGTCCGCCGAGCCCACCCGCGCATGGCACGCGCTGGGACCGGCCGGTGGGCCGTCCGCCATGGTAGCGCATCGGGCACGGGGCTGGGCCCGGCCGTTTTGGGGCGCAGCCGTGGTGCGGGCGCCGTGTACTCTCCGGGGCCGGAAAGACAGCTTTTTATGCTATGTCAGCTATCTCCAGTCACCTTTCTTGGCGTGTTTCCGTCTTTTTGGCGTGACATCACCGGCCAGCGGCCTCGAAACCACTCCAGGAACGCACGAACACTCCAAGAAGCGCGATCCCCCGCGGGCTTCCGGTGCTCGGAGCCGTGCCGGAGCCGTGCCGGCGCCGGTGCGCTATCTGGTCAGCCGATCCACACGGTCTTGAGGTTGCAGAACTCGCGTATGCCGTGGGCGCTCAGTTCCCGCCCGTATCCGGACCGCTTGATCCCCCCGAAGGGGAGCTCCGGGTAGGAGGTGGTCATCCCGTTGATGAACACGGCGCCGGCTTCCAGTTCCGTGGCGAAGCGCTCCTGCTCGGCGGCGTCCTCGGTCCAGGCGTTGGAGCCCAAACCGAACGAGGTGGCGTTGGCGACCTCGATCGCCTCGTCGATGCCGTCGACCCGGTAGAGGGCGGCCACGGGGCCGAAGACCTCCTCCCGGTAGACGGCCATGTCCTGCGTGACATCCGCGAGCACGGTCGGCTGGTAGTACCAGCCGGGACCGTCGACCCGTGCCCCGCCGCACAGCAGGGTGGCACCATGGACGACGGCGTCTTCCACCAGTGCCTCCACGTCCGCCCGGCCCTGCTCGGTGGCCAGAGGTCCCACGTCGGTCGCCTCCTCGGCCGGATCGCCCACCCGCAGCGCCTGCATCCGCTCGACGAAGAGGCGGGCGAACCTGTCGTAGACCGCGTCGTGGACGATGAAGCGCTTGGCGGCGATGCAGGACTGGCCGTTGTTCTGCACACGGGCGGTCACAGCGACCTGCGCCGCGCGCTCGAGGTCGGCCGAGGGCATGACGACGAACGCGTCGCTGCCACCGAGCTCCAGGACGGTCTTCTTGATCTCCTCGCCGGCGACTGCCGCCACCGACCGGCCGGCAGGCTCGCTGCCGGTCAGCGTGGCGGCCACGACGCGCGGGTCCCGCAGCACCGCCTCCACCTGGGCGGAGCCGATCAGCAGCGCCTGGAAGCACCCCTCGGGGAAGCCGGCGCGCACGAAGAGGTCCTCCAGATACAGCGCCGTCTGGGGCACGTTCGAGGCGTGCTTGAGCAGCCCCACGTTGCCGGCCATGAGAGCCGGGGCGGCGAAGCGCACCACCTGCCACAAGGGAAAATTCCAGGGCATGACGGCCAGGATCACGCCAAGCGGCTGATAGCGGGCCAGTGCCCGCCGCGCCCCGACCGCGCCGGGATCCGAGAGGGGCTCGTCGGCGAGGAACTCCTCGGCGTGCTCTGCGTAGAAGCGCATCCCCCGGGCGCACTTCGCTGCCTCCGCTTCCGCCGCTGCCAGGGTCTTGCCCATCTCGGTCGTCATCGTCCGCGCTATGTCACCCCGGTCGGACTCGAGCAGGTCGGCCGCGGCCCGCATCCAGGTGGCCCGCTGCCCGAACCCCGTCGCGCGGTAGCTCACGAAAGCCTTCGACGCCCGCTCCAGGCGCCACTCGATCTCCTCGTCGCTGAGAGGCTCGAAGGTCTTCAACAGCTCCCCCGTCGCCGGGTTGATGCTCCGGATAGCCATGCCACTTCCTCCTGCGTCGCTGCGCTTCGCCGTCGCTCACCTTCGAGGGTAGATGGTGGCGCAGACTCTTGACCTCGGGCGGTGGGTCGTTAGCGTCCCGGCCTCTGGTGCACGGATGGCCGGTGGCCGCCCCGAGGGGCCGGGCACCCTCAGCGAGGAGACCCTGGCCGCGTCGGGATCCGCGCTACCCGTCGGCTCGGGCTACGGGGTCGGGGTGCATGCCTGGTACAACCAGGTTCTCGCCGTCGATCCGAGTAACGCCGACCACGTCTACGTCGGCTTGGAAGAGGTCTTCGAGTCCACAAACGGTGGCACGTCGTGGGTCACCGCGAGCCCCTACTGGAACTACGGCCTCGCCTGCGGCTCGGCATGCCCGAACACGACCCACCCCGACCAGCACGCCGTGATGGTCGCCGATAAGAAGATCGTGATCGGCGACGACGGCGGCGTCTACAGCCGGCCCTTGTCCGGCACCCGGCAGTACGGCGGCTGGACCGACCTCAACGCCACCCTGCACTCGTGGCAGTACTACGACGCCCGCGCCGGTTCCCTCGGCGCCGGCGTGACCGGGGTGGGGGGCGGCCTCCAGGACAACGGGACCTCCTTCCTTGCCAGCAACGCGCAACAGATGGTCGAGCCCGCCGGCGGTGACGGCTTCTACGTGGTCGTCGACCCGAAGAACGCCGAGAACATGGTCGGCGAGTACGTCGACGGCACGCTGTACTCCTCCACCGACGGGGGCCACACCTACAACTACTACGTGACCCCGACCTGCGCCGGCCAACAGATCCTGGGAGAGAGGCCCCGGCACGACTGCGACCCCGGCGCGCGGTTCTCGACGCCGCTGACGATGGACCAGCAGAACAGGGACGTCTGGGTCCTCGGAGGCCAGTACGTCTGGGTCACGAGGTCGGGTTGGATCACCACCTGCACGCTCGCCCACTGCTCCCGGGAGAGGGTCTACAACGTTGGCGCCGGCGACTCGGTCACCGCCCTGTCCTCGGCCAACGGAGGCTCGGTCATCTACGCCGCCTGGGTGGGCGGCGGCGGCAACCCGGGCCCGTCGTTCTCCTCCGGGATCGCCACCAACTACTGCGGCAGGTGGCACAGGTCAGCACGGCAGGGCTCCCGTCCCGGTACATCGCCGGCGTGACGGTCGACCCCTCCAACCCGGCGCACGCCTACGCGATCTTCAACGGCTACTCGCGCCGGTGGATCCCGGGCGGAGGGTGTCGGCCACGTCTTCGAGACTCTCAACGGAGGAAGCACGTGGACGGACATCTCCGGGAAGCTGCCGGACGTTCCCTCTGATGCGCTGGTTCTGGCCCACGGCCAGCTGGCCCTGGCGACCGACATCGGCATGTTCACTGCCACCGCCGGCGAGGGAGCGAACACCACGTGGAGCAGGCTGGGCACGGGGCTGCCGGACGTGTCCGTCAACGACGTGACCCTCGGGCCCGACGCCTGCGTCTACGCCGCCACCCACGGCCGGGGCGTGTGGAGGCTGTCCTTCTAGAGCCCCGACCGCTATGCCGGCGTCGACTCGGCCGGGCGGCGGGAGACCCCCGCCGCCGGCCGGCAGCTAGCCGAGGGTGAAACTGTTGGACGCGGGGAGTCCGAGGGTGATGGCGCGTGCATCACCGGGCCAGTAGACGTGCATCGACCCCGCGTGACCGCAGAAGAAGACCGCCAGGCCGTCGGGCGTCCACTGGGCTGTCGCGCCGGACGGGCCGGCAGCCACGGCGCTGGCTGCGACAACCGTGACTGTCAGGTTCTCCGTATCCACGATGGCGAGCTCGGCCTGACCCCGGCCGGCCGCCGGCGCCGCGACGAAGGTGGCCAGAAGCCGCCCGTCCGGCGACAGCGCGCCACCGGGGAGGAACCCTGCGCGGCCGGGAGCGGGGGGGACGGTGCGGTCCGAGCGCGAGGAACCGGTAGCCGTGAGGTGGAGGGGGCATTCCCCGCCGGCGGCGCAACCCGCCGCTGCCAGCCAGGCGACCTCGGTACTGGAGGCTCCGAGCACGGCGCCGGCATGACCCAGCACGGGGCCCAGCTCCGCGGAGCCGGAGTGCCCGGCGCTCCAGGACCGGAGGGCGCCGCCGGGGCCTGCGACCAAGAACTGCGACACAGGCTCGTAGCCGGGAGGAAGAAACCAGGAGAGGGTGTCCGAGGTGACCCCGGTGTCGACGTCGACGAATCGGATGGTCCTGCCACCCGGTCCCACCCCGCTCACGACGCCCACCATGTCCGGCCACAGCATCGGGAAGAGTGCCTCTCCGGAGGCCAGAGCCCGGGGCGGGCCGCTGAACGGGGGAACGAGGACGTAGGCGTTTCCTGCGTGCATGAAGACGACGTCGCCGGCGGCCTGCACCGGGCGGCTCGCCGGACCCGTGGGGAGGTCACTCTCGCCGTGGCCGCCGAACGCCACGCTTCTCACGCCTTTGCTGCCCGTGTAGACGATCGTGTAGCCATTCAGAGCGGCGGGGGCGGCGTGGTCGAGCGGCGCGGTCGACCTCGGGGCGGAGAGAGGCGCCGCGCTGGGAACGGGGGTGGCGCCGTGATGGGGCGAGGTCCCGAGCAGGACGCCGGCGATGGCGCCCGCCGCCGCGACCACCACGGCGCCCTCGAGCACGGCACGGTGGGTGGGTCGCCTCACGTGGGCGGGTACCGGAGGCGCCATCCCCGGCGCCGGCGGCCCGGCGGCCGAGGCGATCGCCGGTCCCGGCACCCCCGGCGCCTCGCGCCCTCCGCCCGCTTCCACGACGGCCGCGGGCGCGGGTGGCGCGGCGGGGAGGTCGATCGGGACGGCGCCTTCCAGGCTCGCCCGGCACAGAGGACATCGGGCGGCCCACTCCGACACTGCAGCGCCGCAGTTGGTGCAGCGAACCACGGGAGCCAGTGTGGCCATTTTTTCGCCGCAACGGAACGCCGCCCTTTGCGTCTCGCGCCGCAAGGGCCGCGGCGGCAGGCGACGCCGGACTGCCGGACCGCGCGCGGCGCCCGGCGCCCGGCGCCCTCAGGCCCGGCGCCCTCTCAGCGTTTCCGGCACACGAGCTCGCCCTTGCCGATGGGCACGATGAGGGCGTCGACGCGCTCGTCGGCCAGAGCCGCATCGAGCATCGGCCGCAGGGTCTCCCGGTGGTTGATCGCGTTGTCCGCGACCAGGATTCCACCGGGGACCAGGCGGGGCACGACCTCGTCGTAGCAGGCGCCGTATATCTCTTTTTCCGCATCCAGGAAGCAGAATCCGACGTCGCCGATCCCGCCGGCGTGGTCGAGAAAGTCGCCCTCGACGAGGCGGACGACCTCGCCGACGCCCGCCTTGGCGAAGGTCTCCCGGGCGAGGCTGGCCTTGTGCGGCAGGATTTCGAACGTGAGGAGCGTCCGCCCGGTGGCGGCGCAGGCGATCGCGAGCCACAGGGCCGAATAGCCGGCGCTGGTACCGATCTCGATGCAGGCGCCGTCGGGCGCGGCGGCGAGCCACAACGCCACGAACCGGCCTGTCTCCGGCGGGATCTGGCGGAGCCGCTCGGACCGCGGAGTGCCGTCGGCACGATCCTCCTGGTCACGCTGCTCGAGCTCGCGCATGCGGTCGAGCACGGGGGTGGGGATGTCGTGGAACAAGGGCGCATCCTGCCTGTTCGGTGACCGCCAGGTCCTCTGCGACGAGCTTGGAGTGTAGCCGTCGGCGTGGCGGCCTCCCAGCGGCGCACCTCTACGGGGCCACCGATCTTGCCCCTCGATACACGCGATGGCGTCCTTCCCCCAGCCATGCCTCGTCGTGGGCCGAGCCGGTCCGGCTCCACCGCACGCTGCAGGTCGGAATGCGGGGCAGCGGCCCTCTTACGCGCCCCGCGAGCCTCCCGGCGACGACTGCGCCCACCGGCCAGGCAGGCGCAGTCGGCCCTGGGAGATGGCGGCGCCGGCGAGGATGACAAAGGCCCCGACCGGCTCGTACCAGGCGACGGGTTCGCCGAGGAAGGTGGCGCCGACTGCGACGGCAAAGAGCGGCACGACGTAGGTGACGCTGCTCGCCACCGTGGCGGGCGCGCGGGACATGATGTGGAAGTTCAAGACGTACGCGACGCCCGTGCCGAGCATTCCGAGCGCGCCGAGGGCGACGAACGACCCCACCGGTGGGTGGCGACGGACGTGGCCGAAGACAAGTGCGAACGGCAGCAGCTGCAGGGCGCCGCTCAGCACCTGACCGGTGGCAAGACCGACCAGGCTCTCGCCGGCTCCCATCAGGTGGCGCCGGGAGTAGGGAAAGGCGAGGCCGTAGCAGACGACGGCGGCGACGCACGCCAGGATCCCGAGAAGCTCGCGCGAGCCGAGCCCGCGCCAGATCCCGATCACGACCACGACCCCGGCGAGGCCGAGCAGCAGTCCGATGATGCCCGTCGGGGTCGCCCGCTCCTGGCGGAAGACCGCCAGCGCCGCGAGGAGCGTGGCGAGCGGTGTGAGCGCATTGATCAGGCCGGCGAGGATCGCGGAGACGTGGGTCTCGCCGTAGGCGATGAGCGTGAAGGGGAGGCTGTTGAACAGCATCCCCAGGATGAAGAGATGGCCCCACGTCGACCTCCTGCGGGGTAGCGGGGCCCGGGTAAGGGCGGTGATGGCAAGCAGCGCGACAGCGCCGAAGGCGAGGCGGATGAAGGCCACGCCGATCGGGTCGAGCGCCTGCAGACCGACCTTGATCCACCAGAAGGAGCATCCCCAGACGGCACCGAGCACGACGAACCAGGCCTGCCAGGGGATCTGCCGACGGGCGAGGGCCTTCGCCGGCGCTGTGCCGGCCGCGTCGCCCGCTGCGCTTGTGGTGGTGGTGGTGTCCTGCATCGCATCCCAGGGTGGCCGATCCGATCCCGGATTGTGGGTCTTATGCGGACAGATCCCGCCCCGCCGGCGGGCGCTAACCTCGATTCTCGGGAGCAGGGGGTGGGGCGAGGACGAGGCCAGCTCCTGAGCGAAAGCCGTTGTTCCGGTTGGGGTTGGGGTTTGGCCGGGCGCAGGGGTTGTAGGGGATCTCCTTGAACGGG
>JAJYLA010000238.1 GCA_021788115.1 Actinomycetes bacterium | reverse complement strand
TCCCAACACGACCGACGCCGACACCGCGGCGTGGGTGACGACCGACGAGAGGTTGGTCGCAGACCACCCGCAGGCGACGTTCGTCCCCGGCCACGGCGAGATCGGCCACGCCGCCGACGTGACCGCGTTTGGCGGCTACCTCGAAGCGCTGCGCGCCGCGGTCGCCTCCGCCCGGCAGGCCGGCCTCAGCGGCGAGGCGTTGGTCGCCGCGGTGCGCGGCCGGCTCGCCCCCCGCTTTGCGAGCTGGGCGTTCTACGATCACTTCATCACGCAGAACATCACCCAGATGGACGCCGAACGCGCCGGCACCAAACGCCGCCCGCTCCCGGTGAAGTGACCCCAAGCCCCCCGCTTCGGTGAAGACGACGGCGATCGTGACGGAGACGGTTTCAACGGCGCGTGAGCCTGACCTCTCGACGGCGCCGCCGCCGTCACTTCTTGCCGGGCTTCGGCTTTGCGGGACGGATCTCGAGCTTGCCGAAGTCGAACCCGATCTCCATGCCCTGCCCGGTGCCGGCGAGGGCTAGCGAGACCACGCCCTTGGTGTAGACGGAGGCGGTCCCCGACTTCCCGGCTCCTGCCTCGGCTGTGGCCGCCAGGTAGCCGCCGTAGATCTGGTCGATCGAGGTGACGTCCGAGAAGGTGCCGCTCCCGTCGAGGACGTTGAACTTCCCGAAGCTGAGGCCCCCACCCTGCACCTTGAGCCGCACGTCCGCCTTCTGGCCGTTGCTGCAGGTCACCACCCCGTGACCGGTGGCGTCCTCGAAGAAGACGGACCAGCCCTTGAGCTCGAACTTCATCGTGCACTCGACGTTGGCCTTCACCTCGGCGGCGTGGGCCGTGAGCGGCAGCAGTGCCGTGACGCCCGCCAGCAACAACACGAGCTTGTTCTTCATCTTCCTTCTCCTCTCTGTCCGGCCTACGGTCGTTTGGTCGTTCTGACTAAATGATATCGCCGCGCGCCGGCGGCTGCGAGCCGCTGTCACCACGCGTCGACGTGAAGACGGGCGTCGAGGTCCTCGCGCTCAGCCTCCGCCGGTGGGGTCCTGGGGAAGCCGAACGGGATCACCGCGGCGACCTCGTAGCCGGCCGGGACCCGCAGCGCCTCCTTGAGCCCGGCGGCGTCGTACGGGGTGTAGGTGCAACCGAACAGCCCCTGCTCGGCGAGCGCGAGCATCACGTTCTCGATGCACATCCACACCGACGCGAGCGGGTTGAGCTCGAACAGGGTGCGGCACTCGGCGAGTGGCTTGAGCTTGTAGCAGACGACGAGCAGCTCCGGCGCCGCGAGCATCATCGCCTGCTGCACCGGCAGCGAGCGGCGGTAGACCGCCTTGAGCTCCTCGTCCGCGAAGCGGGCGACGAAGCGCTCGATCTCGGCCGGGTCCGTGATGTCGCGCGCCTTGAGCGCCGCGACCACCGCCAGGCGGCGCTGGTCGCGGTCGCGCAGGAGGACGAACTGCCAGCTCTTGAGGTGCGCGTTGCAGGGCGCGCGCAGCCCCGCCTCCAGGGCCCGCCGCACCGCCGCCTCGGGGACGGCCCGCCCGTCGAACTCGCGCGTCGTCCGCCTCGACCTGACGACCTCGCGGAACTCCATAACCCACCTCCCGTCGTGCCGCGCCCCGGGTCCGAGCCGGGCGAGGCGCCACCGTCCGCGGGGTCGCGCCGGCCCTCAACCCGTCCGCTTCCGGCGCGCGATCGGTCGCTCCCGAGTCGCCGCCCGCCTCGCCTCGACGTCGGTACGCCTCGGCCTGTCGGAAGGCGCGATGCCGCTAGCCGGGTACCTGTGACAGGGAGACCTCGAAGACGCAGCGCTTGGCGCCGGAGAGCTTGGACTCCTTGAGCCGCGCCTGCACCGGGCGGCCGAAGACGGCCTCGAAGCTCTCCTTCTGGTAGCCGACGGAGCAGTTGCACCAGACCGCCGGCGTCCGCCGCGCGTCGACCAGGGGGCAGCCGCACGGCCCTTCGGCGACCGAGACGGTGACGACGCCCGTCCGTTTGTCCCACGAGGCGTCGGTGCCCCAGAGCTGCTTGACCGCGGCGAGGTACCCGTCGGGGTCGCCTTTGAACCTGGCGCCGAGCGTGCCCAGTTTGGCGCACTCGCGGCCCGTCTTTTCGAGGATCCCCGCGCACGCGTCGGCCGGCGCGTCGGCCGCCATGAATCCGACCAGCTTCGCCAGCTGGTAGCGGACGAACGCCAGCCGCTGCTCCTCGGCCGAGGCGTCCGCCGCACTGGCCGGGGTCGACACACCGAGGAGGCCCAGGGCGCACCCGCACGCGCCGAGCCCGCACGCGCTCTTGAGGAATTCCTTGCGATCCACGCGCTCTCCCTTCCCGGCGGTTGCACGTCCTGGCCGGCGGTTCGTTGCGCCGTATACGGTGCGCTTCCGCGAAGGTTCCGCGAGCGCCCCGTCTCACTCTGCGAACCCGGGACGCCACCGGACGCCGCGGGCGAGCGCCCGAGGTGTCGACCGGGTCGGGCCCCGAGACGGCGCCAGGATACCGGGT
>JAJYLA010000091.1 GCA_021788115.1 Actinomycetes bacterium | reverse complement strand
GCTCGGGCCGGCGCCGGCGGCGGCGAGCGGGCACGGCCGGCGGCCCGCCGCGTCGACGGGGCACGGGCTCGGGCGGGAAGGCGTCATCCACGGCTGCTCCTCTCCGACCCATCGACGCCCGACCGCGGCCGAAGGTTCCCCGGCCGGCGCCGATCTCAGCAGCAGCCGACGTCGCCCAAGCGGCCGAGTTGGTCCAGTGCCCGATGGGCTTCGCCGTACGCCTCGGCGGCGGGGTTGCACTGGCCGGGCATCTTGCCCAGCGCCGCTGCGGTCTGGCCGAGCCGCACCAGCACGTCGGCGACCACCTCCCTGGGGATGGTGAGCTCGGCTTCTCTATGGTTGCTGAGGATCGCCTGGATGGCCTCGGGGAGCCGCTTCAGATCGGGGCTGGCGTGGGGGGCGCTCGGGGCGGGACTGAGTCGTCGGCGTCGAGGGCCGCTGCACCGTGGCGGTGTTCATCAACTTTCGCCATGGTGGTCTCGCTCGTTGGTGACGCCGCCGCCGGTCCGCGGTCGGCGGCGCTCGGCACGACGGCGGGCGGGGGAACCGCCGCGGGTCCGGCGGGCGGCGCGGCCGCCTTCCACACCTCCCCAGTGCGAAGCGCCCAGGCCGTGCGGCCGGCGACCAGCAGCCAGAACAGCCCGAGCAACACGAACAGGCCGGCGCCGGCCCAGTCGAGCCCCCGAAGGTCCCAGGCCTGGGCGAGCGCGAGCGTGGCGACCGTATAGGCGCCGAGGGGGAAGGTGAAGCCCCACCAGCCCAGGCCGTAGGGCAAGGGACCCGAACTCAGGTAGTGCACGAGCAGCAGCACCGCCGCGGCGAGCCACCACACCCCGAAGCCCCACAGGGCGGTCGCCGCCAGCTTCGACAGCGTCGCTACGGTCGGCTCGGCCGTGCCGAACGCCGCGGCTCCGGCCCCGGCCATCTTCACCAGGGCGAGGGCTCCGACGCCGATCGGCCCGAGCCCGATCCACAGGGAGGGGGCGAGCCCAGCGTGGGGGAGCGGGTGCAGCACGAGACGGTGGTGGAGCATGGCCACGACGAGCAGGTAGAGCAGGAAGCCCATGCCGAAGAACCCGTAGGAGGCGAGCAGCAGCGCCCGGGCGGCCTCCGGCGAGGCGCCCGGCACGAGCGGCACGAGCACGAGGGGGACGACGATATTCACCACCGGCGGGATGAACCAGCCGCCGTTCACCGTCTCGGGGACGAGCTCGGAGCGCACGAAGAGCAGGTAGGCGAACACGACGCTCATCACGAACGCGAGCGGGACCCCGACCCAGTCGAGGCCGGCGACGAGGTCACGGACTGTCGAAGGCGACAACCACGTCGGGCCGGTCGCCGCGGCCGCCGCGGCCAGCACCAGGATGCCGCCGGGCACCGTCCCATACAGCGCCCCGGCCACCGGGTCGCGCAGGTCCGCCAGCGCGGCGTCGCGATGCCACAGGAACCGCCCGACGTACCCGGCGCCGAGCACGACACCCAGCATCGCGGCGAGCACCACCATCACCTGGCCGAGGGTGCGGGCCGGCTGGGCGAGGGCCGCCACACCGCCCGGGTTCGCCGAGGCGGCCACCCCGACGATGGCGGTCCCCATCACCGCCCCGAACCACCCCGGATGAAAGCCCCGCAGCCGGGCGAGCGGGGCGATGTCGCCCCCCGCGGCCAGAACGGCGACCTCGTCCTCGCTGCTGTTCGCCTGGAGGTCGGCAACGCCCATCTGTGCCATCTCCGATCCAATACCCGGGTGGGTATCTCCAACGTTAAACCCGTCCCGAGCGACGCTCATCCGCCCGCCGCTGAAAAGGGCCGAAGGTCCCTGTGCCTCGCTCGCCGGGCGCTGTCGTGGTTTGCATCTGACTTCGCGATAGAGACGGGGATCGGAATCGAGGCGCATCCTGTGATGAACGATCCGTCTCGTGGAACCGATCGTGCTGGGCGCCGAGCGAAGAAGTCCTTGTCCCGTTGGAGAAGTACGGGATCTTCTTGCAGCTGGTCCGCCAGGAGTCACGGTGGCCGAGGCCGCGCAGCATTGGCAGGTCGACCGGAGTGTGATCATGCGCATCCGCACGCTGGCCAAGCCGGGGGCGATCGAGGCCTTGGCCAACTCCCGTCCGGGCAAGCAGCGGACCGGGCGCGACTGGGAGCTGGAGTTGGCCCGAGCCGACGCCGCCGGTGGGGCGAGGTGCTCACGGAGATGGCGGTCAAGCTCACCTTGATCGAGGAAAAAGGGCGCTGGGGCCAGGTGGCCGGGTCCCCAGCCGGGTCGACGCGCCCACCAAGGAGGCCCCGCCGGGCCTCATCGACGAGGCCACCGCAGCCGGCTGGAGCATCCGTGCCGCCTGCCGCCGACTCGAGCTCGGCGAGGTCCGTGCCCACCGCTGGCGTCAGCGCCGACCCGCCGGGTGCCGACATTACCTGGGCTCGCCACCGCCCTGGGCGCCGCTGGGGTGTCGTGGAGAGCGGTCGAAGAGCCCCGCGCGCGGGAACACTTTGGGACACCCCCCTTTTTGGTCGGCGCGGAGGAGACCGGCGCCCAGGGAGGTGGAAAGACCGCCGCACCTGTCCCCCCGAATGCCTCCCCACACGAGAAGAAGACCGACGAGCAGGCGTGGGCGCTGGGCTGCAGCGAAGCCGACTGCGCATCGCACGTCCTCCCGGCCGGCGACTCACCGACCGTGTGGTGGGCGGACGTGGAGACCGGCAACAGCTGGTCGACCAACACGACGCTCAACGACTTCGCCCTCGACGGCATGTCCTGGTACGTCACGAGCCCGGGTAACCCGAAGACCCGTCCCTTCGGCGTGTATGGCTGATCCAGTACGGCCAGAGCAACAACAACGTCGACGAGGATCTCGCCTGCTAAACGGGCGCCACGGCGCGGCGGCCGCTTTCCCGCCCCCGGGCTACACCTTGGCGATCAGCTGGTCGGCGGCCATCGCGGCGAAGAGGACCGTCACGTAGGTGATGGAGTAGCCGAACAGCTTCATCGCCAGCCGGCTCCCCGGCCGGCGGGCCAGGGCGACGGACATCCCGACGAACACCCCGCCCGACACGATCGCCGCGGCCAGGTAGACGGCGCCCATGTGGGCGAGGGGCGCGAACGCCAGCGAAGCGGCGACGGTGAGCACGGAGTAAACGACGATCGAGCGCGCCGTCCTGCGCAGGGAGGCGACCGCGGGGAGCATCGGCACGCCGGCCGCGCCGTAGTCGTCGCGGTAGCGGACCGCCAGCGCCCAGAAGTGCGGCGGGGTCCACAGGAAGATCACCGCGAACAGCACCAGCGGGGCGGCGCCGAGCCGGCCCGTCACCGCCGACCAGCCGACGAGCACGGGCACCGCCCCGGCGGCGCCGCCGATGACGATGTTCTGCCGGGAGCTCCGCTTGAGCCACAGGGTGTAGACGCCCACGTAGAAGGCCGCCGCCGACGCCGCGAGGACCGCGCTGAGGAGGTTGACCCAGACGGTGAGGTCGGCGAAGGCGATCACTTCGAGGGCCAGGGCGAACACCACGGCGGGCCCGGGGCGCGCCGCCCCGGTCACGAGGGGGCGCCGGCGGGTGCGCTCCATCACCCGGTCTATGTCGCGGTCGATCACCATGTTGAGGGCGTTGGCCCCGCCGGCGGCGAGGGTGCCGCCGGCGACCGTGGCGGCGATCAGGGCGGCGGAGGGGAGCCGCGACGGGTCGGCCACGAGCATGGTCGGGACGGTGGTGACCAGCAGCAGCTCGATGATCCGCGGCTTGGTGAGCGCCGCGTACGCGCGCGCGGTGAGGAGGGCGGACCGCGCCCCGCTCCCCACCGACGCCCGCCCGGCCCGGGTCCAGGGCCGCACCAGCGAACCGGGCAGGTCGACGCCCGCCGGGGCCGGGGCCGGCTGGGTGGCCTCGGTCACGCTCATGCCCGCACCTCCGCTCGCAGGGCCGGCTGGCGCGGCGGCCGGGCGTCATGGTCGGCGCCGCCTCGCGCCAGGGCGGCGTGGCCGTGCAGCGACAGGTAGAACGCCACCGCCGTGGCCCACAGGGTCGTCAGCACCGCGACGTGCACCTCCACCAGGCCGGGGGCGTCGTGCAGGAAGTACTGGGCGTATCCGACGGCCCCCTGGACGATCATCAGCTCGAACATGATCAGCAGGTGCCTCCGGACGTTGAGGGGTGCTTTGGCGTGGCCGAAGGCGAACAGGGCCGCCGCGGTCAGGCCCATGAGGAACAGCGCTGCGTCGGTGTGCACTTCGGCGATGTCCCGGAACGACATGGCGACCCGCCGGACCGGCTCGCCGGCCGCCGCGGTGCCGGAGTGGGGGCCGGCGCCCGTCACCATCGTGCCGATCACCGTCACGAGCGCCAGCGCGGCGAGCAGCAGCCGCGCGAGCCACACGAGGTCATTGCCCACGAGCTGCCGGGGCGTCAGCTCCACCCTGTCCTCGGAGAGGCGCGACCGGTGGAAGAGGGCGAGGGCGACGACGATGATCACGATGGTGAGAAGGAAGTGCAGCGCCACCAGGTAGGGGTTGAGCCTGGTGAGCACCACGATCCCCCCGATCACGATCTGGCCGGCGATCCCGCCCACGATGGCCGCCGCCAGCCACACCAGATCCCGCCGGCGCGGCCTTCGGAGCAGCGCGGCGGCGAGCGATGCCAGCGAGGTCGCGGTCAGCGTCACGGTGACCAGCCGGTTGACGAACTCCACCATCGGGTGGAAGCTGTCGACGGCCGTGAGCCGGTGCTGATAGCACGACGGCCAGTCGGGGCAGCCGAGCCCCGATCCGGTCAGCCTGACACCGGCGCCCGTGAGCATCAAAAGCCCGTAGAAGATCGCGGTCACGAGCGCCACGTTGCGGACGGCCGCCGAGGAAACACGGCGGGAGGTCACCGCCGCCCACTATACAGATCGTTCGCCATTACGTCTAACTGTCTCCCCCGTGTACAGTGTGTTTACGTATGCTGAGCCACTGGGCCATGACGCCGGTCGCGGGGGCGGTGCTCCTCGCCCTGGTCCTCTACGAAGCCGGACTGGCCCGGCTTCGTGCCCGCCGGCCCCCGTCTCCACGGGAAGACGGCGCGGCCCCGTGGCACCGCTGGCGCGCCCGCCGGGCGTGGCTGTTCCGCGGCGGCGTGGCGCTCGCCCTGTCCGCCTCGTCCTCGCCTCTCGCCTACTGGGGGATGCGCGACCTGTCGCTGCACATGATCGACCACATCCTCTTGATGTTCGCCGCCCCGGCGGCGATGGTCGCCGGCGGCCCGGTGGTCCCCCTCTGCCACGCGCTTCCCCTCCGCACGCGGGTTGCCGCGCTCCGCTGGCTGCGCCGCAGCCGCACCGGTTCGCTCCTCGGTGGCGCGTGGAAGGCGGCCACCCGACCGGTCGTCGGCTTCGTGGCCGTCAACGCCGCGATGCTGGCCTGGCACGCGCCCCGCCTCTTCGACGCGGCGATGTCCTCCTGGAGCGTCCACGACCTCCTCATGGAGCCGTCCTTCGTGCTCTCGGGGATCCTCTTCTGGCGCTCCGTCTACTCGTCGCACCCCTACGGGCCGCGGGCCCGGCCGCGCACGCAGCTGCTGATGGTCGCCGGGACCAACGTCGAGATGGTCCTGCTGGCGATCAGCATGTCGGTGCTCACCCACCACGCGTGGTACACGATGGGCTCGCACGTCCCGGCGGCGGCCGGAATGGCCATGGCCGCCTCGGCCGTCGCCGCGTTCCACGCGCAGCAGACCGCGGCGGGGGTGCTGTGGATCTGCGGGGACTTCTGGGCGCTTCCGTCGATCGTGGTCATCGTGCAGCGGGTGATCCGCCGTGACGGTTCGCTCCTGGCGGCCCTCGAGCACTCCCTCGGCGAGCGCGGCGCCCGCCCGGGGCCCCCTCACGGCTCCACCGCCTCGGCGGGGCCGGTGGCGTCCAATCCGGCCACGTAGCTGTTCCAGGCCGCCAGGGCCGGGTCGTCGGCGCCGGCTGCCTCGGCCGCGGCGGCAGCCCGGCGGCGCGGCAGTCCGCGCGCGTCGGCGAGCAGGTGGCGCCAGTAGTGGACCGCCACGATCAGGAGGACCGGCCACTCCACCACGTACGCCCAGCTGAGCAGGTTGCCCGACAGGGCCCTCCAGGTCTCGAACGCGAACCCGAAGCTGCACACGACCACGGCCAGCCCGAGGCCGGCGTGGACGCGCGCGACGCTTCCACGGCGTCGCTCATCCATCGGCCGACCGGCCACCGCTATATCCCCCACTTGCCTACATCCCCACTAGAGCGAGTGTAGCACTATACGTCATTTGCATAACTCCAGAACTCGACGTAACCTTCCCGTTGTGTCTCTGCGGGGGCACGACAAGAGGGAGGGTCATAGTTGAACGGTCGAACATGGCGCTACGCGGCCGGTGCCGCGGTCGCCGTCGTCGTCGGCGCCGGGGTGATCACCGCCATCGCCGTGGGGGTGGCGACGGCCGCCCCCCACCAGGCACCGCTCGCCGCCAGGCCGGCAGGCACCGTCGTGATAGGCGGGAAGACGTATCCGCACGCCACGCTCAGCATCGCCACCTACCCGGACTCGATGTTCGGGCTGCGGGGGGCGGGCGGGGGCGCGCACCCCGACTGGGTCAGCTACTCCAACGACAACCTGGTCGTGCCGGCGAACACGGCCGTGACCGTCACGGTGCGCCAGTACGACAGCGGGGGCTCGCTCAACAACGCCTACTTCGGCCATGTGGTGGGCACCGTTGGCGGAACCGAGGCCGTCGACGGCAAGACGGTCCGCTCCGTGCCGGCCGACGAGGTCGGGCACACGTTCACGCTGCGGGCGATCGCGACCGACGCCCCGCCGCTGTACCTCAACGTCCCGCTTCCCGCGGTGGCGGGCAACGCCCCCAACAGCGTGCACATCGGCTACGGCGACTACCCGACCCCGAACATCGTCACCTTCACGTTCCTCACGAAGGGACCGGGGACCTACCAGTGGAACTGCGAGTACCCGTGCGGCAACTCGGTCGCCGGCTTCGGCGGTGCCATGAGCACCTACGGGTACATGTCCGGAACCCTGACGGTGAAGTGAGCGGGCGATGACGTTGACCGACACCCCCGCCCCGACCCCGCCCAGCCCGGAGCCGCCCGCCGCGCGCCCCATCCGGTGGAAGGAGATCGTGGCCGTCTGGCTGGTGCTCACGGCGATCACCGTCGTCGGGGACCTCGTCGTCTTCCCGCGGGTGATGCCCAGGTCGGCATCCACGACGATGCACCTGACGATCGTCACGGTCGTCCTCTTCTCCGTCACCGCCGCCCCGGTGGGCAGCCTCGTGTACGCGGGCGCCGTGTACGCCCTCCGCCACTGGCGTGCCGGGTCCGGCGACGAGCCGCCCCCGGAGGGCCCCCCCTACCGCAAGCACAACCAGCTGTCGATCGCCTGGCTGTCCATCAGCGCCATGCTGGCCGTGTTCCTGCTCGTCTGGGGTCTCGGCGCCCTAGCTGCCGACAACGCGGTGGCGCAGAAGGCCACGATGACCGTCGACGCCACGGGGCAGCAGTGGCTGTGGACCTTCCACTACCCGGGGACGAAGGTCACCACCGAGACCCCCTACCTCCCCGTGGGTCGGACGGTCACCTTCGACGTCACCAGCCTCGACGTCACCCACAGCTTCTGGATCGTCCAGATGGGCGCCAAGATCGACGCCAACCCCGGTGAGGTGACGACCGTGTCCGTCACCCCCACACGCATCGGCGACTTCGACGTCCGCTGCGCCGAGCTGTGCGGGCTCTACCACGCCTTCATGACCACCCAGATCCATGTCGTCAGCGCCAGCCAGTACCAGAGCTGGCTCCAGACGCAAGAGCTTTCGGCGTAGCAGCACCCACACGGGAGAGGAACAACAGCAGATGACCACGACGATGCCCACGGCGCCGGCGCCCGCCCAGCCGGCGCACCGCGGATCCGCCGGCGGCGGGCTGATGCGCAGGCTCAACTTCGGGACAGGGGTCCTTGCGGGGGTCGCCCTGGCCGCGGTGGCGTGGCTGCTCTCGCACTCGCTGCTCGACTCGGCAGGGACGTTCTTCCAGGACCAGGTGGCCACGATCACCTTCATCGGGTGGGTCGTCGGGTTCCTTCTGGGGATAGGGGCCTTCAACGGGCCGATCAACTGGTTCCGGGGCCGGGACCTCACGCACGACGACGAGCTGTACCTGGCCGGCAAGGACCTCGGCCCCCGCCGGTACTGGAAGTTCTGCACGGACCACAAGGTGGTCGGCGTCCAGTACTTCGTGATGACGATGATCGTCCTGTTCGCCGGCGGGGTCCTGGCGATGCTCATCCGGATCCAGCTGGCGCGGCCCGGCGACCACTTCGTCAACCCGCAGATCTACAACGCGTTCATCGGCATGCACGGCATCTTGATGATCGTCGGCTTGATCGTCGCCGTCAGCGGCCCCTTCGGGAACTTCATCATGCCGATCATGATCGGCGCCCGGGACATGGCGTTCCCGAGGCTCAACGCCCTGAGCTTCTGGCTCCTCGTCGCCGCGGCGGTGCCGCTCCTCGCGGTGTTCGCCGTCGGCGGGATCTCCGACGGCTGGTCGACGTACGCGCCTCTCAGCGTGCAGGACCACGTCGGCATGGACGCCTTCGCCGTCGGCGTCACCACGTTCATCATCTCGACGACGATCGCCGGCGTGAACATGGTGACGACGTTCATCACCATGCGCACCAAAGGCATGAAGCTCGACCGCGTGCCGATCTTCACGTGGGGCGTGACCACCTCGGCGGCGCTCGGCCTGTACGCCATGCCCTTCTTCGCCGTGGCCCTGACCCTGCTTCTGAGCGACCGGGCGCTCGGGACGTCGTTCTACCTGTCCTTCGGCGGCGGCACCGACTGGCTGTGGGAGAACCTCTTCTGGCTCATGGGACACCCCGAGGTCTACGTCATCCTGCTGCCCGCGGTGGGGGCCGTCCTCGAGATAGCGACCGTCTTCGCCCGCAAGCCGCTCTTCGGCTACAACGTCGTCGTCGGCGGGATGATCGGCATCGTCGGCCTGTCCACCATCGTGTGGGCCCACCACATGTTCACGACCGGCTGGGCGCCGGCCCTGAACGGGCCGTTCATGCTCACGACGGAGCTGATCTCGATACCGACGGGGGTCGTGTTCCTCGCGCTGCTCGGGACCATCTGGCAGGGCCGGCTCTGGACGCGGCTGCCCCTGCTGTACGTGTTCGGGTTCGTGTGGAACTTCATCATCGGCGGCGTCACCGGCATCTACCTGTCCGACGTGCCCGTCGACAACCAGATGCACGGGACGATGTTCGTCGTGGCCCACTTCCACTACGTCTTCGTCGGCTCGGTGCTCTTCGGAGCGCTCGGCGCTGTCGCGTTCTGGTTCCCGAAGATGACGGGCAAGTACCTGGACGAGCGGATGGGCCGCGTCGCCTTCTGGCTCGTCTTCGCCGGCGTCCAGGTCACGTTCATCAGCATGTTCATCTCGGGGCTGATGGGCATGCAGCGCAGGGTGTCCAGCTACGCCCACGCGATGGCCACGACCAACTTCATCTCGACCATCGGTGCCTTCGTGATCATGGCCGGCATGATCATCGAGGCGTACACCATCGTCACCAGCTGGAGGTCCGGGCGGGAGGCCGGCAGGAACCCGTGGCGCTCGAAGACCCTGGAGTGGCAGGTGCCCACGCCGGTGCCCCTCGAGAACTTCGAGGTGCCGCCCGTCGTCACGTCCGACCCCTACGGCTACGGGGAGGCGGCGCCACCCCTCGAGGCGCCCGCCGGCCACCCGGACGCCACACCCGTCACCGTCGGCGCGGCAGCAAAGGAGGAGCTGCAGTCATGACCATCGCCCACATCGAGTCGGTCGGGCCGGCCGTCCACCACGACCCGCCCGAGGTCGTCGCCCAGCGGCAGCTGCTCGGGGTGTGGCTGCTGATCGCCGGGGACGCGGTCATCGTCGGCAGCCTCCTGTTCACCTACCTGTACCTGCGGGGGCTCAACACCCAGAAGCAGTGGATGCCCGCCGGCGTCCACGGGGCCTCCCTGGTGCTGTCCTGGGGGCTCGTCGCGGTGACGGCCCTGAGCGCCCTCGCCGTCTGGTCGGGCGAGCAGTCGATCCGACGGGGGAAAAAGGACGCCGTCTCGATGGCGCTCGTGGCAGCCGTGCTCGCTCTCGCCGCTTCGGCGATCGGCGTCGCCCAGCTCGCCCAGATACCGCACGCCCTCAACTCCACTTCGGGCGTGCGCCAGATCGCCGGGAGCTACGCCTCGTCGCTGCTCGCCCTCGACATGTCCAACCTCGCCCACCTGGTCCTGCTCGCCTTCCTCGGGCTGGCCGTCGCCGTCCGGGTCGGCCGAGGCGCGACATCCGCCCAGGCGTGGACCCACGCGCGGTTCGTCCGGATCTTCTGGGTCTGGGTGGCGTCGGCCATCGGCGCGTCGGCCGTGGTGACGACCCTCTTCGTCAACAGCCCCCACTAGTTCGACTTGCCCGCTTCCAAGTTCACGGACAGGTCAAGTTGTCACGCGGGACCCCTTCGCCGGCGGGCTGATGCGCAGCACCCAGCCGCCCCGCCGGCTGACGTACACCCACGCGCCGAGGAAGACCAGCCCGATCGCGTACGCGGCGAGCGCGCTCGTCCAGCCCCGCCGGATCGCGTACCACCAGGCGAAGAGCGGCAGCCCGACGAACACCGCGCCGTACACGTTCGCCAGGGTGGAGAAGGTGGACCAGAAGACCAGCAGCGACGCCGCCAGGAAGCCGACGGGCGCCCAGAACCAGGCCATCGCCAGGCGGTAGGGGCGGTGCAGCGACGGGGCGCACTCGCGGAAGACCGGCACCCCGAGACCCCCCCATGATGTAGGCGAGCGCCGTGGTGGACGTGATGAAGCCGACCAGCTTGTACCAGCTGGGGGCGGGGATGAAGAAGACGCAGCCGACGGCGAACGACACGATCAGCGAGACCCAGGGGATCCCGAACCGGCTGTGGCGCTGCAGAGCCCGCGGTCGGTACCCGTTGACCCCGAGGCCGCAGGCGGTCCGGGTCCCGGTGCCCAGGTAGATCCACCCCGTGCCCGAGGGCGAGATGCCCGCGTCCCACAGCAGCAGGGAGCTGAAGGTCAGCAGGGCGCCGATGCCCGACGCCTGCAGGGCCGAGTACAGCGGGGTCGCCCCCCACCTGCTGCCGGTCAGCGCCGCCCAGCCGCCGAGGTGGATCCCCGCCCTGCCCCAGTTGGTGGCGCCGACGAAGCCGATTTCGAGCGCGTGCAGAGGGCCACGGCGATCAGCACGGAAGACCACGAACAGCATGCAGAAGGTCGCGATCGGGATGAGCAGCTTCCACCAGGTGAACCAGCGGTTCCACTCCCCGAGCAGGCGGATCCCGAAGTAGCTGAGAGCGAAGAACAACGCCATGAGGCCCACGCCGAAGCCGATCCCCCACCCCGACAGCACCTGCACGCCGTGGGAGGTGTGCTCGAAGCCCGCGCTCGGGAACTTGCCGCCCACGTAGGTGACGACGGCTTCCGCCTCGATCGCCGGCACCGACACCGCGGACAGCCAGCAGGTCCACCCGATCACCCACCCGGTGTACGAGCCGTGCGACAGCTGCGGGTAGCGGACGATCGCGCCGGTCCGGGGCAGCATCCCCGACAGCTCGGCGTAGGACATGGCGATGAAGAGCACGAAGACGCCGCCGATCGCCCACGACAGGATCGCGGCGGGACCCGCCACGGACGCGGAGCTCAGCGCCCAGCAGCCAGCCCGAACCGATGATCGCCCCCATGGACAGAAAGAGGATGGAGTTGAGCCCCATCGATCGGCGCAGCTGTACGTCCGCCTGTTCGAAGAACCCCAGCTTCAGGCCCGGCTCGGCGCCGCCCGTTCGCGCGGCCATCGCTCATCCCCCCTTGGAAAGATCGCGCGGCAGAAAAGAACCTTTCCCTGGTCTTCGCGCGACGCGAAACTCGCCCTGCGGCCCGTCCGCCCGTCGTCCGCCCGGCGCTGCACCTATCGTGGCGCCGTGGTCGAACGGCTCAGCGAGGGCACGCGGGGGATGATGGCCCGGGCCGGGGCCGAGGCGCAGCGTCTGGGGCACGGCCACCTGGGCACCGAGCACCTGCTCCTCGGGATCCTGGGCGACGAGTCGAGCCCGGCGTGCCGGGAGCTGCTCGCCGCCGGCGCCACCCTCGACGGGTGCCGCAGCAAGGTCGCCGAGGCGGTGGGCCAGCCGGCGGGCGCGGCCCCTCCGGACGGCGCGGAGCTCACCGACCGGGCCCGCCGGGCTCTCGAGAGGGCCGACCGCCTGTCGCTGCGCCGCCGCAGCCCCCTCGTCGAACCCGAGCACGTGCTGCTCAGCATCCTCGACGTCGAGGGGAGGGCCGGGCAGGTGCTGCGGGGCCTGGGGGTGGATGTCGCCGCGCTGCGCGAGGCGGTGGCACGGACCCTCGACGCCCCGCCCCCGCCGGCGGAGGG
>JAJYLA010000237.1 GCA_021788115.1 Actinomycetes bacterium | reverse complement strand
ATATGCCATTGACGGCATATGTAGAGCAGTCTATCGGGCGTGCCACCGGTTCGCGCGCGGGTGCTGCGGTCGACGGTCGCCGGGTTGCTCAGCCGCCGGCCGGCGCCAGCACCACGTCCCGCTCGAAGGAGTACCAGGTGCCGTCCCAACCTTCCGGGGCGCCTGGCTCGTCGGGCCGGTGCGGGACGAAGTCGCCGACGAGCGACGGCTTCACGCCGAAGACGGCGTCGCCGGCGAGGTGCGGGCTCGTCCGGTCGAAGAAGTGTGTGGTCACCGTTCGATAGCCCGGGGCCGACACGATGATGTGCAGGTGGGCGGGTCGCCAGGGGTGGCGCCCCGTTGCCGCCAGCATCCTCCCGACCGGGCCGTCGTCGGGGATGCGGTAGTCGACGGGCCGGACCGACCAGAAGGCGAAGGCGCCGTCGGCGCCCGTGCGGAACCGGCCGCGCAGGTTCCCCGGCGGCTGGCCCGGGTCCTGGACGGCGTAGAGCTGGTTGGCGGCGTTCTGCCACACGTCGAGCAACGCTCCGGCTACCGGCTGCCCGCCGGTCCCGCGCACGGTGCCGGAGACGAACGCCGGCTCCCCGCTCCCGTCCTGATCGACGGTGGAGGATCCCATGGGTCGGAGCGGCGAGCCCTCGACGTGGAACGGCCCGAGCACCGTCGACTCCGTCGCTCCCGGCGGCGCTGGGTGCTGCAGGACGTCGACGAGCATGGAGAGGCCGAGTGCGTCGGACAGCAGGATGAACTCCTGGCGGCGGTCGGTGCAGGCCCGGCCCGTCTCGGTCAGGAAGGCGATGGCCGCCTCCCACTCGGCAGCGGTGAGCCGAACCTCGCGGGCGTAGCCGTGAAGGTGTTCGACGAGGTGCTGGAGGAGGAACCGCAGGCGGCCGTCGGGTGCTCCGGCGAAGCTCGCGCGGGCCGCCACCGTGATGTCCTCGGCTGTGACAGGACGCAGATCATCCGTCATCTCCGCATGGTAGGCGGCCTGTTTCCCTGCCCGTCGGACCGGCCGGCGTCGCGCCTCTAGTGACCGGGGTGGAACACGACCGGTGCGGCGATCGGCTGGATGTGGTCGGTGTCGCCGACGATGAGCAGGTACCGGTGGCTGCCGGGGTTCGACAGCGGCCGGCGGTAGGGGGGGCTGGAGGTGGTCGTCGGGTTCGAGGCCGTCGTGGAAGCTGGCGCGGCGGCGACCTCGACGGCCAGCCCCCTACCCACGGTCAGAGCCCGCCGGTGCCGCCTGCGACGCCGCCCGGCCGTGGCCTCGACGTCCGCCATGGACACCGGCTCGACGCGGCCGAACGAGCGACGGACCCGCAGGTCGCCCACACATCGGGGTTTGCGCAATCGGCTTGCGCAATGAGCTTGCAGAATGTATCCTGGTCCGCATGGGACGCAGGGCGCGGATCGCCGGAGCGATAGTCGAGCTGATGGAGCAGCGCGGCCTGCATGCCTGGACCCTCGACGAGCTGCACGCATCCCTGGCCTCCGGTGGTGAAGGAGCCGATTTTTCGTCGGTCTTCCGGTCGGTTGCGCGGCTCGAGTCCCTGGGCTCGTTGCGGCGGGTCGCGCTCGACGACGGCAAGTCGCGCTTCGAACTGGACGGGGAGCATCACGACCACATGATCTGTGACCGCTGCGGGGCGGTCGCGCCGGTCCCCTGCAGGGTCGTCGACGCCGGGCTGGGGGAGGTCGAGGCCGCCACGGGCTTCCGGGTTCTCGATCACCGCCTGGTGCTGAGCGGCGTGTGCCCGGAGTGCCTGGCCGTGGAGAGCGAGCACCCGGAGGGCAGGGCGGTGCGGGCGTGACCGCGCTCATCAACCTCTGGGATCCCGGGCACGTGACCGGGGTCGCGATCCTCGTCTCGGCGTTCCTGCTGGGGGCGGTGCACGGGATCACGCCCGACGAGCACAGCTGGCCGATCACCTTCAGCTACTCGATCGGCAGCTACTCGACGAGGCGGGGACTCCGCTCGGGACTCATCTTCTCGGCCGCCTTCACGCTGCAACGTGCGATCGCGAGCGAGTTGGCGGGATATGGGCTCAGCCACCTGCTGAGGATCGGCTGGCTCGACTATGCGATCTACCTGCTGGTCGGCGCGTTGATGGCGTGGGCCGGAGTGTGGATGCGCCGCAGCGGCCACCCGCTCCACCTGGACCTTCCCGGCCTGCGCAGGTACCACGCAGCCGGTGAGGAGCCCGCTGCCGGGGGCGGCCCGGAACGGGACCCTGGGCGGACCCGGCCGATCTCGCTGCGCGACCCGCGCCCGTGGATGCCGGCGGTGCACGGATTCGTGGCGGGGTGGGGTTTCGGGGCCTTCGCTCTCATCCTGCTCACCGTGCTCGCCCCGGCGATGCACTCGGCGCTCTGGGCGTGGGTGCCCGGCGCGCTCTTCGGTCTCGGTACCACCGCGGTGCAGGCGCTCGCGGGTGGGGTGTTCGGCTGGGTGGCGGGCCGGAGGGGGCTGCCCCCCGAGGACGTCCGTCACGTCGCTCTCACGACCGCCGCTCGCACC
>JAJYLA010000236.1 GCA_021788115.1 Actinomycetes bacterium | reverse complement strand
ATGGCGATACGACCTCCGGGACGCGACCGAGCGGCGCCGCCGGGTGCCGCGGACGCCGGGCCGGGGGTCGAGTCTAGTACGGGGCGCGATGGGGGCGGTGCGGGCGAAGGCGGAGCGAGAGGTCACCGCTGGATCCATCCCTAACCCGAGTCGCCGATGCACCTGCTGCCCGTGGCCCGGAACCCGGCCAGTTCGACGATGTCCAGCGCAGGGAGCTGCCCCACCGCGTCACACCACCGACATGGCGTGCCCGTTTCCCTTGCCCTCTATGCGGAAGCGCGGGCAACGACGCCTCGAGCCTCCTCGCGGTCCAGCCCGCGACGGAGGCACCGGCCATTGTGCCCGAGAACCATGCTCCGCCGACGCAGAGTGGGGTCGCATCTCCAGTCGCGCTCCTGGACGCCAAGCAGGCTCCAGTCTTGCCCAAGCACTGACTCCAGCATCCTCGCACCGTCGCCCATGCGAACCTGCTCGTTCGGCGGTGGGCCAGTCAGGCACCAGTTGACGCGATCCGTCGGTCGATCGTGATCGACCGGTGAGAATCGGACGAGCCGGGCGTTCTGCCCGGCTCGTCCTCTGCTCACCCCAGCGGGTTTACGGGAACAGGGTCGTCCCGCCAAGCGGCACACCCAGACCGGTCACGTTGTCCCAGCCAGGACCCGTGTGCTGCGTCGGGGAGCCGGTGTAGTCGTCGAACGTCCGCAGGAAGTACGAGATGCCGCTGCTCGCGTCGACGCCGTTGTTGAAGTTGGCGCGGGCCACGGCCGTCTTCGTCGAGCCGATGTCGGTGAACGAAGTGGAGTTAGCGTAGATGAACGGGTTGGCGAAGCCGTAGGGCTTGCCGGCCTTCTGGTCTGCGAGCGCCATGAGCCCCGCGAAGAGCGGCGAGGCGAGGCTCGTCCCGCCGATGCGGTACTCGTCGTAGTACGCGCCGTCGGGGAACGTCTGCGTCTGGCCCACGAGGAGCCCGGTCTGCGGGTCGGCGAGGGCGGAGACGTCGGGAACGGCCCGACCGGAGAAGCTCAGGCCCGCGTTCGACTGGTACGACGGCTCGGCGAATAGCTGGCTCACGCCGCCTCCTGCGCCGTAAAGCCAGCTCACGAACGTGCAAGTCGTGCCAGTGCACTTGTAGTTGCTGGTGCCCCAGCCGGTCTCCACGACCCGCTGGCCGTCCTCGCCGACGCCCAGCGCTGTGCCGCCGACCGCGGTCACCCACGGGCTCGACGCCGGCCAGTCCGGCGTCGCGTAGCCCATGTAGGACGTTTCGTCGCCGTTGTCGCCCGAGGAGAAGTAGACGCCGATGCCCTCGGCGGCAGCCTGGATGAACGTGTCGTTGTACGGCTTGATGTAGCCGCCCGGCAGCGCCTCGGTCGGGAAGCCGTAGCTGTTGGTCACGATCTGGGCGAGCCCGCGGTCCACGACGTGGTTCAGCGCGGCGTCGAGGTCCTGATAGTTGTTCGGTGCGCCGACGTAGACGATCTTCGCGGCGGGGGCCATCCCGTGGACCGCCTCGATGTCGAGCGTCTCCTCACCAGACCAGCCCTGCGGGTCCTGCTTCGGGTTCTGCGGCCGGCGGAAGGTGCCGGGGGCGACGACCTGGGTGAACTGGCCAGGCTTGAGCGTCGGCAGTCCGAGGTTGGTCGACCACTGGTTGACGTCAGCAAGGATCGTCTGCGACGCGTAGGCGTCGACCACGGCGACGGTCTGCCCGGCCCCGGTGGCATTTGGGTCGATCCCGTACGCGCTCTTGATCTGGGCAGGGGTGGTGCCCTTCACCGACCACGGGACGGTGCCCGTCCCGGCCGGGTCGGAAGTGAACCCGGAGGGGAACGCGTATGGCGAGGCGAGCTGCCCGAACCAGTCGGCCAGCGGCGGCGCATTGCGGAACCCCGCCGGCGGCGGCGCCTGGTCGACGATCTGGTTGAGCTGCACGAACTGGGCGCTGTCGTCGAGGCCGAGAACGGCGTCCACGACGCCGGCGAACTGGCTCGGGACGGTCAGGGCCGAGGCCGGCGAGCGGACGAGCTTGCCCTGCACGGAGTACTCATCGATCTGGGCGCCGAAGGCCGCCTCGGCCTGGGCGACCGTGCCCTCCGCCGCGACGTAGCGGTTGTTGAGCGGCGAGTAGTCGATCGTGAAGCCCTGGCTGCGCAGCCAGTTCTGGACGGCTGCGATCGTCGAGGCCGACGGCGCGAACTGCGCACGGAACTGAGCCGGCGTTACGTACTTGCCGTACGACGGGCTGTGGGGGTCGGAGACCGCACGCGCGAGCGCCTGCGCCCCGGCCTCGTTGGTCCAGCCGAGGTAGACGCGGAAGCCAACGCTGCCGCTGGGGTCGGCGGCACCCTTGAGGGCCGACGCCGTGGCCCATGACGGCACGCTGCCAGCGAGTGCGGCCCGGCCCGCCGGCGCAGCACTCACGCTCCCCGCCGCGAGTGTGCTGAGCAGAAGGGCAGCCGTCGTCAACGCCGCTGAGACGCGAAGGGATGGTCTCACGACACGTTCTCCTCCCAACTCGTGAACCGCCCGAAAGGGTCCCTGCAAGTCGACAACGGTACCACCGGCCCTCATCGCATAGGACC
>JAJYLA010000090.1 GCA_021788115.1 Actinomycetes bacterium | reverse complement strand
CCTGATGGCACGCACCTACGGCGAGCGCGACGAGGCGCGCGGCCTTCCCGCCACGGTCGCCTGGCTGGCCGAGGAGCTCGGCGAGCTGGCCCGGGCGGTCCGCAAGGGGTCGCGGGAGGAGCAGCTTCACGAGCTGTCCGACGTGATCGCGTGGCTCGCCTCCCTGGCCAACCAGCTCGGCGTATCCCTCGACGAGGCGGCCTCCCGCTACGCGGCCGGCTGCCCGAGGTGCGGGCGGTCCCCCTGCGGCTGCCGCGAACAGCTCGCCGCCGACGCGTGAGCCGCCTAGGTCCAGGGCAGAGCGTGACCGCACCGCGACAGGCCCACAGCCCTGTCCAAAAGGTGTAATCAGCTCAGGAGCAGACAACCACCTACCTTCGTGGGGGGCCGGTAGTGACTTTTGACACTGTCGGGACCCGGCAGGACTGTCCATGCTGGGGTCGTCGTGGGTCACGGAGCGGCCCACAGAGGGGGAAGGACCCGATGAGTTCTGGGAGCCATCCGTCGGCAGGCGCAGGGGTGATCGCCGTCAAGGCGTCCGCGCCGAAGAGCCGGGACGTGCCCGAGGTCTGCTCGGGGGCAGCCGCGCCGACCACCGGTCACCGCGCCTGAGCCCTTCTCCAGTCACCATCACTCCGGGGAGAGGAGAACCCCTATGGCAGTCATAGCCACGCCCACCACCACCAACGACCACGCGCAGTCATCGCCGGCCTCGACGCTGGCGAGCATCGCCGACCCGGGCCCGCTCGGACTCGGAGCCTTCGCCCTCACGACGTTCTGTCTCAGCGTCTTCAACGCCAACATCATCGGCAACCAGGCGCTGTCTGCGGTCGTCCTGCCGGTGGCCTTGTTCTACGGCGGCATCGCGCAGGTCCTGGCGGGCATGTGGGAGTTCAAGAAGGGCAACACCTTCGGGGCTGTGGCGTTCACTTCGTATGGCTCCTTCTGGCTGGCCTTCGCCGCACTCGTGAAGTTCGTGGTGCCGGGCCTGCCGGCGGCGCAGGCGCACGAGGCGGTGGGGCTGTTCCTCCTGGCCTGGACCATCTTCACCGTGTACATGCTCGTGGCGTCCCTGCGGACCAACGGCCTGCTGGTGGGCGTGTTCGCCGTCCTGGCCATCACGTTCCTGCTGCTCACCATCGGGGCGTTCGGCAACCATGCCCAGATCGCCAAGGCGGGCGGTTGGGCGGGCCTGGTCACCGCCGCCCTTGCCTGGTACGGATCGATGGCCGGGGTGACCAACGCCACCTGGGGTCGGACGGTGCTGCCGACCTGGCCGGTGAAGTAGCGGTGCCGGTGCCGGTCACGGGAGCCGTGTCATGACCACCTACGCAGAGGAGTACCGCCGCAGCCTGGGCGACCCCGAGGGGTTCTGGAGGGACGCCTCCGCGGCGATCACCTGGGTGAAAGCGCCGGGCGAGCGCATCTTGGATGCCTCGAACCCCCCGTTCTACCGGTGGTTCCCGGACGCCGAGATGAACACGTGCTACAACGCCGTCGACCGCCACGTGGAGGCGGGGCGCGGCGAACAGGCCGCGCTCGTCTACGACAGCCCCGTGACCGGCACCCAACGCACCTACACCTACTCCGAGTTACTCCGCGAGGTGGCAGCGTTCGCCGGCGTGCTGCGGGGATCCGGGGTGGAAAAAGGCGACCGCGTCGTGATCTACATGCCGATGGTCCCCGAAGCCGTCGTTGCGATGCTCGCCTGCGCGCGCATCGGTGCGGTGCACTCCGTAGTGTTCGGAGGGTTCGCCGCACACGAGCTCGCATTGCGCATCGACGACGCGGCACCCAAGGCGATCGTGTCCGCCTCCTGCGGCATCGAGGTGAACCGGGTCATCGAGTACAAGCCGATCCTCGACCGGGCCATCGACCTGTCGGAGCACAAGCCCGGGGTGTGCGTGATCCTGCAGCGGCCGCAAGCGCCGGCGCCGCTGGTCGACGGGCGCGACGTCGACTGGGCGGAGGCGATGGCCGCCGCCGAGCCTGCGGAGTGTGTGACCGTGGCCGCCACCGACCCGCTGTACATCCTCTACACCTCCGGCACCACGGGAGGTCCCAAAGGCGTGGTGCGCGACAACGGCGGTCACGCTGTCGCGCTCCACTGGAGCATGGCGTACATCTACGGCGCCCGCCCCGGCGACGTCTACTGGGCCGCGTCCGACATCGGCTGGGTGGTCGGCCACTCCTACATCGTGTACGCACCGCTGCTGATGGGCTGCACCACCATCCTCTACGAGGGGAAGCCGGTGGGGACCCCTGACGCCGGAGCGTTCTGGCGGGTCATCGCCGAACACGGGGTGAACGTGCTGTTCACGGCGCCCACGGCCTTCCGGGCGATCCGCCGGGAGGACCCGTCGGGGTCCCTGATCGCGAAGTACGACCTGTCCAGCTTCCGCTGCCTGTTCCTCGCCGGCGAACGCCTCGACCCCGAGACCTATCACTGGGCCCGGGAGCACGTGGGCACACCGGTAGTGGACCACTGGTGGCAGACCGAGACAGGATGGGCCATCGCCGCCAACCCCATGGGACTCGAACCGATGGTCACCAAGCCGGGGTCGGCCACGATGCCGGCCCCCGGCTACGACGTCCGCGTCGTCGATTCCGAGGGGCAGGAGGTCGACCGCGGCGTCGACGGTGAGATCGTGATCCGGCTCCCGCTGCCGCCGGGATGCCTGCCGACGCTCTGGCAGGACGACGACCGCTACGTCGACTCGTATCTGAGCCGCTACCCGGGCTACTACATCACCGGCGACGGCGGCCATCGCGACGCTGACGGATACCTGTTCGTCATGGGCCGCGTCGACGACGTCATCAACGTCGCCGGCCACCGGCTGTCGACAGGGACGATGGAGGAGGTCATCGCCGGGCATCCCGACGTGGCCGAGTGCGCGGTGATCGGGGTGCGCGACGAGCTCAAGGGCCAGGTGCCGCGGGCCTTCGTCGTGCTGAAGGCGGGCAGCACCATCGACAACGACACGCTGCGCTCCGAGCTGGTCGCGAGGATCCGGGACCAGATCGGAGCGGTCGCCTCGTTCCACAGCGTCGACATCGTGGCGGCGCTGCCGAAGACACGCTCGGGCAAGATCCTGCGCAAGACCATGCGCGGCATCGCCGACGGCCACGACGAACCCATCCCGTCGACCATCGACGATCCCGGCGCCCTCGAAGCTCTCCGGCCGCTGCTGAGCAGCGCCGCCAACTGACTTGGCGGAGGCGGCCATGGCGTCCCCGGTCGTCGAGTGGATCGCCCGCTCCGTGGGCATCCCCGCGGACAGACCGGGGATCCTGGTCGCCTCCGCCAGTGTCAGCCGCGAGATCCTCGATGCCGACAGCACCTTCGTCGCCGTCGGCGACGGCGCGGGCCACTATCCCATGTCGATCACGGACGGCATCATCGACGAGCGGTTCGGGACGATCGACGTGCGCGCCGGTGCGGGGCTGGGCGGACAGGTTCTGCTGCAGAGGAGGGCCCGGAGCGTCTCCGACTACGCCCACGACCCGACCATAAGCCGCGACTTCGTGCACGTCGTGTGCGACCTGGAAGGCTTGCAGGGCATGGCGTGCGTGCCGATCATCGGCCCCGACGGGATCGACGCGCTGCTGTACGCCGGCTCCAGGGTGACACCGCTCGCCGGCGACGACACCTTGCAGGCCCTCGAGCTCGTGGCCACCCACGCCGAGCTGGCGCTGCAGCAGATAGCCACCCGCGAGAAGGAGGTCGAGCTGGCCCGGCTGCGCGAGCGCCAGCGGCTGGCGACCGAGCTCCACGACTCCGTCGCTCAGATGCTCTTCGCGATCGGCGTGTCCGCTCACTACTCCCGCCGTACCGGCGACCCGGCCGCCCTGGTGGCCGCCATGGAGGAGATCGAGGCCACAGCAGCGCGGGCCCGCAGCGACCTGCGCGCGGCGCTCCTCGGGCTGGGGGAGACCACCGACGGGCTCGCCTTCGAAGCGCGCCTCGCCGGGGAGGTCCGGCTGCTCGAGAAGATGTCAGGGTGCCGCGTCAGGATCACCGGGCGCGGCGACCGACGGGACCTCCCCCAGCCGGTGGAGGATCTCCTCGTGGACACGGCCGTTGAAGGTCTGCGCAACGGCGTCAAGCACGCGCACGCCACCATGGCGCTCGTCCATCTCTCCTACCTGCCGGGCGCGGTGACCCTCGTCGTGCAGACGGAAGGGGGCCCGCCGATCCGTCCGCTCGGCGAAGACCCGGAAGCCGGCGCCGCGCCGGGCTATCCGGGTTCGGCAGGCACGGGCCTGGCGCTGCTGCGCCGGCGGGCGGCACAGCTGCGCGGCTCCCTCGAGCTCTCCGCGGACCCGGCGGGGCACAAGGTATTGCGCGTCGAAGTGCCGCTCCGTCCCCCGCCCCTCGGCCCGCCGTGAAGGTCCTCATCGTCGACGACCACCCCATCGCCCGCCGCGGGCTGCGGACGGTGCTGCGCGAGGGGCTGGGTGTCGAGGACTGCGCGGAGGCCCCCGACGCCATGGCGGCGCTCGCCATCGCGCCCGCGTACCGCCCGGACCTCGTCCTGCTGGACATGCGCATCCCCGGGCCGCTGCCCGCGCCGGAGCTGTGCCGGCACCTGAGGGCCGCACTGCCCAAGACGCCGATCGTCCTCGTGACGGCATTCGACAACAGCAGCGAGATCCGCGACTGCCTCGTCGCCGGCGCCGACGCGTGCCTCCTCAAGGACACCTCCGAAGTGGACATGACCGCCTCCCTGCAGGCGGTGATCGCCGGCGAGTCGGTCGTCGACCAGCGGATTGCCATGCGCCTCGCTCGCGACCTGGTGGACCGGCCGGCGGTGCCCGCCGGCCCCCGCCTCACCGGCCGCGAGCTCGACGTCTTGGACCTCCTGGCCGAGGGCTGCTCCAACCGGTCGATCGCCGACCGCCTGCACCTGTCGGAGACGACCGTCAAGGGCTACGTGAGCAGCCTGCTCGAGAAGCTGGAGGCGAAGTCGCGCCTCGAAGCGCTGGTCCGCGCCTCTGACGCCGGGCTCATCTAGTAGACCGCGGGGTCCACGGGCCCGGGGGGAGGCCACCCGGCTAGGCTGCGACGCCGGAGGTGTCCGAGCGCCTGGTGGGCTCCGCCGCCTTCAAAGCGGTTGGCTGCGACGAACTCGCAGCGGCGGGTCCGATTCCCGTCCACCTCCGCCGAGGCGACCGGTCCCCCGGCGACGCCCGCCGGGGGACCCGTCCACCTCCGCCGAGGCGACCGGTCCCCCGGCGACGCCCGCCGGGGGACCCGCCCACGCCTGCCGTCCGGCGCCCCCCGGCCCGCCGGCGACCCGATGCCGGATAGCCGTCCACCACCTACGATGCAGGAGTGACCGACGTGCCGCCGGGGGAGCGTCCACCATCGGTGGACCGCTTGGCGCGCCAGCTGGCGGACTCGGGCCTTCCCCAGCCGGTGCTGGTCGAGCTGGCCCGCTCGGCGATCGCCGAGGCCGTCGAGGCGGGAGATCCCGCCTCGGCCCCGGCGCGGGCAGCGGCCGCCGCGACCGGGGCGGCGCGCACGCTGCTGCAGCCGGTCATCAACGCCACGGGCGTTCTGCTGCACACCAACCTGGGCCGCGCCCCTGTCGCCGTGTCCCGTGCCGCCGGCTACTCCAACCTCGAGTTCGACCTCGCCGGCGGCCGGAGGGGTAACCGTTCGGCCCACGCGGCGCGCCTGCTGGCGCTGGCGTGCGGGTCGGACGCCGCCCTCGTCGTCAACAACGGGGCCGCCGCGGTCCTCCTCGTGCTGACCGCTCTGGCCGCCGGGTGCGAGGTGCCGGTGAGCCGGGGCGAGCTGGTCGAGATCGGCGGCGGCTTCCGGGTCCCCGACGTGCTCGCCGCGTCCGGTGCGCGCCTCGTGGAGGTGGGCACCACCAACCGGACCCGGCGCGCCGACTACGAACGGGCGCTCGGCGACGCGACGGCGATGCTCCTCAAGGTGCACACGTCGAACTACCGGATCACCGGGTTCACCGAGTCGGCGACCGTCGAGGATCTCGCCGGCCTGGCAGGGCCCGGCGGCCGGCCGGTGGTGGTGGACCTCGGCTCGGGTCTGCTCGACGCCCGCTGCCCCTGGCTCGACGGTGGGCCGCCGCCGTGGCTGCGCGGCGAGCCGGCGGTCCGCCAGACGCTGCAGGCGGGAGCGGCGCTCGTCACCTTCAGCGGCGACAAGCTGCTCGGCGGCCCCCAGGCGGGGATCATCGCCGGCCGCGCCGACCTGGTGGACCGATGCCGGCGCCACCCGCTGGCCCGGGCGGTCCGGCCGGGCGGCCTCGTCCTCGAGGCCCTGCAGGAGGTGGCCCTCGCCTACCTCCGCCGGGACGCGGGGCGGACCGTGGCCCTGTGGCGGATGGCGGCATGCCCCCAGGAGGCGCTGCGGGAACGGGCGGAGGCCCTCGGGCAGGGCCGGCCGGTCGACTGCTGGTCGGTGATGGGCGGCGGCACCCTGCCGGGGAGGACGATCCCCTCTGCCGGCGTGGCCGTCGAGGGGGACGTGACCGCCGCGCTGCGCGCCTTTTTCCCGCCCGTGGTGGCCCGCGTGGTGGACGGGCGGACGGTGTGCGACCTGCGGACCGTGGCGCCGGACCAGGACCCTGTTCTCGCCAAGGCGCTCGCCGGATGAGGGTCGTCGCCACCGCCGGCCACGTCGACCACGGCAAGTCGACACTGGTGCGGGCGCTGACGGGGACAGATCCGGACCGGTGGGCGGAGGAGAAGGCTCGGGGCCTCACCATCGACCTCGGGTTCGCGTCGACCACGCTGCCCTCGGGCCGGGAGGTCGGCTTCGTCGACGTGCCGGGTCACGGCCGGTTCGTGAAGAACATGCTCGCCGGGGTGAGCGCGGTGGACGCCTGCCTGTTCGTCGTGGACGCGCTCGAGGGGTGGCGGGCGCAGTCCGAGGAGCACCTGAGGATCCTGGAGCTCCTCGGGATCTCCCGCGGCCTCGTGGCGCTGACCAAGGTCGCCGCCCTCGACGGCGACGGCCGCCAGCTCGCGGCCTGGGACCTCGCCGAGCACGTGCGGGGGTCGTTTCTCGCCTCGGCCGAGGTGGTCTCCGTCGACGTGCCGGCGGGCATCGGCGTGGAGGCGCTGCGCGCGGCGCTCGACCGGCTGCTGGCCGCCACGCCCGCCGCCGTGGATCGTGGACGTCCGCGGCTGTGGATCGACCGGTCGTTTCCCGTGAGAGGCTCGGGAACCGTCGTCACCGGGACTCTCACCGGCGGATGCATGGCCGCCGACGACGAGCTGGTCCTCGAGCCAGGCGCCCGCCCCGTGCGGGTCCGCGGCCTGCAAAGCCACTACCGCACCCTGGTCCGGGCGGAGCCTGGCCGGCGCCTGGCCGTCAACCTGGTCGGCGTCGCCCACCACGAGGTGGAGCGCGGGCAGGTGCTCGTCCGGCCCCGCCAGTGGCACGTGAGCCGCTGCGTCGACGCGTCGCTGCGACTCCTGTCCTCCTCGCCGCGGGCGCTCACGGGGCGCGGGGCCTTCGCCGTGCACCTCGGCTCCGGCGACTTCCCCGCCCGGGTGCGGGTGATCGGCCCGTCCCGGGCGATCGAACCCGGCTCGGAGGGCGCCGTCCGACTGTGGCTGCGCGGCGGCGTGCCGGTGCCGCTGCTGCCCGGGGACCGCTACGTTCTGCGCGAGATGGGGATGGCCCGTACCGTCGGGGGCGGTGAGGTCCTCGACGTCGCCCCGGTGCTGCCGGCGTCGCGTGCGTCGCCGACTCTCTCCGTGCAACGGGTGGTCGACGAGCGCGGCTGGGTGGACGCCGCGGAGTTGGAGCGCCTCACCGGGGAGCGCCGGCCTCCGACCGTGGCCCGCTGGGTGCTGGCGGACGGCGTGCACGCCTCGCTTCGTGAGGACATCCGGCGCGCGTGCAAGGAAGCGGGCTCCGCGGGGGTCGCCGTGGCCGGCCTGCCCGAATTGAAGCGTGCGGTCCTCGTGGCCGGCGTGGAAGGGGTGTCGCTGGTGGCGGGCCGTGCCTTCGAGGAGTCGGCGGTCCCCGTGAAGCTCAGCGACGTGGCGGCGGGGGCGCTGGCGACGCTGGAGAGCCGCCCGTGGAGCCCGCCGGACCTGCCGCTGTCGGACCGGGGCGCGCTGCGGGAGCTGGAACGGCGCGGCCTGGCCTGCCAGGCGGGGGAGGTGTGGTTCGCGGTCTCTGCCGTCGACGCGGCGGTGGCGATGCTCGGAGGGCTTCTCGGCGCCAACCCCGGGGGGTTCACCGTCTCGGAGGCGCGCGAGGCCCTCGGCTCGACCCGCAAGTACGTGCTGCCCCTCCTCGGTTATCTCGACGCCACGGGCGTCACCCGCCGAGTCGGAGACCTGCGCGTCGCGGGGCCCCGCATGCCCCAGCACCGCTAGAGCGCCGCCGGCGGACCGGGCGGACCAGGGCGCCGGTAGGCTGCCGGCGGTGGAGCTGACGCGCTGGACGACCTGCGGGGGATGCGCGGCGAAGTGGGGAGGAGCCGCGCTCGTCGCCCTCGTCGGGGCACTCGCCGGTTCCGCCGATCCCGACCTGCTCCTCGGCCTGGCGCCCTTCGACGACGCGGCGGTGTACCGGCTGGCTTCCGACCTGGCGCTGGTGTCGACCACCGACTTCTTCCCGCCGCTGGTCGACGACCCCGCCGACTTCGGGGCCATCGCCGCGGCCAACGCGTGCAGCGACGTCTTCGCCATGGGCGCACGGGTGGTCGTCGCCCTCAACGTGGCGGCCTTCCCGGAGGACTTCCCTGCCGACGCCATCGCTGAGATCTTCGTGTCCGCTGCCGGGGTCGTCCGGGAGGCAGGCGGTCAGGTCGCCGGCGGCCACACCATACGGAGCGCCGAGCCGATCTTCGGCCTCGCCGTCCAGGGCGTGGTCGATCCCCGCCGGGTGTGGACCAAGGCCGGTGCCCGCCCCGGCGACCGGCTGGTGCTCTCCAAGCCGGTGGGCTCGGGGGTGGTGCTCGCCGGCGGCAGCGCGGAGGACAAGGCGGCCGCCGTCGCCGTCATGCGGACGCTCAACCGCGCGGCCGCCGACCAGCTGCACGGCCTGGCCGCCTCCGAGGGGAGTCCCGGTCCGCACGCGGTCACAGACGTGACCGGCTTCGGGCTCGCCGGCCACGGCTGGGAGGTGGCCGAGCGCAGCGGGGTGACCGTTCGGTTCTACGCCGGGGTCATGCCTCTCTACCGGGGGGCGCTCGACGCCGCCCGCGCCGGCGTCCGCACCGGCGGCGATTCCCGCAATCGCGCCTACCTGGCCGGGCGGTTCTCCAGTCGCGCCGCGCCGCACCTGGAGGCGCTGGCGCTGGACCCGCAGACCTCAGGAGGGCTGCTGGCTGCGGTGGCCGCTCCCGACGCGGCGACCCTGGTGTCGCAGGGCTGGTGGGAGGTCGGCGAGGTGCTCGCCGGCCCCGCCGCCGTGGAACTGGCCGGCGACTGACGGGTGCCGGCGGTGCGGACCGCCCACCCGCCGGCATGATCAGGTGGCCGCGCCGATGGAGCAGCTCGAAGCCATCCCGGGCGTGACGATGGGTGGATCGCCGGTGCACCAGTCGCGGCGGGAACCTATTGTCGACATGATGACCGTCGCGCTGTCCCAGCACGAGACGGCGGAGCACGAGCCGGAGGTTGGCGGCCGTCCGCAGCCCGGCAGCTCAGGGCAGCAGGGCGACCAGACCGAGGAGGAGTGAGCACATGAAGGTCCGCAATTGGCCCGTGGTGCGCCAGATCGAGGGCGCCGACAAGCTCGGCCGCGGCCAGGCCGTCAAATCCCCGACCTCGTCGAGCCTGCGTCCGCGCATCGCCGACGCCGACAGGGTGGCCAAGTCCGTGTGCCCCTACTGCGCGGTGGGATGCGGGCAGGACGTCTTTGTCAAGGACGAGAAGGTCGTCCAGATCGAGGGCGACCCCGACTCGCCGGTCAGCCGTGGCCGGCTGTGTCCCAAGGGCGCGGCGAGCCTCCAGTTGACGACCGGCTCGTCCCGTCGCTACGAGGTTCTGCACCGCCGGCCCGGTGCGACCGACTGGGAGGTCCTCGACCTCGACAGCGCCATGGACATGGTGGCGGACCGGGTCATCCGCACCCGCCGGGAGACATGGCAGTGGCACGACGACAACGACGTGTTCGTGCGGCGGACGATGGGCATGGCCAGCCTTGGTGGCGCGACGCTCGACAACGAAGAGAACTACCTGATGAAGAAGCTGTACACCGCGCTGGGCGCGATACAGATCGAGAACCAGGCCCGCGTTTGACACTCCTCCACCGTCCCCAGTTTGGGGACCTCGTTCGGCAGGGGAGGGGCCACCACCTTCCAGCAGGACCTCCAGAACGCCGACTGCATCGTCATCGAGGGGTCCAACATGGCGGAGTGCCACCCGGTCGGCTTCCAGTGGGTCATGGAAGCCAAGGCGCGGGGCGCGAAGCTGATCCACGTCGATCCCAGGTTCACGCGGACCAGCGCGGTGGCGGACCTGCACGTTCCGTTGCGGGCGGGCACGGACATAGCGTTCCTCGGCGGCATCATCCGCTACGTCATCGAGAACGACAAGTACTTCCGCGACTACCTCGTCGCCTACACGAACGCGCCGACGATCATCACCGAGGACTTCCGCGACACCGAGGACCTCGACGGCGTCTTCTCGGGGCTCGACGCGGAGGGCCGCAGCTACGACTTCCACACCTGGATGTACGAGGAGGTGGAGGTGCAGGCGGCCTCCGGTCAGCGCGACCAGGAGTACGAGGATCGCGCCGGCGACGGCGACGCTGGGGAACGCGACGGGGCCCTCTCCTACCGGGCCGGCCGCGGAGAGTCCCACGGCTCCGGCGGCGTCTCCGTCGGGGAGGGGCCGGAGCGCGACGAGACGCTCCAGCACGAGCGCTGCGTCTTCCAGATCGTGAAGCGCCACTTCTCCCGCTACACCCCGGAGATGGTCGAACGGATCTGCGGGGTGCCCCGGTCGCTCTTCCTCGAGGTGTGTGAGGCCCTGGCGGAGAACTCCGGCCGCGACCGCACCAGCGCGTTCTGCTACGCGGTGGGCTGGACGCAGCACTCCGTCGGGGTGCAGTACATCCGCACGGCCGCGATCCTCCAGCTCCTGCTCGGCAACATCGGGCGGCCGGGCGGCGGCATCCTGGCGCTGCGCGGGCACGCCAGCATCCAGGGCTCCACCGACATCCCGACTCTCTACAACCTCCTGCCGGGGTACATACCGATGCCCCACGCCCATCGGGACGAGGACCTCGAGAAGTTCCTCGAAGGCTCCTCCACCGGCAAGGGCTACTGGGGCGCCATGAAGGCGTACCTGGTCAGCCTGCTCAAAGCGTGGTGGGGTCCCGCCGCGACCGAGGAGAACGACTTCTGCTTCGAGTACCTGCCGCGGCTGACGGGCAGCCACTCCACATACGAGACCGTGATGGCCCAGATCGACGGCACCTGCAAGGGCTACTTCATCTGGGGCGAGAACCCCGCGGTCGGGTCGGCCAACGCGAAGATGCAGCGGCTCGGCATGGCGAACCTCGACTGGCTGGTCGTGCGCGACTTCTCCCTGATCGAGTCGGCGACGTTCTGGAAGGACGGGCCGGAGATCGAGAGCGGCGAGCTCCGCACGAAGGACATAGCCACGGAGGTCTTCTTCTTCCCCGCCGCGGCGCACACGGAGAAGAACGGGAGCTTCACCAACACCCAGCGCATGCTGCAGTGGCACCACGCGGCCGTCGAGCCCGGCGGGGCCGCCCGCAGCGATCTGTGGTTCGCGTACCACCTCGGCCGGATCATCCGCGAGAAGCTGGCGGGCTCCACCGACGAGATGGACCGGCCGATCCTGGAGCTGACCTGGGACTATCCCACCGAAGGCTCCGTCGCCGAACCGTCGGCCGAAGCCGTCCTGGCCGAGATCAACGGCTGGGGCGCCGACGGCCAGCCGCTCTCCTCCTACGAGCAGCTCCACGACGACGGGTCGACGGCCTGCGGCTGCTGGATCTACTGCGGCGTGTACGCCGGCGGGGTCAACCAGGCGTCCCGGCGCAAACCCGCGCGGGAGCAGAACTGGATCGCCAACGAATGGGGTTGGGCGTGGCCGGCCAACCGCCGGATCCTGTACAACCGGGCGTCGGCGGACCCCGACGGCCGGCCCTGGAGCGAGCGCAAGGCTCTCGTGTGGTGGGACGAGGAGGAGGCCAAGTGGACCGGGCACGACGTCCCGGACTTCTCGGCGTCGAAATCGCCCTGGCACCGGCCGCCCCCGGAGGCCCGCGGCCCGGAGGCGCTGTCGGGGACCGACGCGTTCGTCATGCAGGCGGACGGCAAGGCGTGGCTGTTCGTCCCGGCCGGGTTGATCGACGGACCGCTGCCCACCCACTACGAGCCGCAGGACTCGCCGGTCCGCAACCCCCTCTACAGCCAGCAGCGGAACCCGGTGCGGAAGGTGTTCAGCCGGGAGCACAACCGGTACCACCCGAGCCCGTCGCAGCGCGAGTCGGCCGTCTTCCCCTACGTGATCACCACCTATCGGCTCACGGAGCACCACACCGCCGGAGGCATGACCCGGTGGGTGCCCTACCTGGCAGAGCTCCAGCCGGAGATGTTCTGCGAGGTGTCCCCGGAGCTCGCCGAGGAGCGCGGACTCGAGCACATGGGCTGGGCGACGATCGTCACGGCTCGCAACGCCATCGAGGCCCGGGTCCTCGTCACCGACCGGATCCGGCCGCTCGAGATCGACGGGACGGTGGTACACCAGATCGGCCTTCCCTACCACTGGGGGCCGAACGGGTACTCGGTCGGCGACGCCGCCAACGAGCTGGCGTCGATCGCGCTCGACCCCAACGTCCACATCCAGGAAGTGAAAGCCCTCACCGG
>JAJYLA010000235.1 GCA_021788115.1 Actinomycetes bacterium | reverse complement strand
GGGGCTCGCCGCCAGCCGCGCCGGCGACCCGGCGCGTCCGGGGGAGCGGTGAGCGGGTACGTCGCCGGCGGATGGGGGGCGGCCGCGGGGGTGCTCGTCCTGTACGCCTGGCGCGTTGTACGCAGAGGCAGGATCCTCGGCCGCAACCTCGCCGACAGAGAGAGCACGTGGCGCTGAGGGAGCGTCGCGCGGGGAACCCGGCGGCCCCGGTCCGTCCGCCGGCGCGCCGCGCTGTGTTCGGCACCTGGCGGCGCAAGCTGGTCGCCGGGGTCGTGATCGCGGGCGCCGTCGGCTTCTTGCTGGCGGAGGGGCTGTCCAACGCCACCGTCTATTTCAAGACCGCGGATCAGGCCGTCGCCGACCGGGCGTCTCTCGGGACGCGCCCGTTCCGCATCGAGGGGACGGTCCTCGACGACGTCCGCCACGCCGGGTCGACGACGTGGTTCTCGATCTACGCCAACGGGGTGACCGTACGGGTCGTCGACACCGACCAGCCCCCCCAGCTGTTCAAACCGGGGATCCCCGTGGTTCTCGAAGGTCACTGGCAGGGGTCGGTGTACGAGAGCGACCTGATCATGGTCAAGCACACCGCCAACTACGTTGAAGCCCACCCGAACCGGCTCACGCCGCAGGCGCCGCCGGGGACCACCCCGTGAACGCGGCCGTCGGTGAGAGCGCGGTCCTGCTGGCGTTCATCGGCGCCGTCGCCGGCTGCGCCACCCTCGTGGTCGGCCTCCTCCGGGGCCGCCACCGCCTGCTGCTCGCAGGGCGCTCCTACACCTGGGTGGTGCTGCTCGGAGCCGTCGTCGCCGTTCTCGCGCTCGAGCACGCCCTCATAACCCGCGACTTCAGCCTCCAGTACGTCGCCAACAACGACAGCCTGGCCACCCCTCTCCTCTTTCGCATCACCGCGATGTGGTCGAACCTGGCGGGGTCGATCCTGCTGTGGGGCCTCATCCTCGCCGGCTATCTGGCCGCGGTGGCGATCCACTTCCGGGCCCGCCAGACCGATCCGCTCGTTGGGTGGGCGACGGCGATCGGGTACGCGGTCGCAGCCTTCTTCTTCGGTTTGATGCTGACGGCATCGAACCCTTTCACGACGGTGAGCGGCGTCACCCCGACAGACGGTCCCGGCCCCGATCCGCTGCTGCAAAATCACATCCTCGTCGCGTTCCACCCGCCGGTCCTCTACCTCGGCATGGTCGGCTTCACGGTGCCCTTCGCCTTCGCCGGGGCGAGCCTGATCACCGGCCGGGTGGGCGAGGGGTGGCTGATCGAGACCCGCCGCTGGACGCTTTTCGCCTGGGCCTTCCTGACCGCCGGCGTGATCCTCGGCGCCTGGTGGAGCTACCAGGTCCTCGGCTGGGGAGGGTACTGGGCGTGGGACCCCGTGGAGAACGCCGCTTTCCTTCCCTGGATCACCGGCACCGCCTACCTGCACTCGGTGATGGTCCAGGAGCGCCGCGGGATGCTGCGGGTGTGGAACCTGTCGCTGGTGATGGCGACGTTCGCCCTCACGATCCTGGCCACGTTCCTCACCCGGTCCGGTGTGCTCGAGTCGGTTCACTCGTTCAACAACACGGGTATAGGGCCGGCGCTGCTCACGTTCTTCGGGGTGATCGCGGTGGGGACGGTGGCGCTGCTGGCGTGGCGGGGCGACCGGCTGCGGTCGCCGGGGGCCATCGATTCGCCGCTGTCGCGTGAAGGCGCCTTCCTGGCCAACAACCTCCTCTTCGGGGCGTTCGCCCTGGTGGTGCTGCTCGGTACGGTGTTCCCGCTGATCGCCCAGGCCGTCAACGGACAACAGATCACCGTCGGCGCCCCCTACTTCGACCGCATGACCATGCCGATCGTGGTGTGCCTGCTGTTCATGATGGCGGTCGCCCCGGTCCTGCCGTGGCGCAAGGCGTCCGCTGAGCTGCTGCGCTCCCGGCTCCTGTGGCCCGCCGCGGCGGCGGTCGCCGCTCTCGTCGCCTGCGTCGCTGCGGGCGTGCGGGGCTTCAACCCCCTGCTGGCCTTCGGACTGGGGGCCTTCGCCGGGGCGTCGGCGGTGCGGCAGGTGGCCCTGGCGACCCGCCGGAACGGGTGGCGGGGCTTCGTGGGACGGGCCAACGGGGGGATGGTCGTCCACCTGGGCGTCGTGGTGATCGCGGTGGCGTTCGCCGCCAGCCACTCGTTCGCCGATCGCGGGCAGCTGACCCTGCGACAGGGGCATGCCACCCGCTTCGACGGGCACACCTTCACCTATCTCGGCACCCGGGCCGTCGACGCCTCGACGCACAGCGGCGTCGAGGCGCGGGTCCGCGTCGACGGCGGGCGGGTGTACGCCCCCGCGATCAGCGACTATCCCTTCGCCCAGGAGGAGATCGGCACCCCGTCGGTCCGCAGCAGCGTCGCCGAGGACGTGTACCTGACCGTCGTTTCGCTGCCCGCCCAGAAGGGGGGTGCGGCGGTCATCGGCGTGATCGTCGAGCCGCTGGTGGACTGGATCTGGATCGGCGGCGCCGTGATGATCGCCGGCACCGCCCTGTCCGCCTGGCCCGGCCGGCGCCGGCGCCGGCCGACCGGCCCCGTCGGCGGCGCCGTGGGGGCCCGCCCGGCGGGCGGGCCGC
>JAJYLA010000234.1 GCA_021788115.1 Actinomycetes bacterium | reverse complement strand
CGCTGCTCTCCAGCGTGCGGCGCACCGGCAAGTGCGTGGTGGCGTACGAGGACAACAAGTTCGGGGGATACGGGGCGGAGATCGCCGCGATCCTCGCCGAGCAGGCGTTCGACTTCCTCGACGGCCCGATCGTGCGGGTGGCCGGGCCCGACGTGCCGGCGGTGCCCTACGCGCACGCGCTCGAAGACTGGTTCATGGTGAACCCGGACAAGATCGCCGAGGGGATCCGCCAGCTGGCCGCGTACTGAGAGCCGGCCGGCGCGGGCGCCGGGATACTGCGCGCGAGCCGGCAGCGGCGCTGACGAACACCGGGCGCGCGATAGCGGCAGGCCGAGCCGGCAGCGGCGCTGACGAACACCGGACGCGCGATAGCGGCAGGCCGAGCCGGCACCGGCGCTGACGAACACCGGACGATCCTTACGCGGGCCGATCGGCTCGGGTGGAGCGCCACGCATCCTCTCCTGCCGCCCGAGACCGCGCCGCCACGCACGAGGTACACGACGGAGCGGCTCAGAGGGCGGCCATCCGGCCAGGTGGCCGGTGCCCGCGCCATGTTCCCAGCACGTAGTGCTCCCCTGATGTGCGTTAGCGGGATCCCTCCGGGCAGGACCCGGTGGCCCCGGGCCGAGCCTGCCGGGGCGACCCCCCGGCGCACCGAACCGCGAGATCGGCGAAACTACGGAGGTCGCGGCCGGGGCAACGTACGAGTACGCCGGTGTCCGGGTCCGCCGGGCGACGAGCAGATCCTCGGAGGAATGATCAAGTGCCCAGGGTGACGATGCCGCAGCTCGGTGAGAGCGTCGCGGAGGGGACGATCGGCCGCTGGCTCAAGCAGGTCGGCGACCACGTGACGAAATACGAGCCCATCGTCGAGGTCATCACCGACAAGGTCAACGCCGAGGTGCCCTCGCCGTTCGAGGGCACGCTCGCCGAGATTCTCGTCCAGGAGGGGGCGACGGTGCCGAACGGCGCGGAGATCGCCGTAATTGAGGACGCCGGCGAGGTCGCGGCGGGACAGGCGCCGGCGGCCACGGGACAGGCGCCGACCGCCACGGGACAGGCGCCGGCGGCCACGGGACAGGCGCCGGCGGCCACGGGACAGGCGCCGGCCCTCGCGGCTCCGCCGGTGGCTCCCGCGGTGGCCCCGGCGACCGGCGCGGCTCCGGCGGTGGTTCCCGCGGCGCACGAGCCGTACCAGGGCCCGGTCACCCCCGCGGTGCGCCGGCTCGCCCGCGAGAACAGCGTCGACCTGGCCATGGTCCGAGGCACGGGGCACGGCGGACGCGTGACCCGGGAGGACGTCCTCGCCTTCGTGGCGTCCCGCGCAGGCGTTGCGCCGTCCGTCGCCGGGGTGCGGGCTTCGGTGCCGCCGCCCGCGTCGTTCTCCGTTGCCCCACCGGTCCTGGCGGCCACGGGCCCGTCGGCCGCCCCGCCGATCGTCACGCCGCCTGCCGCCCCCGCGGCCCCCGTCCCCGTGGCTCCGCCGGCCGTCCTCGGCGAGGGCGACCAGCTCAAGCCGATGACCCAGATGCGGCGGGGGATCGCCGCGCAGATGGCCCGCGCCGTGTCGGTGCCCATGGCGTACCTGACGCTCGAGGTCGACATGTCGGGCGTCGTGGCGCTCCGCGAGGGCGTCAAGCGCGAGTACGAGGCGCGCGAGGGGATCGGCCTCTCCTACGTCGCGTTCGTCACCAAGGCCGCCGTCGAGGCCCTGCGCCGCCATCCCGACATCAACGGCCACTGGACCGACCAGGGCCTGCTGCGCCGTGCCCGCATCAACGTCAGCGTGGCCGTCGCGGTCGACGACGGGCTGATCGCGCCGGTCGTCCACGACGCCGACCGGCTCAGCATCAACGGGCTCAACCGCGCGGTGGTCGAGCTCGCCGAGCGCGCCCGCGCCAACCGGCTTCGCCTCGAGGACCTGCAGGGCGGGACGTTCACCGTCGACAACACCGGGTGGTTCGGGTCGGTGGTCAGCGCCCCTATCGTCAACGTCCCCGAGATCGCCATCCTCACCATGGAGGCGATCCAGCGTCGACCGGTGGTGGTCGACACGCCGTCCGGCGAGGCGATCGCGATCCGCTCGATGATGTACATCTGCTCGAGCTTCGACCACCGGGCCACCGACGGCGCCCAGATGGGACGCTTCATGCAGGACGTCAAGCGCTGGCTCGAGTCGGTCGACGCGCAGACGGCGATCTGGTGAGCCGGTGACCCGCGACCTGCCGATCCTCCAGGGATCGGCCGCCGGGCACCCGCACGCCTTCGAGGTACCGACCATCGCGATGGGGGGCGTGCCGGAGCCCGGAGTCACCCCGCCCGCGGTCCCTGGCAACCACCTCGTGCCGCGCCGCCACCCCGACTGGATCCGCGCCCGCGTCCCGACCGGCGAGCGCTACTTCGGCCTCAAGGACCTCATGCGTGGCCTCACCCTCCACACCGTCTGCGAGGAGGCGCGGTGCCCGAACATCGGCGAGTGCTGGGACCAGCGCACCGCGACGGTCATGATCCTCGGCGACGTCTGCACCCGCGCCTGCGGCTTCTGCGCCATCAAGACCGGGCGTCCCACCTGGTTCGACGACGACGAGCCGCGCCGGGTGGCCGAGGCGGTGGCGGCCATGGACCTCG
>JAJYLA010000089.1 GCA_021788115.1 Actinomycetes bacterium | reverse complement strand
GGGTCCGCGGCGGCGACCGCGGCGGCGACCGCCGTGCCGTGGAGGCCGTGCTCATCGACGACCCCGTCCTCGTGGACACCGAGACGCTCGCCCGCCGGCGGGGAAGGGAGCGCAAGGGCCGTCCGGTCGGCCGGTACCTGATGGTCGTCCACTCGCGGCCCGCCTCCACCCAGATCGCGGTCCTCGAAGGGCGCTCGCTCATCGAGCATTACGTCTCGCGGCCGGCGGACGACGCCACCGAGATCGACGGCAACGTCTACCTCGGCCGGGTCCAGAACGTCCTGCCCGGCATGGAGGCTGCTTTCGTCGACATCGGCACACCCAAGAACGCGGTGCTCTACCGCGGCGACGTCCGCTACGACAGGGAGGACCTCGACCCCGCCTCCGTCTCCGGTGGCGGAGCGCCCACACGCGGCCGGCTCCCCGGCATCGCCCGTGACGCCCGCATCGAGCAGCTCCTCAAGACCGGCCAGACGATCGTCTGCCAGGTCACCAAGAACCCGATCGGCACCAAGGGGGCCCGCCTCACCCAGGAGGTGTCCCTGCCCGGCCGGTTCGTGGTGCTGATTCCCGGCAGCGACACGTACGGGATCTCCAAGCGGCTCTCCGACGACGAGCGCAAGCGGCTGCGGCGGATCCTCGACGACATACGCCCGAGCGGTCACGGCCTGATCGTGCGCACGGCCGCGGAGGGCGCCACCGCCGACGAGCTTCAGCGCGACGTGGCCCGGCTCCAGCAGCAGTGGGAGCGCATCGACTCGCTGGCGAAGGAATCGAGGGCGCCGACACTTCTCTACCGTGAGCCCGACATGGCGGTGCGCGTCATCCGGGAGGAGTTCAACCGCGACTACCGCGGCGTCGTCATCGACGACCGCCGCCTCTTCGAAGGGGTCCGCGACTACGTCGGCAGCTTCAGCCCCGAGCTGGCCGACCGGGTCGAGTGGTACGGCGACGCCGACGACCCGCTCCCCATCTTCGAGCGCTATCACGTGCACGAGCAGATCCACAAGGCGCTCGACCGCAAGGTGTGGCTCGCGTCGGGAGGGTCGCTCATCATCGAGCGGACCGAAGCGCTCACCGTGATCGACGTCAACACCGGCAAGAACGTCGGCACGTCCAACCTCGAGGAGACGGTCTTCCGCAACAACCTGGAGGCGGCGGAGGAGATCGCCCGCCAGCTGCGCCTGCGCGACATCGGCGGGATCATCGTCATCGACTTCATCGACATGGAGATCGCCGCCAACCGGGCCGAGGTGATCAGGACCTTCCGGGCGGCGCTGGCCCGCGACAAGACGCGCACCCAGGTGTTCGACATATCGGAGCTCGGCCTCGTGGAGATGACCCGCAAGCGCATCTCGGAGGGGCTCGTCGAGTCCTTCTCGGAGACCTGCCCCACGTGCGGCGGCCGGGGCATCGTCTTCGACGAGTCCCTCTTGTAACCCCCGCTTCGAAGGGCGGTCCGCCAGCGGATATACTGTCCCACTTGTGTATGCGGTGATCAAGACAGGCGGCAAGCAGGAGCGCGTCGAGGAGGGCCAGACCCTCGCCGTCGAGCTGCTCCGGGCATCCGAAGGCGACGAGGTGAGCTTCTCCCCGGTCCTGGTGGTGGACGGGTCCACCGTGCTGTCGCGCCCGGACGAGCTGGCATCCGCTTCGGTGTCGGGGAGGGTCGTGGGCTTCACGAAGGGGCCGAAGGTCCGCGGGTTCACCTACAAGCCGAAGACCCGCGCGCGTCGCAGCTGGGGTCACCGCCAGCACTACATGACCGTTGAGATCACCGGGATCACCCGGGAGGGATAGAGCATGTCCAAGACCAAAGGCGGCGGTTCCACCCGAAACGGCCGCGACTCCCAGGCCAAGCGCCTCGGCGTGAAGGTCTTCGACGGCACGGCCGTCCCCGCCGGCTCGATCATCGTCCGCCAGCGGGGGACACACTTCCATCCGGGGGAGAACGTGGGCCGCGGCGGCGACGACACCCTGTTCGCGCTGACGGACGGCACGGTCAAGTTCGGCAGCCGCAAGGGACGCAGGCTCGTCGACATCCTTGCCGTGCAGGCCTGAGCGCGCCCGGCGGAGCTTCGGCGGGCCCGGGAGCGCCGGATCGGTAGCCGGCTGCCCACCGTGTCCGAGTTCGTAGACGAAGCCCAGGTCCACGTCAAAGCCGGCGACGGGGGCGCGGGGGCCGTGTCGTTCCGGCGGGAGGCGCACGTGGCCAGGGGCGGTCCTGACGGCGGCGACGGCGGCGACGGCGGCGACGTGTGGCTCGTGGCGGACCGCAACGTCGCGTCTCTCTTCGCCTTCCGGGACCATCCGCACCGGCGGGCCGGAAGCGGGACCCACGGGATGGGCAAGGCCCGCCACGGCAAGGCGGGCGCGTCGCTCGACGTTCCCGTGCCGGAGGGCACGGTGGTGCACGGCATCGACGGGGAGGTGCTCGCCGATCTCGGCTCGGCCGGGGATCGCTGGCTCGCCGCCCGCGGCGGCCGCGGCGGCCGCGGCAACGCCCGCTTCCTGTCCAACCGCCGGCGGGCCCCCGCCTTCGCCGAGCAGGCGGAGCTCGGGGAGGAGCGCTGGCTCAACCTCGAGTTGAAGCTGATGGCGGATGTGGCGCTCGTCGGCCTGCCCAACGCCGGCAAGAGCACGCTGATCTCGACGATCTCCGCGGCGAAGCCGAAGATCGCCGACTACCCCTTCACGACACTCGTGCCGCACCTCGGTGTGGTCCGTTTCGGCGAGCACGAGCTGGTGGTGGCCGACATCCCCGGGCTGATCGAGGGTGCCAGCGAGGGGCGAGGGCTGGGGCACCGCTTCCTGCGCCACATCGAGCGGGCGCGGGTGCTGGTCGTCCTCGTCGACCTCGCCCCCGCCGACGGCACGGCACCCGCCGGGCAGGAGCGGGTCCTGCTCGAGGAGTTGGGCCGCTACCAGCCGGCCCTTTTGTCGCGGCCCCGGCTGGTGGTCGGCTCCAAGGCCGACGTCGCCGCCCCCGACACCGCCTGGGACGGCCCCCGCCTGTCGGCGCTGACGGGGGAGGGGATCCGTTCGCTGCTCGCCGGCATGGCGCAACTGGTGGAAGAGGCGCGCGCCCGGATGCCGGGGCCGCAGCGGTTCGTGGTCCACCGCCCCGAGCCCGCCGGGGTGGCGGTCGCCCGCGACGACTCGGGCGGGTGGGTCGTGAGCGGGCGCGCGGCGGAGCGAGCGGTCGCGCTGTCGGACCTGACCATCCCCGAGGCCCTCGCCTACGCCCAGGGGCGCCTACGCGGGCTCGGCGTGGACCGGGCACTCGCCCGGTCGGGTGCGCGCTCGGGGGACCGGGTTCGCATCGGGGGTTTCGAGTTCGACTACGAGCCCGAGGAGGGTGCGTGAACCCGCCGGCCGCGGGGCGCAGCCGGCTCGTCGTCGTCAAGATCGGCACCTCCTCGCTGACCGACCCCTCCGGTGCGATCGTCCCCGCGGCGATCGACAAGCTCTGCGAGGAGGTGGCGGCGCTACGCGCCGCCGGCGACAGGGTGGTCGTCGTGTCGAGCGGGGCGATCGCCGCCGGCCTTACCGTCCTCGACATGCACGAGCCGCGGTCGTCGAACCCGGCTGTCCTGCAGGCGCTCTCCGCGGTCGGCCAGGTGCACCTCGTCGGCCACTACAACCGGGCCCTCGCCTCCCACGGCCTCGTCGGCGGGCAGGTCCTCCTCGCCCCGCTGGACTTCGTCAATCGCCAGCAGTACCTGCACGCCCGCCAGACGCTCAGCGTCCTGCTCGAGCTCGGCGTCGTGCCCGTCGTCAACGAGAACGACGCCGTCGCCGACGACGAGATCCGCTTCGGGGACAACGACAGGCTCGCCGCCCTCGTCTCGCACCTCCTCCAGGCAGACGTTCTGGTGCTGCTCACCGACACCGCCGGGCTCCTGACGGGCGACCCGCGAGCCGTGGAGGAGGCGTCGTTGATCGAGGAGGTCGTCGAGGTCGATCACGAGCTCGAGAGCGTGGCCGGCGGCGCCGGCACCGACCGGGGCAGCGGGGGCATGGCGTCCAAGCTTGCCGCCGCGAAGATCGCCGCGTGGTCGGGGGTTCGCACGGTGATCGCCTCCGCGGCGCGCCCGGGCGTGCTGGCGGACGCGGCGGCAGGGGTCCCGGGGGTCGGCACGGTCGTCGTGGCCCGCCAGAAGCGGCTCGCCGCCCGCAAGCTGTGGATCGCGTTCGCGCTGGGGGCGTCGGGCACGGTGGTGGTCGACGAGGGCGCCCGCCAGGCCCTCACCGAGAGGGGCGTCTCGCTCCTGCCCGCCGGTGTCGTGTCGGTGACGGGGGACTTCGACGTCGACGACGCGGTCGAGGTGGCGGGGCCCGACGGCCGGGTTTTCGCCAAGGGCCTGGTGCGCCACGACGCCTCGGTGCTCGAGAAGCTCGCCGGCCGCCGCACGGCGGAGCTTCCCGAGGACGTGCCGCACGAGGTCATCCACCGCGACGATCTCGTCCTTCTGCCGTGAGCGCAACGGGGCCTGCTCTCCCCGGGGCCGGCGCGGACGGAAACGCCCCGCGGCGCCCGACACGGCGGCCCGCAGGCCTTTTCGTCGCCACGGTCGCCGGCGCGTTCGCCGCGGTCGTCCTGGCGGGTCTCCTGGCCGGGTGCTCGGTCGTGCGCTCCTACGTCGACACCCAGCAGGCCCTGCACGACGCGGGATACCAGTCCGTCCACGTCGGCTACAGCCGGGCGCCGGGCGGCGGCGACGAGGTGACGGTGGGCGTGTCGGTCGGCGTGGCCCCCACGGACGCCACCGACCGTGACGTAGCCTCCATCGTCTGGCGCAAGCTGCACCAGCGATTCGACCTGCTCGAGGTGTCCGCGCACGGCCGGGGGGCGACGCTCAGGCGCTCCTACACCTTCGCCCAGCTGCAGGCGACGTTCGGGGCGCGCAACCCCGCGTGGAACCGCACCACGGTCGGCTCGGCGGCGCGCCAGGGGGCGATCGTGGCCGTCGCTGTCCTCGCGGCCGTCGCCTGCGCCGTCACCCTCGTGATCGTGCTGCTCGTTCGCCGGCGCAACCGCCGGCGTCCCCCGCCCGCCGCCGGCCCGGGGGCGCCCCTCTGGCCGCCACCCGGTGGGCCGCCACCCGGCGGTCCGCCGTGGCAGCCGCCGCCCGGGGACGGGGGGTGGGGCCGGCCGCCCGGGTCCGGGTAGAGCCTGGGGGCGGCCGGTTTCTCCGGGGAGCCCCCCGGCTGCACGGATCGCCGGCCGGTGGTGCGAGGATGGAAACCCGGAGAACCAACCAGACCAACCAGAAGGAGGTCTCGCGTGCAACTCGGCATGGTCGGACTCGGGCGAATGGGCGCCAACATGGTGCGCCGGCTTCTGCGGGGCGGTCACTCGTGCGTCGTCTACGACGTCAACCCGGATGCCGCCAGGGCGCTGCAGACCGAGGGCGCCACCGCGGCGTCGAGCGTCGAGGATCTTGTGTCCAAGCTGGATACCCCGCGAGCCGTGTGGGTGATGGTCCCGGCCGCCTACACCGGCGAGACCGTCGAGAGGGTGGCGGCGGCCCTCGGTCCCGGCGACATCATCGTCGACGGGGGCAACTCCTACTACCGCGACGACATCCACCGATCCGCCGCCGTCGCCGCCTCCGGCGTCCACTACGTCGACGTCGGCACGAGCGGAGGAGTGTTCGGCCTCGAGCGGGGGTACTGCCTGATGATCGGCGGTGAGCCGGACGTCGTCGCCCACCTCGACCCGATCTTCGAGACGCTCGCCCCCGGCGTCGACGCCGCGCCCCGGTCCGAGGGCCGCACCGGCGCGCCGAGCCGGGCCGAGCAGGGCTACCTCCACTGCGGGCCCGCCGGCGCCGGCCACTTCGTCAAGATGGTTCACAACGGCATCGAGTACGGCGTGATGGCCGCCTACGCGGAGGGGCTGGCCGTGCTGCACAAGGCCGACGTCGGGCTCCGCTCGGCCGGGGAGGCGGACGCCGAGACCACGCCGCTGTTCAACCCCGAGTACTACAGCTACGAGATCGACACGGCCGAGGTGGCCGAGGTGTGGCGGCGGGGCAGCGTGATCGCGTCGTGGTTGCTCGACCTCACCGCCGTCGCGCTGCACGCCGACCCCAAGCTCGAGGCCTTCGAAGGGCGGGTGTCCGACTCGGGCGAGGGGCGCTGGACGGTGATGGCCGCGATCGACGAGGGCGTGCCGGCGCACGTGGTGACCGCGGCCCTCTACGAGCGCTTCTCCTCCCGCGGCGAGGCGGACTTCGCCGGCCGGGTCCTCTCGGCGATGCGGAAGGAGTTCGGAGGCCACGAGGAGCGGACGGCGGGGACCTGAGCGCCGCCGAACGGGGACGGCGGCGCACGGCAGGGTGGGGCGGCCGCCGGCTGGGGCGGCCGCCGGCCGGGGCGGCCCGCTGCGCCTACACCGGCTCCGACGGCGTGTCGGGTTGCTCGGCGGAGGAAGAGCCTGCGGCGGTGCCCGAAGGCGCGTTCGTCCCGGCGGCCGGGGCCTCCGCGCCTGCGGACAGCGCACCCGGGCTGGCCTCGCCGGCGGCGAGCTCCTGGGTAGGCGCGGCGGGAAGCCCCAGCTCCGCGCGCATCGCGTCCAGGCGGTCGCGCGCCTCCACCCCCATCGCTGCCTGCTGCACTTCGAGCATCCGGGCTTCGACGGTCTGGCCGCTCAGCTCGGAGGTGCCGATGGCCCGCGCGTAGCGCGCCTCGATCTTGGCGCGGACCTGATCGAGCGACGGCGCTCCCTGATCGACGGTCTGGCTGAGGCTGCTCATCGCCCGGTTGAGCTGCTCCTGCATCTTCGCCTGGTCCAGTTGCGAGAGCAGCTTCTGTCGTTCGGCCAGCTTCTGCTGGAGGGCGAGCGAGTTCTGCTGCACCGCCGCGCGGGCCTGGTCGGCGGCCTGCGCGGATTGGAGGCTCAGCGTCTTCAGATCGTCGACCTGGTTCTCCGTGGCGATCAAGCGGTTGGCGAACGCCTCGGCCGTCTGGTTGTACTCGCGTGCCTTGGCCGTGTCCCCCTGGCGCCACGCCTGCTCGGCCATCATGAGCGCCTGGCGGGTCGACGCGTTGACCTTCTCGAGCTCCTCCATGGCCCGGTTGAGCTGCATCTCGTGCTGCTTCTGGTTGGCGACGACGTTGGCTGCCTGCTCGACGAGGCGCCGGTGCTGCTCCTGCGCGTCAGCGATGGCCTGCTCGAGCTGCACCTTGGGGTCGGCGCCGGCTTCGAACCGGCTCTCGGTCTTGGCGGTGAAATACCGCCACCGCCGCCTCAGCACGTCGATCATGCGCATGTGCGCCATGCTAGGGCCCCGGTGCTGCGGGCGGCGCCCCGGCGGGCGGGAGCGCCGGGCCGCCGGCCGCCGGCGGCGAGCCGACCGCTTCCTGGACCCGGACGACCTCCGCCAGCCCCTCCCGCAAGGCGGTGACCTCGTCGGTCAGCGCATCGACGGAGCGGCCGGCGTCGGCGACCGCCCGGTCACCGACACCCTCGACACCCTCGACACCCAGTTGGAGAATCGAGGTGACCGCCTCGTCGAAGCGGGCCGTGAGGAGCCGCAGCCTGTCCTCGAACGCCCTCGACGTCTCCTCGGCCCGGCGCGCCGCCCGGAGCTGAGCCGCCAGCGCCTCCTCCGTGCGGGCGAGCGCCTCCCGCGGCGCCGGCGCCTGTCGCTCGAGGGCCCGCCGCTCCGCCTGGGTCCGGCTCAGCCGCTCCGAGAGCTCCGCGGCGCTCGGCGCCCCCGCCCGTGCCGCGGGCCAGCCCTCGAGCGCCGCGCCCCGCCGGGCGATCTCCCACACGTCGGCGACCTGGCGGCGCAGGTCCGCCTGCACCGAGCCGAGGCGGTCGCGGAGAGGCCCGGGGGGCCAGGCTCCCAGCGCGGATTCGAGGCGCTCCTGGGCGCCGACCGCCTGGCGCACCAGGTCCCTCCACGGCTCCGGGAGCGCCCAGGGGTCGATGTCGGGCGCCGGTGCGGCGTGTGCGCGTCGGCGGAGCCGGGCGACGGCGGCGGCCGCCACGCGCGCCATCCAGGCGCCGGCGCCGAGCACGACCATGAGGAGGACCGAGTGCTCCGCCGCACCGATTGCGACGCCCGCAGCCGTGACGCCGATCGCGGTGGGCGAGACCGCGGCGCGGGCGATGCTCGGGCGGTGCACCGGTCGGGGCAGCTGGGGCAGCATCTGAGGCTACGGTACTCTCGGGCGGTGACCAGTCAGCAGCTGCACGACCTCGGTGGCCGTTCCCGGGTCGCCGGCCGGGTGCTGGCCACCGCGTCGACGGCGGCCAAGGACGCGGCCCTCCACGCCGCCGCCGAGCTGCTCGAGACGCGCTCCGCCGAGGTCCTCGAGGCCAACGCCGCGGACGTCGCAGCGGCGCAAGAGGCGGGCACCACGGCGACGGTCGTGGACAGGCTGCGCCTGACCGAAGCCCGCGTTCGATCGATGGCGGCCGGCCTGCGCCAGGTGGCATCGCTCGCCGACCCCGTCGGCGAGGTAGTCGGCGGGTGGGTCCGGCCCAACGGCCTCCAGATCCGGCAGGTCCGCGTCCCCCTCGGGGTCGTCGGGATCATCTACGAGAACCGGCCCAACGTCACCAGCGACGCCGCCGGCCTGTGCCTGAAGTCGGGCAACGCGGCGCTGCTGCGCGGCAGCACGGCCGCCCTGCGGTCCAACCAGGCCATCGCCGGCGTGCTGCGCGACGGCTACGACAAGGTCGGCATCCCGCCCGACGCCCTGCTCCTCGTGGAGGACACCAGCCGCGAGTCCGTCGTCGACTTCATGCGGATGCGGGGTGTGATCGACTGCCTCATCCCGCGTGGCGGCCCCTCTTTGATATCCGCTGTCCTCGAGAACGCCACGGTCCCCTACGTGATCGACGGCGACGGCAACTGCCACGTCTACGTCGACGCCGCCGCCGACCTCGACATGGCGGCGGCGATCGTCGTCAACTCCAAGACTCAGCGCCCCAGCGTCTGCAACGCCGCCGAGTCCCTCCTCGTGCACGCCGACGTGGCCGAGCGGTTCTTGAGGCTCGTCGCGCCCGGCCTCGCCGGCGTCGAGTTGCGGGGCGACGCCGAAACGGTCGGCATCCTCGGTGCCGACCGGGTCCTACCGGCGACCGACGAGGACTACGCCCGTGAATTCCTCGATCTCATCTTGAGCGTGAGGGTTGTCGGCGATCTCGACGAGGCGATCGAGCACATCCGCCGCTTCGGCACGGGCCACACCGAGGCGATCGTGACGTCGGATCTCGGGGCTGCTCAGCGCTTCCAGCGGGAGGTCGACGCCGCCGCCGTCATGGTCAACGCGTCGACCCGCTTCACCGACGGCGAGGAGTTCGGCTTCGGCGCGGAGATCGGCATCAGCACCCAGAAGCTGCACGCCCGCGGCCCGATGGGGTTGCGGGCCCTCACCAGCACGAAGTACCTGGTCGTCGGCTCCGGCCAGGTGCGCGCCTGACCGCCGGCCGCTCAGCCCAGCTGTTCGACGAAACGCTCCAGCTGCTTCAAGTTGCGGCACTCGTGGGCTCCGTCGCAGTGCGTGGCGTACTGGCTGACGATCGAGTCACCCGTGTCCCAGTACGAGCGGGGCTCCGGGTTGAGCCAGTAGATGTGGCGCACCTTCTTGGCGACCTCGGCGAGCACCCAGGCCTGGGCGGCGTGGTAGTTGTTGCGGGCGTCGCCGAGGAGCAGCACCGTGGTCTTCGAGTTCAGCTCCCGGCCCCACCGGTCCCAGAACGCCTCGAAGGCGTGGCCGTAGTCGGAGTGCCCGTCGACCCAGATCACGTCGGCCTCGGTGTTGATGCGGTGGATGGCGGCGCCGATGTCTTCGGTGCCGCGGAAGTAGTCGGTCACCTCGTCGATCCCGTCGATGAACACGAAAGACCGCACCCTGGAGAACTGCGAGCTGATGGCGTACACCATCTGCAGCGTGAAGCGGGCGAAGGCGGCCACCGACCCCGAGATGTCGGCGATCACGACGATCTCCGGCTTCGACGGCCGGGGGTAGCGGAACCGCGGGTCCGCCGGAACCCCCCCGTAGGGCAAAGAGTGGCGCACGGTGCTGCGAAAGTCCAGGGGACCCTTCCTGCCGTGGCGCCGCTTGCGGGCGAGGCGCACCGCCAGCTTGCGGGTCAACGGGGCGATCGCCCTGCGCAGGGCGACGAGCTCCTCGCGGCTGGCGTGCATGAAGTCGATGTCCTCGGGCAGCGGCTTTCTCAACGACTTGGCCACCGCCTCGGCCCCCCGGTCGGCCACCAGGCGCCGGCGGATCTCGGCCTCGATCTCCCGGCGCAGCGCTTCGAGGCGCGCCTCGTACTCCTCGCGTGCAAGGCGGTCCTCGAGCTCGGTCCTGTCGCCGCGTGTCTGATCGCGCGCCGCGGCGAGCATCTTGTCCAAGACGGCGTCGAGGTCGAGCTGGCGGAGGGTGCGGTACAGGTAGTAGGTGCCGCCCACCGGCCGGCCCGGCTCCATGCCGGCGTAGCGGGTGACCGCGGCGCGGGCGACGGCGCGCAGCATCGCGTCGTTGCCGTCCATGAGAGCCCGGAACAGCAGCTCGGCGAGCTGCTCGGGGGTGAGGCCTTCGGCGCTGCTGCCCTCCCCTTCACGCGAGCCGAGCAGCTGCGCGATCAGCTGCTCCTCTTCCTCCCCGCCCGTGTCGTCGGTCAGGCGGTACTGGCGTCCTCGCAGGGAGAAGTACACCTCGAAGACCGTCTCGAACGCCTTCCAGTGGGCGTTGCTCTTCACCAGGGTCGCCGCGAGGGCATACTTGAACGCGTCCCGGTCCTCGAGGGGAACATGGCGAAGCGCCTCCATGGCGTCGAGGTTCTCCGTGAGGCTCACCGGTATGCCGGCGGCACGCAACTCCTTGACGAAGCCGGCCAGGGACTCGAGCAGGCCGGCGGAGCTGCCGGGCGGCAGCGGCGCCATCGTGTTCGCTGCGTCCATCCGGTCCCCGCAGCGCCTACCGGGACGGCGCGACGGACCCGGCGAGGTCCTTGGCGGCTTTGTCGATGTCGGACTGGTACTTGAGCAGGATGTGCAAGGTGGCCGTGGCGGTCTGGGCGTCGACGGACTCGATGCCGAGGATCAGCAGCGTGCGCGCCCAGTCCAGGGTCTCTGAGACCGACGGCGCTTTCTTGAGCTCCAGGCTGCGGACCGACCGCACGATTCGGACCACCTGGTCGGCGAGGGCCTCGGAGATGCCCGGAACGCGCGTGAGGACGATCTCGCGCTCGCGCTCGATGTCGGGGTAGTCGATGTGCAGGAACAGGCAGCGGCGCTTCAACGCCTCGGAGAGCTCGCGGGTGCTGTTGGAGGTGAGGAACACCAGCGGGATCTGGGTGGCGCTCACCGTTCCCAGCTCGGGGATGGACACCTGGTAGTCCGAGAGGATCTCCAGGAGAAGCGCCTCGGTCTCCACCTCCACGCGGTCCACCTCGTCGACGAGCAGCACGACCGGATCCTCCGCCCGGATCGCCTCGAGGAGCGGCCTGGTGAGGAGGAACGGCTCGGAGAAGATGTCCTCCTCGATGTCCTCCCACGATCCCCCCGAACCCTCCGCGACGCGCTGCGCCTGGATGCGCAGCAGCTGCTTCTTGTAGTTCCACTCGTAGAGCGCCTTCGACTCGTCGAGGCCCTCGTAGCACTGCAGGCGGATCAGGCGAGCCCCGGTCAGCTCGGCGACGGACTTGGCCAGCTGCGTTTTGCCCGTGCCGGCCGGTCCCTCGACCAGAACCGGCTTGCCCAGTCTCTCGGCGAGGAAGACGACACCGGCGATGCCCTCATCGGCGAGGTAGCTCACCGTGCGCAGGCCCTCCCGGACCGCGGCGGGTGATTCGAAGCGGGCTGGGGGGGCGTCGCTCACAGATCGATCCTGCCTTTCTAGGCGTTTTCTGGCTGCCTCGTCGCTCGGGCGGGCCGGGCGCAGGGCCGTCATTGTACCGGCCGGACTTTCGAGGGCGCCTTTCGGGCGGCCCGGCCGCCGGGGCCCTGCCGTAACACGTCGGGGGGCGCCGGGCGCCCCGCTGGCGAGGTCCGGGGGCCGGTGCGGGCGCCAGGAGGATCCTGCAAGGACCTGCGGTCTTCGGAGGATTTCAGCTCCGCAGGCCGCCCGGCGCTGCGGCCGTCCCCTACCCTGAGCAGGAAGGATTCCCATCAGCGAAGACGGAGAAGTCATGGCGCTGCTCGGACGCGAGTTCATAGCGGTCCCCGACGATCGCAAGCACCAGATCGTCTACAAGTGGCCCGACCACAGCATCCGCAAGCAGACGCGGGCGATCGTCGACGCGGACGAGGCGGCGCTCTTCGTCAACACCGGCCACGTGGTGGCGACGATGGGGCCGGGCCGCCACCAGATCGACGCCGAGGAGCTGCCCGCGCTCGGCGCCCTGATCGACCTCGCGACCGGCGGCAACGCCTACAGGGCCGAGCTCTACTTCGTCGGGACCCGCGAGTACGCCGGCAACAGCTTCGGGGGCCGCATCGACGACGTCCAGGACCCCCAGACCGGGCTGATCGTGACACTGCGCGTCTACGGCGACTACTCGCTGCAGGTCCGGGACCCGGTGGCCCTCGTGACCAACCTGGTGGGCACGGTCGACGTCGTGGACAACGACGCCATCACCGGCTGGGTCAGCGACCAGCTGCTCAAGGTGATGCGCACCGAGATGACGGTCCAGATCGTGCGCAACGGCTGGCCCATCCTCGGCCTGTCGGCCTACACGCCGTCGATCGAGAAGGCGGTGATCGAGGCGGGCAACGCCCAGCTGGCGCCCTACGGCGTCGCCCTGGTGCGCATGGGCAACTTCGACATCAACCTCTCCGACCAGGACGAGGCGCAGCTCAAGACGCTCGCCAAGGACACGGCGTACTCGCGCCTGGCCGGCGGCTTCCAGCAGTACGGCGCCGGCGAGATGGCCCTCGGCGCCGGCGAGGGCATGGCGAAGGGCGGCGCCGGCGTCGGCGGGGCGTTCCTCGCCACAGGCCTCGGCGTCGGCAGCCAGGCGGCGGCGGCCCCGCCGGCGGGGCCGCCGCCGGAAGGGCCGGGGTTCGCCGGGGGCGGCCCCGGCTTTGCCGCGGTGGAAC
>JAJYLA010000233.1 GCA_021788115.1 Actinomycetes bacterium | reverse complement strand
GGCAGGGTCCTCCTCGGCGCCCTCCTCGGCGCCGTAGTGCACGCCTGAGCCGCCTCGCCGCCCGCTGTGCCCTTGCCGCACCGCGGCCACGTGCCTGTGCCGCGCCGCGGCCGGGCGCCTGTGCCCCCGCCCGGCGCCGGCAACCGCCGGCGGGTCAGCTGCGCGTCCGGGGAATGCCCGCCCGGCGCAGAACCGAGGCGTCTACGCCGGCGGCGCGCCACGCCGCGTAACCGATTCCCTTGCGCTCGCCATAGCCGCGAGCGGCCACGACGAAGTCGTCTTCGAGGGCCTGGATATCGACCGTGTCGCCTTTGGATGCGAGCTCGGCTTCGAGGTTGAAACGCTCTTGCGCGAGATGCACCCTGGTCAGCGGATCAGCCGTGGCCATGCGATCGTCGATCTGCTCGAGGCGTGATTGAATGCTCTCCGCTGTGCGCTTGCGCCCACGCTTGGGTTTGTGCGCTTCCAGGGCTTCGAGATATCGCCGAACGGCGCGGCTCTCCTCGCGTCCAATGGCGAGAGCCTGCTTGTGTTCGTCTGACATGGCCGACTTTGCTCGCTGGGCCTTACGGGGAATTGCTTTGGTGGGCATACGGAACACTATTTTACACTTCTCCGACACAGAGGCTACGCGCCACGGCGGGATCGCGTCCTCCGCCATTGTTGCCGGGATCGCGTCCTCCGCCATTGTTGCAACGGAACGCACCTCGTCCCCCACGGTGTTCCGGACCGTCCCAGGCGCACAGTAGGGTCATATCCATGCACGGCGCGATCCACCGGGCCCTGGGGCTCACCGACGACGAAGCCGGGGAGATCCAACGGATTCTCGGGCGCGAGCCCAACCACCTCGAGCTCGCCATGTACGCCGTCATGTGGAGCGAGCACTGCTCGTACAAGTCGAGCCGGGTGCACCTGAAGCGGCTGCCGACAGAGGGGCCCGACGTGTTGGTCGGCCCCGGTGAAAACGCCGGCGTGATCGACGCCGGCGGCGGCCTTGCTGTGGCGCTGCGGATCGAGAGCCACAATCACCCCTCGGCCATCGAGCCCTACCAGGGTGCAGCGACCGGCGTCGGCGGAATCTTACGAGATATTTTCACGATGGGCGCCCGGCCCATAGCGCTAATGGACCCCCTCAGGTTTGGTCCTCCAACGGATGCCCGGTCACGCTGGATTGCGACCGGCGTCGTGGCGGGAATCTCGGGATACGGCAACTCCGTCGGGGTCCCGACTATCGGCGGCGAAGTCGCATTCGACGACTGTTATTCGGACAACCCCCTGGTCAATGTGCTGTGTTGCGGCGTGCTCCCGAAGAGCAGGCTGGTCCTGGGTCGGGCGTCCGGTGAAGGCAACCTTGCCGTCCTTCTCGGCAGCCTCACCGGTAGGGACGGAATCGGCGGTGTCAGCGTCCTGGCGTCGGCCGGCTTCGGCGATGATGCGTCCGCCGAAGCCGCCAAGAGACCGAACGTGCAGGTGGGGGATCCTTATGAGGAAAAGAGGCTCATCGAGGCGTGCCTCCAGCTTCTCGACGAGTCCCTCGTCGTCGGCATCCAGGATCTCGGCGGGGCGGGGCTCACGTGCGCTACCAGCGAGACCGCCTCGCGCGGGGGTGTCGGCATGGACGTCGACGTCACCGCTGTTCCGCGCCGCGAGCCCGGCATGGAGCCCTGGGAGGTGATGACCAGCGAGAGCCAGGAGCGGATGCTCGCCATCGTGACGCCGGGATCGCTCGACCGGGTCCTCGAGGTGTGCAGCCGCTGGGAGGTCCGGGCCACGGTGGTCGGGCGCGTCACGTCCTCGGGCCAGCTGCGCATCCTCGACGGCTGGGATGGCGAGGTCCTGGCGGATGTCCCCGCGGCCAGCCTCCACGACGACGCGCCGGTCTACAACCGGCCCATGGCGCGCCCCGCCGATCTCGACGCCCGCCGGGCCGACGACCCCTCCCTGCTCGAGCCGCCGGCCGACTGCGGGGCCGACCTGCTGGCGCTGCTGGAGGACCCCTCCTGGGTGTACCGCCAGTACGACCACCAGCTTTTCCTCAACACCGTCGTGGCCCCTGGCGGCGACGCCGCCCTGCTCCGGCTCGCCGGCCCCGGCGTCCCCGCCCCCACAGACGGCCGGACCCGGGCGATGGCGCTGTCCACGGACGGCAATGCCCGCTGGTGCTCTCTCGACCCGCGGGCTGGCACCGCTCTCGTCGTCGCCGAGTCGACGCTCAACGTGGCCTGCGTGGGGGCGCGCCCGGTGGCCCTGGTCAACTGCCTCAATTTCGGCAACCCGGAGCACCCCGAGGTGATGTGGCAGCTGTCGGAGGCCATCGACGGGATGTCCGAGGCGTGCCTCGCCCTCGGCATCCCGGTGATCGGCGGCAATGTCAGCCTCTACAACGAGAGCCGCGGTCACGACATCGAGCCCACCCCCGTCATCGGGACCCTCGGCCTCGTGGATCACCTCGAGCGGCGACCCCCGGGCGTCGGGCTCGTCGCTGGCAGCCAGATCGTGCTCCTCGCCCCCCCCGGCGCCACCCCCCCCGCCGCCGCCCCCGCCGCCGGCGCCCCGCCCGCCGGTGTCTCGCTGGCCGGCTCCCGCTGGGCGGCCGAGCGGCGGGGCCACCGGGGCGGCGTGCTGCCCGCCCTCGACCTGGCCGCACACG
>JAJYLA010000088.1 GCA_021788115.1 Actinomycetes bacterium | reverse complement strand
CTGGGCGGAAGGGGACTCGGCGGGGCGGCTGCTCGAATCCTTCGCCGGCCGCCGGGGGCTGATCGTCGCCGGCGCCGGCGCCGGCGACCCGGCGTCGGTCCTCGACGCCGCCCGCCGGCTGGGCTGGCCGGTGCTCGCCGACCCCCGCTCCGGCTGCCGCCTGCCGGCGCCGCCGGTCGTCGCCGCCGCGGACGCCCTCCTGCGAATACCGGAGGTCGCCGCGTGGCGCCCCGAGGTGGTCGTGCGCCTGGGCAGCCCGTGGGCGTCCAAGGTGCTCTCCCGGTGGCTGGCCACCCTGGGGCCGCAGGTGCCCCAGGTCCTGGTCGACCCGTTCGGCCGCTGGGCGGACCCCGAGCGGGCCGCGTCCCACGTGGTGGCCGCCGACCCCGGCGCCTTCATGGGGTCGCTCGCCGAGCATCTCGGGTGGGCCCACGGGGACTCCCCCTGGCTCGCGCAGTGGCGGGCGGCGGAGGCCGCCGCGCAGCGCGCCCTGAGCGGCGAGCTCGATGCCGGCGCGGAGCTCGAGCTGAGCGAGCCCGGTGTGGCACGAGCGGTCCTGGCAGGCGCGCCGGACGGCGCCAACCTGGTGGTCTCCTCCTCCATGCCCGTGCGGGACCTCGAGTGGTACGGCGCCCCGCGCGAAGGCGTCCGGGTGCTGTCCAACAGGGGTGCCAACGGCATCGACGGGGTGCTCTCCACCGCCCTGGGCGTCGCCCTGGCCGGCCGGCGGCCCACCGTGGCGATCCTCGGCGACCTCGCCTTTCTCTACGACGCCGGCTCGTTGCTGTGGGCCTCGGGGCGCGACGTCTCGCTCACCGCGCTGGTGGTCGACAACGACGGCGGCGGCATCTTCTCCTTCCTCCCGCAGGCGTCGGCGCTGGAGGCGGACCGGTTCGAGCGCTACTGGGGCACGCCGCACGGGACCGACCTCGCCGCCGTGGCCGCGGCCTACGGCGCGGCGGCGGAGCCGGTCGGGGATCGGGCGGCCCTCGACGCGCTCGCCGCCGGTGCTGCGCGCCCGGGGGTGCGCGTCGCGATCGTGCGGTCGAGGCGCTCCTCGAACGTCGAGGCGCACGACCGGCTCCACGCGGCGGTCGCCTCCGCCGTGCTGCAGGCGCAGGCGCCGGCGCCGGACGGCCGGGTGCGCCAGGAGGCCGTCAGGGTCGCACGAGGGCGGCGAGAAGGGCCTGGAGCTTGAGCTGGGTCTCGGCGAGCTCCTCGGCGGGATCGGAGCCGGCGACGACGCCGTTGCCGGCGTAGATGCGCGCACGGGCCCCGGTGATCTCGGCGCTCCGGATGCCGATCGCCCACGCCCCGTCGCCGCGGGCGTCGACCCATCCCACCGGCCCGGCGTAGCGGCCCCGGTCGAAGCCCTCGACGTCACGCAGGTATCGGACCGCGGCCGCCGTGGGGGTCCCGCCGACGGCCGGCGTCGGGTGAACGGCGGCTACCAGCTCGAGGGCGGTCGGCGGTTCGCGGTCGATCAGGCGCCCGGTGATGTGGGTGGCGAGGTGGGAGACGTTGCGCAGTCCGAGCACGGATGGCCGGGCGGGGATCTCCAGCTTCGAGCACACCGGTGCCAGCGCGTCGCGCAGGAAGTCCACGACGACCTGGTGCTCGTGGCGGGCCTTGGGCGACTCCATCAGGCCGGCGACGAGCGCCTGGTCGGCGTGTGCGTCGCCGCTTCGCGCCACCGTGCCGGCAAGAGGGTGGGTCTCGACGTGCGAGCCGGTGCGGCGGATGAGGAGCTCCGGGCTGGCCCCGACGAAGCCGTTGATCGAGAAGATCATGCAGGACGGGTACAGCGCGGCGAGGCGGGAGAGCACGTCGGGGAGGACGAACGGCCTGTTGGCGCTGATGTCCACCCGGCGGGCGAGCACGACCTTGCGGAGAGAGCCGGCGCGCAGCACGTCGACGGCGCCGGCGACGACCGCCTTCCACTCGACGTGTGGCATGGAGGAGGTGAGCGTGAAGTGGTCGGGCGGCTCGGGGGCGGCGGGCCGCCGGTGCCCGCCGTTCGTCGAGGCGGCGGGCGGGCTGCCGGCGTGGGGGCTCCGCGCGTCGCGCGCCGCGGCGGCCCACACCCCGGCGCCGGCGTGGGCCGGTTCGATCGTCGTCACCCAGCCGGTGTCCCCGGCCCGGCCGACGACGCGCCGGGGGACCACGAGCTCCCCGGCGGCGAAGCTGTCGAAGGGGAGGGCGCCCATGGCGACGGCGCCGCAGCCGGGGAGGCCCACCTCGTCGTCCACGTCGATCGACGCGAGCGCGTCTCGCACGGCGCGCACCGCGCTGCCGTCGGCGAGCCCGCCCGGAAGGCGCAGACGCGCCGCGACGCCGTGGCCCACCAGCCCGCCGTTCTCGTCGCTCCACAAGAGGCCGTCGCTGCCTGCAGCGTCCAGCAGGTCCGGCGGGGACGGAAGCCGGACGGTGCGCGCCACCAGGACCCGGCCTGCTGCCCTCACCGGTCGCCCCGCGCCCGGGTGGCGGTGATGAGCTGGGTGATCCCGCCGCTCAGGAGCCGCCTGTGCACCGCGGTGAAGCCCGCGTCCTCGAGGGCGCGCACCATGTCGGGGGGGGAGGGCAGGTAGGCCACCGACTTGGGAAGGTAGCGGTAGGCGTCCCGGTTCGACAGCAAGGCCCCGATCCGGGGAACGACCGAGCCGAAGTACAAGGCGTGGCCCGCACGCAGGAGCGGGCTCGCCGGCACAGCGACCTCGAGGAGCGCCATCCGGCCGCCCGGCCGCAGGACGCGCGCCAGCTCGGCGAACACCGGGGGCAACGCCACGAAGTTGCGCAGGGCGAAACCGCTCACCGCACCGTCGGCCCACCCGGCCGTGACGGGGAGTGTCGTGGCGTCGGCCTGGATCAGGGGGGCGGAGGTCCGGGCGTGCTCCAGCATCCCCCAGGAGAGGTCCACGCCCCAGGCCCGCTGCCCCGACGCCTCCAGCTCCCGGCACAGGTCACCGGTGCCGCAGGCGACGTCGAGCACGCGCGAGCCGGGCGGCAGCCCGAGGGCCCGCACCGTGGCCCGGCGCCAGCCCCGGTCGAGCCCGAAGGTCATCACGCGGTTGAGCAGGTCGTAGCGGGGGGCGATCGTGTCGAACATGTCCCGCACGGCGCGGACCTTCTCCGCCCCCTGCGGTAGCGCCGCCCAGGCCCGCGGGTCCGGCGCGCCCCGGGGCGTCTCAGGCGTAGTAGCGGAAGAGGAGGTCCGCAACGCACACCGGCTTGGTTCCCCCCTCGATCTCGAAGGTGACGGCCAGGGTGGCCTGGACGCCGCCGGCGACCTCCTGCACGTCGGCGAGGGTGGCGCCGGCTCGCACCTTCGAGCCGACCGGCACGGGCGCGGGGAAGCGGAGCCTGTTGATCCCGTAGTTGACGCCCATCGTCACGCCCTTCACCTGGAGCACCTCGTCGAGCAGCGACGGGGCCAGGGACAAGGTGAGGTAGCCGTGGGCGATCGTCCCGCCGAAGGGGCCGGCCTTGGCCCGCTCGATCTCCACGTGGATCCACTGGTGGTCGCCGGTCGCGTCGGCGAAGAGGTTGACCTGGTCCTGGGTGACCTCGTGCCAGTCGCTGTAGCCGAGGTGCTCGCCGACGTGCTCCTTGAGCCCGCCGATCCCCTCGAGGGTTGTCGTCATGGCAGCAGGCTACGCCAGGGGGGGCCCGGCGCCGCAACCGCGGGGCCGCCCGGTTGCCGCCGGCTCAGCGGAACCAGATGCGGCGGTACGAGCGGCTCTCGGGATGCAGCAGCAGCGCCACCAGGGCGCCGTAGAAGATGAGGTCGATCAGGGCGCCGGCGGAGAAGTGCCGGAGCTGCACCGCGAGGAGCGCCACCCACAGGACCGCTAGCGCCAGGCCCAGCCAGTACCCCCACTTCTTCTCGTTCGCGATGCCCCATCCGGCGGCGACCGGGCCCACGACGAGGATGGCGAGCCAGTAGAGGCTGAACAGCGCCCCGCCGAGCAGCAGCGCCAGAGCGGCGTTGATGTACATGAGGATCGTGGCCATCATCAGCGTCTGGGGCTGCGACTTGTCTACCCAGCGGTTGGCAGGCATGCCCTTCAGTTTGGCATCGACCGCCGCGTAGCCGCGTGCGGGCCGCCACCGGCGGCGTGTCGTGCGGCGAGCTGCCCGCAGGCGGCGTCGATGTCGGTCCCGCGGTTGCGCCGCACGGTGGCGTTGACCCCGAGCTCGAGGAGGCGGTCCCGAAAGGCGCGGACCCCCGCCGGCGGCGTGCCCCGCGCAAGGAAGCCGGGCGTCGGGTTGAGCGGGATCAGGTTGACGTGGGCGCCGAGCGGCCGGGCGATGTCGGAGAGCTCCGCTGCGTCGCCGGGTCGGTCGTTGACCCCGGAGATCAACGCCCACTCGAAGCTGAGCCGGCGGCCCTTCGCCGCGAGGTACTGCCGGCAGGTCTCCACGAGCAGGGATAGGGGGTAGCGGCGGTTGAGGGGGACCAGCCGGTCCCGCAGGGCGTCGTTGGCCGCGTGCAACGACACCGCCAGGTTGACCGGCAGCTCCTCCGCCGCGAGGCGCCGGATGCCCGGCACGACGCCCACCGTCGACACGGTGAGGTGCCGCGCCGACAGCCCCAGACGGTCGTGGAGGGAGACGATCGCCGCCCAGACGCGGTCGTAGTTGGCGAGCGGCTCGCCCATCCCCATGAACACCACGTTGGACAGGCGCGCCGGGGCCGCCTCCCGGCGGGCCGCCACCACCTGCTCGACGATCTCGCCGGCGGTCAGGTGCCGGGAGAAGCCACCCTGGCCGGTGGCACAGAACGTGCACCCGAGCGCGCACCCCGCCTGGCTGGACACGCACACCGTCGCCCGGCCCGGGTAGCGCATCAGCACCGTCTCGATGCGCGCCCCGTCCGCCAGGGCCCACAGCCACTTGACCGTCGCCCCCCGGTCCGCCCGCGACTGCGACACGCGCTGCAGCGCCGGCGGCAGTCCCTCCTCGAGGCGGGCCCGCACCGCCCGCGGCAAGCTGGTCATCTCCGCCGGCCGCCGGCCCTGCTCCCACAAGCCTTCCCACACCTGGTCCACCCGGTAGGACGGCTCGCCGGCGAGCAGAGCGGCCAGCTGGTCCCGGCGAAGGTCGTAGGGGCCGCTCACGCCAACCACCCTACGGGCGCGGACCCCGGCCCGGCCGCCCGATGTCACGCCCGGGCGGTGTCACGCCCCGGCGGGGATGTCGCCGACGAACGCCTGGTCGATGTGGTCGACGACGAAACCCAGGTCGACGTAGAGCTTGACGGCCCGCATGTTTGCTGCGTCCACATAGAGCATGCCGACCGACAGCCCGCGCCCGTAGAGGTGGTCGAGGCCGGCGACGACCAGTCGGCGGCCGAGATGCGCGGTCCGGTCCGCGGCGTCGGGGTCGACGGCGACCACGTAGATCTCGCCGAGCGGCGGATCGCCCTCCGTGTGCACCTTGGTCCAGCAGAAGCCGTCGATGCTGCCGAGCGGGTCCTCGTGCAGGAGGAACCCGCCGGGGTCGAACCACGGTTCCGCCTCGCGCTGGGTGAGGGTGGCGAGATCCCAGCGGCCCTGCTCGGGGTGCCAGTGGAAGGCCCGGTTGTTGACCTCCAGCCAGGCCTGCTCGTCGCTGCCGACACGGAAGGGCCGGGTCTCGAGAGGAGGGCCGGGCGGACGCGACGACCGCCCGAGGGGCAGCGGCCGGCGCATCTGGTAGAGCACCCGCCCGGGGCTGAGCCCCACCGACGCGGCCATGCGGATGTGCTCGGGGCGGGGCTGGTTGACCCACATGTGGACGTGCCCGCCACCTTCGGAGGCGATCACCCGTGCGGCGGCGGCTACCAGGTCCATGCCGATGGTGTTGCCGGGCACCCGGTGGTGGGGGTCCACCACGACCTCCAAAGCCCAGCTGTCGGAGCCTCGGGACACCTGGGCGTAGCCGACGGGGTGATCGTGGCTGTCCTCCCACGCCACCAGACCGGCGAAGCCGGACCTGCCGCCCTGGACGAGGTCGAGCCACATGTGCTCGTCCAACGCCGCGTGGGCGTCGGCGGCCGTCGCCTCGTCCAGCAGTTCCTGCACGGCAGCGAGGTCACCGTCGCCCATCTGGCGCTTCACGTCGATCCGGTGCACCGGCCCGCAGGGTAGCGGCCGGTGCGTCCCTAACATGTTCGCCGCCGGCGCCGGCGCCGCCGCCGGCGCCCCGGCGGACCGCGGCGCCCGGGCGGGAACGACCTCGCGAACCCGTCCAGCGCGGGCGGCACCCGCCCTACCCTTGGTGGCGTGGCCCGACCCCGCACCCCCAAAGGCCGCGCCCGCGAGACCGCCACCCGCCTCGCGGCCGAGTACCCCGGCACCGCCCGGGAGCTCTGCGCCCTCGACTTCGGCTCGCCCTTCCACCTCCTCGTCTCCACCGTCCTGTCCGCGCAGACCACCGACGAGCGGGTCAACCAGGTCACCCCCGCGCTGTTCGCGCGCTACCCCACGCCGGCCGACCTGGCGGCGGCCGATCCGGTCGAGCTGGAAGCTCTCATCCGCCCGACCGGGTTCTTCCGCTCCAAGGCGAAAAGCCTGATCGGCCTCGGGCGGGGCCTCGACGAGCGCTTCGACGGCAAGGTCCCCGAGTCGATGGACGACCTCGTCACCCTCCCCGGGGTCGGCCGCAAGACGGCGAACGTCGTGCGCAGCGTCGCCTATGGCCTTCCGGGACTGGCCGTCGACACCCACGTCGCCCGCCTGACGAACCTGCTCGGCCTCACGGCATCGAGGGACCCGGTGCGCATCGAGTCCGACGTGTGCGCCCTCCTCCCGCCGGCGCTGTGGGGTCCCTTCGGGCTGCAGCTGATCCTTCACGGCCGGCGCGTGTGCATAGCGCGCCGGCCGCGCTGTGCCGAGTGCGTGCTGGCGGACTTCTGTCCCTCGTCGCGGGTGCCGACCGTGGCCGCCGCTGCGGTCACGCAGATCCGGACTCGACGATCCGGTTGAGCCGGCGCTGGGCCGTGCGGAGCGCCCGCTCGACCTCGTAGAGGCTCGGACCGACCGACTCGCGCTCGTCGGCGGCCAGCCCGTCGGCGATGCTGGTGATGCGCGCGACGAGATCGTTGAGGCCGGTGGACAGGGAGCTCAGCTCGGCGCGTGCGCTCATACGGGTACCATCATGCTCCCAATGTTCCCCCCGCTCGCACGTCCGTGTTGACCCGCCTCGACCTGCGCGAGGCGACCGGGGACCTGAGCCGGCTCCTGCCCGCCCCCGACGTCGCGGACGACCCCTCGGTCACCGAGGCGGTGGGCGCGATCCTCGCCCGGGTCCGCACCGGCGGCGACGAGGCGGTGCGGCACTACACCGAGCGCTTCGACGCTGTCCACATCGACGGCCTGCGGGTACCCCCGGCCGAGGTGGCCGCCGCCGTCGACGCCATACCCGCCGAGGTGCGCGAGGCACTCGAGGTCGCGCACCGCAACATCGCCGCCTACCACCGCAGCCAGCTCCACCCCGACAGCTTCTACGAGCAGGAGGGGATCAGCGTGCGCGAGCGGCGCCAGCCCGTCGAACGCGCCGGTCTCTACGTGCCCGGCGGGCGCGCCCCGCTGGCGTCGACGGTCCTCATGACCGCGGTACCCGCGCGCGTCGCCGGCGTCGGGGCGCTGGCCATGTGCTCGCCGCCGGGACCGGACGGCCGCCTGCCCCCGGCCATCCTCGCCGCCGCGTCCATCGCCGGCGTCGACGAGGTGTACCGCGTCGGCGGCGCCCAGGCGATCGGGGCTCTGGCCTACGGCACCGAGTCGGTGCCGCGGGTGGACGTGATCGTCGGTCCCGGCAACCGTTACGTCGCCGTCGCCGAGCGCCTCGTCGCCCGCCAGGGGGTCGTCGGCGTCCCCTCGGCGTTCACCGGGCCGTCCGAGGTGGCCGTCGTCGCCGACGACACGACCCCGGTCGAGTACGCGGCGGTCGACCTCGTCGTGCAGGCGGAGCACGGCCCCGACGGCTTCGCCTACCTGATCACCTGGTCGGAGGAGGCCGGCGATCGCATCACCGCCGAGGTCGCCCGCATCGCCGACGCCTCCCCCCGGCGCAACGAGACCCTCTCGACGCTCGGGCGCGGCGGGATCTGCGTTCTCGTGGACGGACCGGAGCAGGCGATCGCCGTCGCCAACGTCGTCGCCGCCGAGCACCTCGAGATCATGTGCGCCGACGCCGAGTCGCTGGTGCCGCTCGTGCGCAGCGCCGGCGCGGTGTTCGTGGGGCCGTGGGCGCCGGCGAGCGTCGGCGACTACGCCGCGGGCCCCAACCACGTGCTGCCCACGGCGCGCTCGGCCCGCTTCGCCAGCGCGCTGCGCGTCGACGACTTCTGCCGCTTCATCCATGTGGTCCATGTCGACCGCTCCGGCCTGGAGCGCCTGGCGCCCCACGTCGCCGCGCTCGCCCGCTCCGAGGGGCTTCCCGCCCACGCCCAGTCCGTGCTGCTGCGCGTCGGCACCGGCGCCGGCGCAGCTCCCGGGGAGTGCTGATGGCCCTGCCCGAGCCCCGGGAGGACCTCGGCCTGCGCGAGGGGTACCACTCGCCGCAGGTCGACGTAGCCGTCCGGCTCAACACCAACGAGTCGCCTCTGCCGCCGCCGCCGGCGTGGCTGGACGCCCTCCGCGCGGAGATCGGCGGGATCGCCTTCCACCGCTACCCCGACCGCCACGCAACGGCGCTGCGCGAGGCGCTCGCCGGGTTGCACGGGGTGCGCCCGTCGCAGATCTTCTGCGCCAACGGCTCCAACGAGGTGCTGCAGTCCCTCTGCCTCGCCTACGGCGGCCCCGGACGGTCGGTGGCCGTCTTCGAGCCCACCTACGCCCTGCACTCGCACATCGCCCACCTCACCGGGACAGCGGTGGCCGAGGGGCGGCGACGCCCCGACTTTTCCCTGGATCTCGACGTGGTGAGCGACGTGCTCTCCGGGGCGCACCCGGCGATCACCTTCGTGTGCTCCCCCAACAACCCGACCGGAATGGCCGAAGATGCCTCTGCGGTGCGCAGCGTGCTGGCGGCGGCGCCGGGGCTGGTCGTCGTCGACGAGGCGTACGGGCAGTTCGCCGACTGGTCGGCGCTGTCCCTGGTCGGCGACGGTGTGCCCCTCGTCGTGACGCGCACGTTCTCGAAGACGTGGTCGATGGCCGCCGCCCGGCTCGGCTACCTCGTCGGCCCCGATCCTGTCGTCGCCGCCCTCGAGCGGGTCGCCCTGCCGTACCACCTCGACGCCGTGAAGCAGATCGCCGGCCGCCTCGCCGTCGAGTTCGTCGGGGAAATGGACGAGCGCGTCGGCCTCATCGTCCGCGAACGGCGGAGGATCCTCGCAGCGCTCGGTTCGCTGCCGGTCACGGCGTGGCCGTCGCAAGCCAACTTCGTGCTGTTCCGCCCGGAGCTTCGCAAGGGGCGCGAGGTGTGGCAGGCCCTGGTCGACCGCTCGGTGCTCGTTCGGGACGCCTCCTCGTGGCCGGGGCTGTCGGGCTGCCTGCGGGTGACCGTCGGCTCGCCGGCCGACAACGACGCCTTCCTTTCCGCCCTCGCCGAGGTCCTCTCGTGAGCTCCGGCGAGCCCCGGCGCTCGGAGCGGTCGCGCTCCACGAAGGAGACGTCGATCCGCGTCTCTCTCGACGTGGACGGCGTCGGGGAGGTGTCGGTGCGCACCGGGCTTCCGTTCTTCGACCACATGGTCGCCCAGCTCGCCAAGCACGGGGGACTCGACCTGACACTCGAGGTGGACGGGGACCTCGCCGTCGACGCGCACCACACAGTGGAGGACACGGGGATCGCGCTGGGGGAGTCGCTGCGTGCCGCGCTCGGCGACAAGGCCGGCGTGCGGCGCTTCGCATCGGTGGACGTCCCCCTCGACGAGGCGCTCGTGTCCGCCGCGCTGGACCTGTCGGGGCGGCCCTACCTGGCCTACCAGGTCGATCCCGGCGCCGGCGGGGAGGCCTACCCCCTCGGCTCGCCGCCGTTCGACCCGCAGCTCGCCGAGGAGTTCTGGCGGGCGCTGGTCACCGCCGCCGGCATCACCTTGCACTTGCGGATGGTCTCCGGGCGCAATGCCCACCACATCCTCGAGGCGTCGTTCAAGGCAGCAGGGCGGGCGCTCCGCGACGCCGTGCGGGTGGAGGGCGGCGGGGTGCCCTCGACCAAGGGCCTCCTGTGATCGCAGTCCTGGACTACGGCATCGGCAACCTCCGCTCCGCCGAGAAGGCGCTGCAGCACGTCGGTGCCGACGCCCGGCTGGTGTCGGACCCGTCGGCCGCGGCGGGCGCGGACGGGGTGGTGCTGCCGGGTGTCGGCAACTTCGGTCGTTGCATGTCTGCGCTGCGCGACAGCGGCCTGGACCGCGCCGCCCTGGACGCGATCGCCTCGGGCACTCCGTTTCTTGGCATCTGCGTGGGAATGCAGATGCTCTACGAGGGCTCGGAGGAGTCGCCCGGCGTTCCGGGCCTCGGTGTGCTCGAGGGCGCGGTGGGCCGCCTCTCCGGCGGGGTCAAACACCCGCAGATGCAGTGGAACACCCTCCACCTTCTCAACGCCCGTCACCCGCTCGTGGCGGGGTTGGGTCCCGAGCCGTGGATGTACTTCGTCCACTCGTACGCGCCCCGGTGGGAGCCGGGGCTCGACGGCCCGGGGCGGGGTGGTGCGGGGCTGGTGGTGGCGACGTGCGACTACGGGGCGCCGGTGATCGCCGCTGTCGCCCGCGGCCCCGTCTGGGCCACGCAGTTCCATCCCGAGAAGTCCGGCGCCTCGGGCCTGCGGATGCTGGCCAACTTCGCCGCCGCTGTCGCACGGGCCGCCGGCGTCGCCGGCGCGCCCGAGGCTTGAGACGGCGATGGACCTGTATCCGGCCATCGACGTGCTGGGCGGCCGGTGCGTGCGCCTCGTGGAGGGCGACTTCGAGCGCTCCACCGTCTACGGCTCCGACCCCGTGGCTGTGGCCCGCCGCTTCGCCGGCGCCGGCGCCCGGTGGATCCACGTCGTCGACCTCGACGCCGCCCGCACCGGGCGGCCGGTCAACCGGGACGTCGTGCGCCGCATCACGGCGGCTGCTGCGGCTGCCGGCGGGGTGCGCGTGCAGGCCGGCGGAGGGGTCCGCACGGTCGGCGACGCCGACGAGCTCTTGTCCGCCGGCGTGGAGAGGGTTGTGGTCGGAACCGCCGCCGTCGAGAACCCGGCGCTGGTGGCCGAGATATCCACCCGGTGGCCGGGCCGGGTGGCGGTCGGTGTGGACCACAGGCGGGGAGAGGTACGCGTCCGGGGCTGGACCGAGGGCAGCGCACGCCGGGTCGCCGACGTGGTGCCCGAAGCGCTGGCGGCCGGGGCGGTCGCGGCGATCATCACAGACGTGGAGCGTGACGGGCGCCTCGAGGGCCCCGACGTGGAGGGCCTCCGCGAGGTCCTCTCGGCGACACGGGCGCCGATCATCGCCTCGGGGGGCGTCCGGCACCTGGACGACATCCGGGCCCTCGCCGGTCTCCGCGCGCCCGGTGGGGCGGGGCTCGTCGGAGTCATCGCCGGCATGGCGATCTACGAGGGGGCGCTGGACGTGGCGGCGGCGGTGAAGGAGCTCTCCGCACCCGAAGAGGCCCCGGGATGAGGGCCGTGCGGGTGATCCCTTGCCTCGATGTGGACGGCGGCCGGGTGGTCAAAGGGGTGAAGTTCCAGAACCTCCGCGACGCCGGCGACCCCGTCGAGCTGGCGGCCCGATACGACCTCGAGGGTGCGGACGAGCTGGTCTTCTACGACATCACCGCGTCCGCCGAGGGGCGCGCCACGATGGTCGAGGTCGTGGCCCGCACGGCCGAGCAGGTCTTCATACCGCTGGCGGTCGGGGGCGGGGTCCGCACCCTCGACGACGCCCGCCGGCTGCTACGCGTCGGCGCCGACAAGGTGAGCGTCAACAGCGCGGCGGTGGCCCGGCCCTCGCTGATCGACGAGCTCGCCGACACCTTCGGCGCGCAGTGCGTCGTCGTCGGCGTCGACGCGCGCCGCTCCGGGTCCGGCTTCGAGGTCTACACCCACGGCGGTCGCCGGCCGACCGGCATCGACGCCGTCGCCTGGGCGGCCGAGTGTGAGGAGCGCGGGGCCGGCGAGCTGGTCCTCAACTCCATGGACCGCGACGGGACGCGCGACGGCTTCGACCTCGAGCTCACCCGACGGGTCGCCGACACCGTGGGGATCCCCGTGGTGGCCAGCGGCGGGGTCGGACGTCTGGAGCACCTGGTGGAGGGCGCTCTGATCGGCGGGGCCGACGCCGTGCTCGCCGCGTCGATCTTCCACTTCGGCGAGGCGACCGTCGCCGACGCCAAGAGGGCCCTCGCCGCCGCCGGCGTCATGGTGCGGCCCCCGCCGGCGCCGGGCACCGCCGCCGGCGCGGCCGGCGCGGCCGGCGTGGCCGGCGTCGAGGGCGTCGAGGGCGTGGCCGGCGTCGAGGGCGTCGAGGGCGTCGAGGGCGTCGAGGTGTCGCCCCCACCACCGCCGCGTGCGGGACCTGTGTAGGGTTGCGCGTGATGTCCGACTCGCCCAAGCAGGCGATCCAGATGCTCAACGACAGGGTCCTCGTCCAGATCCCCCAGCACGAAGGGGAGCGCCGCTCGCGTGCGGGCATCCTGATCCCCGCCACCGCACAGGTGGCGCGCCGGCTGAGCTGGGCGGAGGTCGTCGCCACCGGCCCCCACGTCCGGTCCATCAAGCCCGGCGACCAGGTCCTGTTCAACCCGGAAGACCGCTACGAGGTCGAGGTGCAGGGTGAGGACTACCTCATCCTGCGTGAGCGCGACATTCACGCCGTCGCGTCCGAGCGGGTTGACGGGGGAACGGGGCTTTACCTGTAGACCCGTGGCTCTTCAGCAGGCGGAGGGCGGGCACCCCGGGGCGCGGGTGCTCGATTCTTGGAGTGATCTGGCCAACTTGGCGTGACTTCTCGGTCTGTAGCCCCCCATTTCCACTCCAAAGACCAAGATTCACTCCAAGTAGCGTCGGGACCCAGGCGGTTGGCCCGCCGCTGCCCGCCCCTGCCCGCCCCTGCCGCCCCTGCCGCCCCTGCCCGCCGCTGCCCGCCGCTGCCGCCGCTGCCCGCCGCTGCCCGCCGCTGCCCGCCCCTGCCGGCGCCCCTACCATGGCGGCATGCCCCTCGCCACCCCCATCGCCGCCTCGCCCGAGCAGCTCGCGCAGGTCCGCTACAACGCGGA
>JAJYLA010000232.1 GCA_021788115.1 Actinomycetes bacterium | reverse complement strand
TTGGGTATATCGACGTCATGGGGACCCCTGCCAATCTCAGTGCGGCTCGGCGTCTCGAGCTGGCCTCGTACCTAAAGGCCCGTCGGGCCAGCCTGCAGCCACACGACGTCGGCCTGGATCCGCCACCGCGACGACGCAACACGCCTGGGTTGCGCCGGGAGGAGATTGCCCTGCTCTCGGGCGTGGGTGTCACGTGGTACACGTGGCTGGAGCAAGGCCGCCCCATCGCCACGAGCGAGCCAGTCATCGACGCGCTGGCCCGGACGTTACGCCTCGACCGCGAGGCGCACAGGCACCTGCGACGCCTCGCCGGTCTGCCCCTGCCCGACCTCGACGAGATCCCGGAAGGGGCAAGCCCCGATATCACTCGCGTGCTCGACACCGTGCTCCCGGCGCCCGCCTGCCTACTCGGACCGAGATTCGACTTCGTCGCGTGGAACGAGACCTTCTCTCACATCTGGCAGCCCGAGACGCTGCCCGAGGGCCGGTGCAACGTCATGTGGCTGGCCTTCGCCGAGCCCGGGCGGCGGCGGACGTGGGTCAACTGGGAGCGGCGCAGCCGCATCCTCCTCGCCGCGTTTCGAGCCGCCGCAGGAGAGCACGCCGGAGACTCCCGCTTCGCCGAGCTAGTCAGTGCGCTGAGTGACGCCAGTGACGAGTTCCGATCATGGTGGTCGACCTACGAGGTACGCGAGTCCTTCGCCGGACCCCTCAATGTCCGGGTGCCTGGCACAGGCACCATTACCTTCGACGTGATCGAATTGGGGGTCAGGACCGACTCGAACCTCACTCTTTCGGTGCACGCGCCCGCCCGTGGGGGCGACGGCAAGAAGCTCACGGCGATGGCACGCGTCGCTCGGGGAAGTGCATGACGTGTACTCGGGACCGGCCTGATGTGGATCAGCCGTTTGCGGTGCTCCCGGCGACGGAGGAGCGCTGCGAATCTGCCCTCCAGCCGTTCACCCGCCGCCCGCGGTGGTTGCGCGGATGCTGAAGGTCTGCTGGATCAGCTGGTCGAGACGCTGGGCGGTCATCCCGCCTACCTGGCGGCCGAGCAGCTTGCCTTGGGCGGAAATGAAGAAGGTGGTGGGTAAGCCGTACACGCCGTAGTTGTTGGCAGCGCTCGCGTGCGGGTCGAAGGCGAGCGGGTACTTGACTCCGGTCTGGGAGGCGAAGCTGAGGGCGGCGCCGTGTTGGTCGTTGGTGTCAACGCCGACGAAGTCGACACGCCCGTGGAGCCGTCGGGCGGTGGCGGCTAGGGCGGGCATCTCCTTTCGGCAAGGCGGGCACCACGACGCCCAGAAGTTGAGCACCACCGGCTTGCCGGCGAACTGGCTGAGGCTCACCGTTGCGGACGGGTCCCGGAGGCTCGGGAGGGACCACGACGGTGCGGGCTGACCGTTCCCCTTGTCGAAGACGCCTCCGGTCGACGTGAAGATCTGGTTGGAGGTGGCTTGCAGCGTGTTGCTGGCTTTGACGATCTGGCTGATGCTGATCCCGCCAACGGCGCCGGCCAGCGTGGCTGCCGCGGCGACGATCCACCACCGTCTCGGGGCCCGCTTTCGGCGCGGCGGGGCAGGACTGGTATCGGGGGGTGCGGCGGCCGCGCTCGTGCTCACAGCGGTGGCCAGCCGAGGCGGGCGAACTGGCTCTGCAAGGGGATGAAGAGGCTCTTCCATTCGCCGGTGACGAAGAGGATCCCGACGCCGACGAGAAGGATGCCACCAGCGATCTCGATCGCCCGTCCTCGGCGCCGGAGCCACGCGAGCGAGGTGCGCGCCCGCGAGTACCCGAGGGCGAGGGCCACGAAGGGGATCCCGAGCCCGAGGGAGTAAAGCGCGAGCAGAACCCCGCCGGCAACGACCGTGCGACCGGCGCTCGCCACCGCCAGGACCGTGGCGAGGACGGGGCCGAGGCACGGCGTCCAGCCGAAGGCGAAGGCCATGCCGAGCGGGAAGGCACCCTTTGGTCCCTGGGGCACCCTGGAGAGGTCGAAGCGGCGCTCGCGGGCGAGGAACGGCACTCGCAGCAGCCCGAGCATGGCGAGGCCGAGCAAGATGATGAATGCTCCGGCAACGTCCAAGATCACCCCGAGGTGACGCAACAGGAGCGAGCCGACAAGGGTGGACGACACGCCTAGGGCGGTGAATACGACGGTGAATCCGCCCACGAAGGCGAGCGACGAGCGGAGCACGAGCGGGGTGGCCTCTCGCCGGCCGAGGTCGGAGATGGGCAGGCCTGACACGTAGGAGAGGTAGCTCGGGATGAGCGGCAGGGCGCAGGGCGAGGTGAACGAGATAATCCCGGCGACCACGGCGAACAGCGGCAAGAGCGGCGACATCGGTTCTTGTCAGGGGTGCCGGGTCGCTGGGGCAGAACGGGTCGTCATCGGGCCAGAGTCTTCTCCAGGTAGGTGGTGATGCCCTGGCCCCACTGGGTGAGCTGGCCCTGGGGCAGGAAGCCGGTGCCGTTCTTGCGCTGGTCGACTTGGGGGCTGGCGAGGTAGCGCTCTCGCCCGCGCGGGTCGATGAAGTAGAGGTAGTCGGCGTGGACGGTCTGGGTGGCGTTCTTCGGGACGATGACCTCGATGCCGTAGGTCTTCCACACCGCCTTGAGCGCGCTGGTCGGCCCGGTGAGGAAGTACCAGTTTTTCATCCCCGCAAGGCCGTGGATGCGGG
>JAJYLA010000231.1 GCA_021788115.1 Actinomycetes bacterium | reverse complement strand
GGCCGACCGCAGAGCCGCCGACGCCGAGAACCGCGCCGCCGGCGCCGCCGCCCGCGCCGACGAGGCCGACCGCAGAGCCGCCGACGCCGAGAACCGCGCCGCCGGGGGGATGGAAGAACAGCCGGCCGGTGGTCGCGTCGAAGGGATCGAGCTGGGGTCCGCGGGAGCGGAGGCCCTATGGGAGCTCGAGCGGATGCGGCTCGCACGGGAATGGCAGGAGGTCGCCGGTCCCGACGCGGCCCTCCCCTCCCCGTGGGACGGGACCGTGGCCGGCGTGCTCGCGGTCGAGCTGGCGATCATCCGGGAGGTGGTAGGGACCCCCAGCCGCCTCGAGGTGGCAGACGGCTCGGGCGCTGCCGACCCTGCGACGGCTGTCGCCGCCGCCCGCCTCGCCGGCGAGCTGCTCCGGAGTCTGGCCCGGGCGAGCGACGAGCTCGAGGTTTCGCTGTCTGCCGGCACCGGCGTCACCATCAGCGTCGACAGCGCCACGGATGACCGTCGACCGGCCGTCGATGAGCTCGCCCGCGTGGCCGCAGCCGCCGGCGGGGAGTTGCAGCTGACGCCCACGGAGGGTGGCCTTCGGGCGCGGCTGTGGCTGCCGCCGGCGACAGCTCCCGGCCAGGACGGCCGACCCCCCGTCGGGTGAGCACACGGCCGCTGCGCCGGGGGCGCCAGCTGGAGGCGGCCACTCTGGGTTGGAACGTGGCCGGCGTGGCCGTGCTCTCGTTCGCTGCGCTCCGGGCGCGGTCGCCGGCTCGCGTAGCCTCGCCCGCCCGTGTCAGACGCGCCGGAGCCGCCACCGCAAGGGCGGCCCGACGCTCGCCCTGCGCGTCACCGCGGCGACCGTGTCGACCTGCCCTCCAGCGCGCACCGTGACCGTCGCCACCTCGTAGCCGGCGGGAAGCGAGCGGGGCAGGACGCCGGCACGGGGATGGACGGTCTCCTCGATCGCCATCCCGCCGTAGCCCAGGACCGTAACCGCCTTGGTGGTGGTCACCGGTACGGGGCGGTCCCACGCCGAGGTGACCTCCCCGACGGTGCTCCCCGCGGCCACGACGCTGACGGAGTGGAGGGCGGCCGCTGCAGACCGCGCGAGGGCGCGACCGGCCTCGAGCGCCGCGGAGATCATCCGCGGCGCGTACTGGCCGAGCACCACACCCAGCACTTCTTCGTGAAGGCCGCCGGCGGTGACCGACGTGGCGAACATGAAGCAGCCGCCCGCGGCCCCGGTGGAGCCGGTTTTGATGCCCACGATGCCGTCGTGACCGAGCAGGCTGTTGTAGCCGGTCAGCAACAGGGAGCCGGGCAGCACCAGATCCGGTTGGCGGACGATCGACATCAGGACCGGCTTGACTGCGACCGCTTCGGCTAGGCGCAGTTCGTCGGCCGCGGTGCTCTGCGTGGCGGACGATATCCCGCTCGCGTCGGCGTAGTGGGTGGATTTCATGCCGAGCGCAACGGCAGCGGCGTTCATCTTGGCCACGAAGGCGGCGTTGGTGCCGGCGTCCCAGTGCGCAAGGATCGGGCAAACGTTGTCAGCCGACGGGATCAGCAGGGCCTGCAGCAGCTGCAATTCGGTGAGGGACTCGCCGGCGATGACAGGGGCGACCGAGTCGTTGGCGGCCTGCTCCGCCTCGTAGGTGGCCTGGTCCGCGGCGGTGATGCGGATCGCCGGACCGTTCTGGCCCATGGCGAGGGGGTGATCCCGCAGGACCACATAGGCGGTCATCACCTTGGCGAGGCTGGCGATCGGCACGGGCGTCGACGGCCCTGCCGTGCGGTCGAGCCCGACACCGGGGACGGCCACGGCGGCCTCGCCCGACAGGGGCCAGGCGAGCACCGGGGCGGGTCCGGGTACCCGCAGTCCCCGCTGCGGGGCCGCCGCGCGCAAAGCACGCGCCGGGACGGGCCGCGTCAGCTGGACCACCACTGCGGCGCCGGCAACCACGACGAGCACGGCGAGGATGACGGCCACGCCGGCGGCGAGACGTGCCAGGGGACGCCGGCGCGACGATCCGTGCGCGCGCCGCCGCGACCGGCCGCCGGCACGCGTGAGGGACGGCCTCCGGCCACGGGGCTTCGCAGGTCCACGCGGGAGCCGCGGCAGGGCTGGCGCCGGCCTCAGCAGACGTCCCCGCCCGCGCTTCCCTCTTTCGGCGCCGGCGACGCCGCCCGCCCCGCCGTCCCTCGGTTTGCCGGCTGCCTGCGCGGAGAGGGCCTTCGCCCGGGCCTCGGCTCGCTCGAGCGCCAGCAAGCTGGGCGTCGTGGTGGGCGGGACTCCCTCGCCGTAGCGGGTCCCGGGCGGCCGGTGCGTGCCGCCGAGGCGGATCATCGCCGCGGCCTCCGGAGCGCCGGAGGGGTACTCGAGGCCGGCGTCAAAGGCCGGAGCCCCGACCCGTCTCTCCGGCTCCTCGATCCCCGGCCTCTCCCCCGGTTCTTCGGCGGACGCTCCGAGCCCACCTTCCAGTGGGCGGCCTTCCTCCTGCCCGCCGGTCACCCGCCGTTCACCCCGGAACGCTCGTTGCTCGCCAGCCAAACCATGCGACACCCACCCGGCGAATGCTCTCCCGCGACTCGGACCCGAGCATAGACGTGCCCGCCCACACTTCCGGTGGCACCGCAGCGGCCCCGGCGGCACGGCGGCCGCAGCGGCCCCGGCGGCTCGGCGGCCCCCGCGGCAC
>JAJYLA010000230.1 GCA_021788115.1 Actinomycetes bacterium | reverse complement strand
CGACGGCCCCCTCGACCACGACGACGGCCCCCTCGACCACGACGACGACGGCCCCCTCGACGACCACGACGACCACGGCCCCCTCGACGACCACGACTGCGCCCTCGACCACGACCACCACAGTTCCGGGCGCCCCGCCGGCCCCGATCCTCACCGCCACGAAGTCGGTTTCGCCGGCGAGCGGGTCGACGGTGGAGCTCGGGGCGACCCTGACCTACACGGTCACTCTCAGCAACTCCGGAACCGGCGACGCCACGAACGTGACCGTCACCGACAAGATCCCGGCGGGCACGACCTACGTGCCCGGCTCGGCAACCGGCACAGGCAGCGTGTCGGGCGGCACGGTCACGTGGGGCGGCGTGACCGTGCCGGCAGCGACTGGGTCCACGCCGGGGACGGTTCAGCTCAGCTTCAAGGTGACCGTCGACCGGACGGACCGGAACGGCCAGGTCGTCACCAATACGGCTGCCTTCACCAACGAGGGCACACCCCAGTGCACCACGTCCACGTGCAAAACCGACCCGGTCACGAACACCGTGCACGTCATCGCGCCCACGGTGGCGAGCATCCCGGCCCAGGGCGGCACATCGACCACCACGGCCTCGACGACGACCACCACGGCGCCGTCGGCCACCACCACTGCGCCGTCGGCCACCACGGCAGCCGCCGCCCAGGGCAGCGGCAGGCTCGCCTTCACGGGCTCGGGCAGCGGGCGCCTCACCGTGATAGGCCTCTTGAGTATCGGGCTCGGCGTGCTGCTCCTGTTCGCGGGACGCCGCCGGCCGGCCCGTCGCCACACCGAGATATGAGCGGCACCGAACCCATGAACCCAACGAGCGAGCTTGTGACTGTCACCATGAACTTTCCTGAAGATCCCGACGGCGACGAGCCAGAGAACCTCGCCGGCTCCGAAGATTCCGAAACGGCACAGCTGGTTTCCTCCGGGGACCTCTACGGGGCCGTGGGCATCGAAGTCGCTGCCGTGCTGCGCTCCGCCCACGACGCCGCGCTCGAGATCGCGCGCTCCGCCGAGGAAGACGCCCGCCGGATTCGAGAGGAGGCGGCGGCCGCAGCCGACCGCATCCGCGAGGAGGCAGAAGCGGAGGCGGCGAGAGTCCGCGAGGAGGCAGCAGCGGAGAAGGCGAGAGCTCGCGAGGAGGCGGTCGCCGAAGCGACGCGCGCCCGGGAGGCGACGATCGCGGACTTCGACGAGCAGATGCTGCGGAGGAGCCGTGACGCCGAGGAGGAGGCGGCGGCCATACGCCAAGCCGCCCGGGAGGCGGCGGACCAGATCCGCAGGGACGCCGAACAGGAGGCGACCGTCATCCTGCACCAGGACATCGCCCGGCTGCGGGACTTCGCGGCGCATAGGGTCGCCTCCTGGGAGCTGGCCCTCGAGCGGATCCGCGCCGAGCACGCCACTGTCGTGTCCACCATCGAGGCCGAGGTGTCCTGGCTACGGTCCCTTACCGAGCCGCCGCGGCCCGGCGACGGGGAGGCCGCAAACAACCCGTAGGAGGGCGGGGATGCCCGGTTCCCCGGCCGCCGCGGCGGCCGGGGAACCGGACCTGTCTACGGCCCACCGAACGGTTTTCCGCCTCGGCGGGGAGCTATGCCCGACTGGGGCCGGCGAACCCCCGCCTCGTAGCGGAGGAGTTCTCGTCGGATCGGGCCGCGCAGGATCCCGTTGAGGTACTGCCCGACGAGGTCGGCGCCGGCGGCGATCGACAGCCCCAGGCCGTCGGAGAAGCACGGCGCCACGCCGGTGAGCACCACCCGGCCCGACCGGTCCCGGCATCCCCTCACGCTGAAGGGGCCTTCCAAGAGCAGCGCCCGCCCCGCCGCTTCTACCTGGCCGGTGACCTCGTCGTCCACGAAGGTCACCTCCTCCTCGGCATGTTCCCGCCCCCCGGTCCCGCCTTCGGCGCCGGCGGTCCAGCGGGGGACGGCGGCGAGCAGCACGTGGTCGCGGCCCATCAACGCGTCCACGACGAACCACCGGCCCGACACCTGCGCCTGCACGACGGCGCCGGGGATCCGGCGCAACGCCGCGCCGAGCTGCTCCTCGTCCCGGGCCGCCACCTCCACGGCCGGCCATGCGCACACCGAGCGAGAACGCACCACCCAGGGCGGCTCCACGCCCCTCCCGGATCCGAGCGCCGTCGCCGGGACAGGCAGCCCGGCCCTCCGGGCCACGCGGGCGAGCTCCCAGCGGTCGAGGCACCGCCCGATGGCGTCGGGCGTCGCCAGCCAGGTCGCCAGCCCGCAGCGCTGCAGATGGTAGGGGGCACTGGCCAAAACCGGCAGCTCGTCGCAGGCCGTCGGGACCAGCAGTGCGGGCCCCATCCTGATTCCGACGGCGCAGACGGAGCGCAGAAAGTTCGGCGACGACGCCGGCGCCACCACGGCCGAGGCGTCGCCGAGGCGCAGGCCGGCCGCGGCCCGGTCGACGTCGGCGGCGACCACCCGGTGACCGGCACGCCGCAGCGCCTCGATGACAGCAGCTCCGAGCGGACCGCCGGCACCGGTCACCACCACGGTCAGGGACGAGACACCCGAGGGCGGTGCCGCGCCGCCGACCCTGTCCGGCCGCGGTGTCTCCGTCTCGGGCGCCGCTGCCGCCGGCCCCCCCGCCGGCCCCTCCGCCGGCCCCTCCGCCGGCCCTGCCGGCCCGCCCGCCG
>JAJYLA010000087.1 GCA_021788115.1 Actinomycetes bacterium | reverse complement strand
GCGGCCGCTCGGCGCCGGGCCCGGGGGAACGGGCGGCCGCTCGGCGCCGGGCCCGGGGGAACGGGCGGCCGCTCGGCGCCGGGCCCGGGGGCACGGACGGCCGCTCAGCGCCGCTCGGGGGCGAGGCCGTAGCGGAGGTCCACCTGGCGGAGCACCCAGCCGAGCCGGCCCAGCGCGTCGACGACATCCCCCGACACGAGCGCGCCCGGATCGGGCCCGGCGGCGTCGTGGGCGCGCCAGGTGAGGCAGGCCGCGAACCCCTGCCACACCGGCGGCGGCAGGGCGCAGACGTGGTCAAAGTTCCGCCGCGTCGCCTTGACGGCCCGGGTGAGGAGGTCCCGGGGGGGCGCGCCCCTCCTGCGCAGCGGGGGCAGGGCGAGGATCGGGATGTCGGTCACCCCGAAGGACCCGGGTTCGACCTCGACCACGAGGTGCGCCACGTAGCCGCGGGTGACGGCGACCGCCCCGACTTCGGGGGTGAGCGCCGGTATGGGGCGGGCCAGGCGCTCGATGTAGTCGAGGGCGAGGGGGGCGCTGAGGGAGCTGAGCGACACGATCGATGCGATCTCCCGCCCGACGGCCTCGTCGAGGCGGCGCGCCAGGGCCCCGTCGGCGCCGAGCGCCTCGAGGCGGCCGTCGAGGGCGCTGCGGTCGACCCGCTCCGCGGCGGGGCGCACCTGCACGGACGGCTTGCGGCGCCCCGCCAGCCGGCGAAGGGCGCCCAGCCCGGCGGGGCCGGAGCTCATCGGCGCCAGACGGACGGGCGCGGGCTGTCGAAAACGGGGTCGAACCTCTCGCCGCGGACCGCCCGGAAGGCGAGGTCCTGCCACCGGCCGGAGCCGGCCAGCGGCTCGGGGAGGGCATCCTCGGCGAACCACCCGACGTCGAGGGTCTCGAGCGGGTGGGGGCGCAGCTCGCCGCCCAGGGCTCTGCAGAGGAAGACCAGGGAGTAAAAGGGCAGGCCCCGCGCCCCGAAGCGCATCCCGTCGAAGACGGCGATGAGGCGAAGGGGCTCCGCCTCGATGCCCGTCTCCTCCTCTACCTCCTTGACGACCACCTCCGAGGGCGAGTAGCCGACGTCCGCCCAGCCGGTGGGGTACAGCCACACGCCCGAGTCGCCCCGCTGGATGAGGAGAAGCTCGTTGCGGTCGTTGCCGACGATCGCCCCGACGGCCACCTTGGGGGTGACGTAGCCGGCGACGCCGCGCCCGACGCTGTCGACCCAGCCGCTCACGAGCTCCCCGGGGGCGAAGCGGCCCTCGTCGAAGGTCGACGCGACCCGGATGTCGGCGGCGACCTTGAGGATCTCCTCGAAGCGCTCGCGCTCGTAGAGGTTGTCGGTGAACGCCAGACCGGTCCGGGCGATGCCCGCCAGCGCCTCGCTCCAGCGCAGCAGGTCCGCATCGGTGGCCCGGCCTCCCGGCATTGGCGTCGACACTACCCGCAGGTCCGGGTGTCCCGGTGCTCTCCGGCCGGTCAGGCGAGCAGGGCGAGCGCGCGCCGGGCGACGGCCTGGAGGGGGTCCATGAGCGGCGACAGCGGCGGCGCGTGGCCGAGGTCGAGCTCGGCGAGGTCGTCGAGGGTGAGGCGCCCCGCCAGGGCGGCGGCGACGGTGTCGACCCGCTTGGCGCTCCCCGGGCCGCCGACGATCTGGGCGCCGAGGAGCCGGCCCGAGCCGCGCTCGGCGACGAGCTTGACGTGCGCCGGCGCGGCGCCCGCGACGTAGCCGGCGGAGGTGGCCGCCTCGATGCGCGGGGCGACGACCGCGAATCCCGCCGCGAGCGCCTCGCGCTCGCTCAGGCCGGTGCGCCCCACCTCCACCTGGTGGAGGCGGATGACCGCGGTGCCGAGCACGCCGGGGAACGTGGCGTACCCTCCGCCGGCGCCGATCCCCACGACCCTCCCCTGGCGGGCGGCGACGGTGGCGAGCGTCGAGTGGACGGCCAGCCCCGACACGAGGTGGACCGTCTGGCAGCAGTCCCCCGCGGCCCACACCCCCTCGAAGGGGGTGCGCTGGCACCGGTCGACGGCCAGGGCACCGGTGACGCCCACGGGGAGCCCCGCGCCGGCGGCCAGGGCGACGTCGGGCTCGGCGCCGAGGCCGAGGATCACCAGGTCCGCGGCCACCTCCCCCGACGAGGTGCGCACCGCGGCGTCGGTGACCTCGACCACCGCCTCGCCGGCGCGGACGGTGATCCCCCGGTCCCGCAAGGCCCGGGCGACCAGCGCCCCCATCTCCGGGTCGAGGGTGCCCATCACCTCGGGGTCCGGCTCGACCACCGTCACCGACGAGCCCGTGCGGGCGAACGCCTCCCCGAGGAGTAGGCCGGTGTAGTCGCTGCCGATCACCACGACGTGGCCCCGGCGGTCCCGGGCGTCGTCGACGAGGCGGGCGGCGTCGTCGACGGTCCGCACCCCGTGGACGTGGGGGAGGTCGATGCCGGGCACGCCCGGCCTGCGGGCACGCCCGCCGGTCGCCACGTGGAGCAGGTCGAAGCCGAGCTGGAAGCTGCGCCCGTGCTCGACGTTGACGATCTCGGCCTTGCGGGCGACCAGGTCGATGCCGGCGACGTCGTGGCGGGTGCGGACGTCGATGCGCATCGCCCGCAGCTCGTCGGGCCCGCGCACCACCAGGTCGGCGGGGACCCGCACGGAGCCGTCGACGAGGGCGGGGGCGCCGCTCGCCGCGGCGGACGCCCAGACGCCGCGCTCGACCACGACGATCTCGAGCTCCGGGCGCCTCCGGCGCGCGTGGACGGCCGCGGTCACGCCGGCCCCGCTCCCCCCGATGACCAGCAGTCGCTCTCCCATCGCCCCAGACTGTAAGGCCTCCGCGGCGGAGGCCACGCCGGCGCGGACCGCCGGGGCACCGCGCATGGCAACATGGCACGGTGGGTGTTCGAGAAGACTGCCGCCACTACGTGCACCGGACCACCCGGGCGGCCGAGGCCATGCGACGCTGCCGGCTGTCGGCCAACCTCGAGGACCCCTTCAGCTGCCCGGAGGGGTGCCTCTTCTTCGAGGAGCGCACGGTGTCCGCCGCCGGCTGGGCCCAGGCGCCGGCGCAGCCGATGAGCAACACCGCCGACGGCCTTCACGACCTGGAGGCACCCCGGCGCAAGCGGCGCCGCCCCCGGCGGTAGCCGGCGCGGGGTCTCCCACCCGGGGTCGCTCAGCTGCCGGCGTGGCGGCGCTTGTGCTCGAACGCCTTGGCGGCCCCCCAGGCGATGCCGGGCTCGGCGAGGGCCGGGTCGATGTCGGCGAAGGACGCCGGCGTGAGGTCGTAGACGTCGCCGGGGAAGGCCTCCTCGTCGAAGCGGTCGCGCTCGACGGCCGGGACGCCGGCGTCGCGGAGCACCGCGGTCGGGTAGCGCACCGCGGTGCGGACGAGCGCCATGGGGGTGGTGCGCTGCTCGTCTATGTCGGAGAGCAGCAGGGCCCGCACGGCGGGGGTGATCTCCGCGCCCGCCTGCCGCCCGGCGGCCTCGGCCGCCTCGGCGACCGCCGGCGGCATGTCGCCGGCCCACGCCTGCATGATCTCGTGGACGCAGCGCACCACCCAGGTGGGAAGTGCCGCCTCGATGCCGTCCGCCAGCGCCCGGGCGTGGTCCTCGAGGGCGGGCTCCACGCCGGCGTCCTCAGCTCTCGAGGGGATGGTCCAGCCGGTCGACGTCCACGCCGATCTCCACGAGCCACGCGAGCGCCGCTTCGACGGCCTGCTCCTCGCCGTCGACCTCGCAGACGATCCACCCCACGTCCTCGCTGACGTCGGCCCGGCGGATGTTGGGGGTGACGTCGAAGCGACGGACGAGCTGGGCGACCACCGGCTCGCGGACGAGCTCGGACGGGAACGTGAGCCGGACCCGGGCGCGGGTCATCGCGCCACCCCGTCGTTGAGGTTGCCCGACCGCAGCCCTTCGAGGTCGAGCGTCACGTAGCGGTAGCCGGCGGCCTTGACCGCGGCGACGACCACGGCGCGTGCGGACAGGGCGCGCGCCATCTCGCCGATGCCGAGCTCGAGGCGGGCGATGTCCCCGTAGTGGCGGACCCGCAGCTCCCGGAAGCCGAGGGCGCGCAGCGCCTCCTCGGCGTCGGCGACGCGCCCGAGGGTCCCGACGGTGACCGGCGTGCCGTAGGGGATCCGCGAGGCGAGGCAGGCTGCGGCCGGCTTGTCCCACACCGCCAGACCGACCTCCCGGGCCGCGGCGCGCACCGCCTCCTTGGTCAGCCCGGCGTCGACGAGCGGGAACGCGGCGCCGCGCTCGCGGGCGGCACGCTGGCCGGGGCGGTGGTCGTCGAGGTCGTCGACGTTGACGCCGAGGGCGACCACGGCCGACTCCTGCTCGGCGAGCGGGGCGAGGGCGTCCATGAGCTCGCTCTTGCAGTGGTAGCAGCGGTCCGGCCCGTTCTCCACGTAGGCGGCGCGGGAAACCTCGTCGGTGGAGACCTCCCTCCAGCGGATCCCCCACTCGCCGGCGAGCCTGCCGCAGTCGCGGTGCTCCGAGGGGGCGAGCGAGGGCGACACGGCGGTGACCGCCAGGGCGCGGTCGGGTCCGAGCACGTCGTGGGCGACCCAGGCGAGCAGGCCGGAGTCGACCCCGCCGCTGAAGGCGACCACGACCCGCTCCAGCGAGGCGACCGAGTCCCGCAGGGCGCGCAGGTCGGCGGCGGTGCTCATCGGTCCACAACCCGGAGGCGGATGCGCTTGTTGCCTTTGCCCTTCGACTCGGTTTTCACGACGACGATCCGTCCGACCTCGTCGGTGCTGCGGACGTGGGTGCCGCCGTCGGCCTGCCTGTCCAGGCCGACGATGTCGACGACGCGGATCTCGCGGACCGACTCGGGGATCAGGCTGACCTTGGTGCGGATCAGGTCGGAGTCCGCGAGCGCTGTGCCGCGGGGCAGGAAGCTGACCTCGACGGTTCGGGCCGCGGCCAGCTCGGCGTTCACCCGCTCCTCCACGGTGGGGCCGAAGCCCTCCGGCAGCGGGTCGAACTCGAAGTCCATGCGGGCCGACAGGGGCTCCATGTTTCCGCCGGTGACCGCCTTGCCCCACTCGTTCCAGATCACCCCGCACAGCACGTGGAGGGCCGTGTGGGTGCGCATCAGGGCGTGGCGGCGGCCCCAGTCGATCTCGCCGTGCACGCTGTCGCCGGCGGAAGGCAGGGCGTCGTCACCACCCAGGGTGTGCCACACGGCGCCGCCGTCCTTGCGCACGTCGGTGACCGGGAGATTGGCGACGGTGCCGGTGTCGTGCGGCTGGCCGCCGCCGGTCGGGTAGAAGGCCGTCCGGTCGAGCGCCACCCGCCGGCCTTCGGTGTCGACGTCGACCACTGCGGCGTCGAAGTCGCGCAGGTAGGCGTCTCGCAGGAACAGTTGGTCGGTCGTCACTGCCCCATTCTGGCCGCTGTCGCGCCCGAGCGGCGATGTAAAGCCGGCCAGCGTCAGGCCAGGCCCACCTGGGCGGCGACCTCCTCGATCGAGCCCACGATGCCGGCGTAGAACGGCCCGAAGTCGCCGAAGCGGGCCGAGGCCTCGTCGAAGCGCATCGTGTACACGGTGTCCTTCAGGTCGTCGGGGTGGACCCCGAAGAGCGTGACCCCCCACTCGAAGTCGTCGAGCCCGGCGGAGCCGGTGACCAGCTGCACCACCCGGCCGGCGAAACGCCGGCCCGAGCGCCCGTGGTCGATCATGAGGTGCAGCCGCTCGTCGAAGTCGAGCGAGTACCAGTTGTACGTCTCGCCGCGCCGCTTGGACATCGGGTAGAAGCAGATGGCCCTCTTGCCCGCCGGCGGCAGCCGCGGGTAGAGGCGGGCGCGCAGGTGCTCCTCGGGCATCCCCTTGGAGTACTCCGACAGCTCGGTCAGCGAGACGTAGGACCAGGCGATCTCGAGACCCGCCGCCTGCAGGGACGCCTGCAGCTGCCGCAGCCGGCCCCAGTCGGGTCCCAGGGCGAGGAAGCCGAGGTCCGCCTTGTGGCCGAACACCGAGAAGGGCACCACCTGGTGGTCGCCGTCCTCGGCGGCCTTGACGGCGGAGATGACGGCCTGGCCGTCGCTCGAGGGTCCCAGCCTGCAGAACAGGTGCAGCACTCCCCATCCCTCGGAGGGGGTCAGCGGATCGGGCATCGCCACCAGCTTACGGCCGCGCGCCGCGAGCACCCGAGCCGGAAACCCGGACGGCCGAGAACCCGGCCCCCTGTCGGGCGGGCCGGGTTCTCGGTGCGGTTCGGGCCGGGTTCTCGGTGCGGTTCGGGCCGGGCCCAGGGCGCCGGCCGGGTCGGCCTAGAAGTCGTCCATGCCGCCGCCGGGCATGGCGGGGGCGGCCTCCTTCTCGGGCTTGTCGACGATGACGGCCTCGGTGGTGAGGAACAGGGCGGCGATCGACGCCGCGTTCTGCAAGGCGGAGCGGGTGACCTTGGCGGCGTCGATGACACCCGCCTTGAAGAGGTCCTCGTACTCCCCGGTTGCCGCGTTGAGACCCTCGGCGGGGGTCTTCAGGTTGCGGACACGCTCGACCACCACGCCGCCCTCCAGGCCGGCGTTGACGGCGATCTGCTTCAGCGGCTCCTCGACGGCCCGGGCCACGATGCGCGCGCCGGTGGCCTCGTCGCTTTCCAGCTTCTCGGCCCGGTCCAGGATCACCGACTGGGAGCGCAGCAGGGCCACGCCGCCGCCGGGGACGACGCCCTCCTCCACCGCGGCCTTGGTGGTGGACACCGCGTCCTCGATGCGGTGCTTCTTCTCCTTGAGCTCGACCTCGGTGGCCGCGCCGACCTTGATCACCGCGACGCCGCCCGACAGCTTGGCCAGGCGCTCCTGGAGCTTCTCCCGGTCGTAGTCGGAGTCCGTGTTCTCGATCTCGGTCTTGATCTGGCTGATCCGGCCCTTGATGTCGGCGTCGGAGCCGGCGCCCTCGACGATGGTGGTCTCGTCCTTGGTGACGACCACCTTGCGGGCCCGGCCGAGCAGGTCGAGGGTGGTGTTCTCGAGCTTGAGGCCCACCTCCTCGGTGACGACCTGGCCGCCGGTCAGGATCGCCATGTCCTGGAGCATCGCCTTGCGGCGCTCGCCGAAGCCGGGCGCCTTGATGGCCACGCTCTTGAAGGTGCCGCGGATCTTGTTGACCACCAGGGTGGCGAGGGCCTCGCCCTCGACGTCCTCGGCGATGACGACCAGCGGGCGACCCGACTGCATGACCTTCTCCAGGAGCGGCAGCAGGTCGCGGACGGCCGAGATCTTGGAGCCGACGAAGAGGATGTACGGGTCCTCGAGGACGGCCTCCATCCGCTCGGTGTCGGTGGCGAAGTAGGGGGCGATGTAGCCCTTGTCGAAGCGCATACCCTCGACCAGTTCGAGGTCCATGCCGAAGGTCTGGGACTCCTCGACGGTGATGACGCCGTCCTTGCCGACCTTGTCGATGGCCTCGGAGATCATGTCGCCGATCTCGGTGTCGGCCGCGGAGATCGACGCGACCTGGGCGATCTGCTCCTTGGTCTCGATCTCCTTGGAGATGTCCTTGAGGGAGCCGACCGCGGCCTCGACCGCGGCCTCGATCCCCCGCTTGAGCGACATGGGGTTGGCGCCGGCGGCAACGTTGCGCAGGCCCTCTTTGACGAGAGCCCAGGCGAGCACAGTGGCGGTGGTGGTGCCGTCACCGGCGACGTCGTCGGTCTTCTTGGCTACCTCCTTGACGAGCTCGGCCCCGATCTTCTCGAAGGGGTCCTCGAGCTCGATCTCCTTGGCGATGGACACGCCGTCGTTGGTGATGGTGGGGGCGCCCCACTTTTTCTCCAGCACCACGTTGCGGCCCTTGGGGCCGAGCGTGACACGTACGGCGTCGGCGAGCTGGTTCATTCCGCTCTCCAGCGACCGGCGAGCCGTCTCGTCGAAGGCAATCAGCTTGGGCATCGGTCTTCGGTTCCCTCCGTTGGGTGGACCACGGTTAGCACTCTCACATCTCGAGTGCTAACAGTTAACCGCCTCCCGGGAGTTATTGCAACACATCCCCGGGAGCCGACAGGCCGCCGCGAGGGATGTCAGCCGCCGGCGACGGCCGGAACGATCGACACGGTGGCGCCCTCGGCGAGCGGGGTGTCGACCCCTTCGAGGAAGCGGATGTCCTCCTCGGCGACGAACACGTTGACGAAGCGCCGCAGGCGCCCCGTCTCGTCGAAGAGGCGGTCGGCGAAGCCGGGGTGCGCGGCGTCGAGCGCCTTCAGGACCTCGGCGACGGTGGCCCCCTCGACGGGGACCTCGCTCCGGCCTCCCGACAGGGGGCGGAGCTGGGTCGGGACGCGGACGGTGACGGTCGTCATGGCTGGGGAACCTCGGATGTGTGGGAGGGCCGGGCGTGGGGCTGGGGTCCCCACGCTCCGGAGGAGGCCGGGGTTGGGGCCCCGGCCGGGTCGGGAACAGCCGGGTCAGTGGGGACGGCGGCAGCGAAGGCGTCGAGGGTGGGGGCGATGGTCGCCGTCGGGCGGCAGCGGGGGGTGACCGCCTCGATGGTCTTCAGCCCGTTGCCGGTGACATAGGCGACGACCCGCTCGTCGGGCCGGATCACGCCCTTGCCGACCAGCTGGGCGAGGCTGGCGATGGTGACCCCGCCGGCGGTCTCGGCGAAGATCCCCTCGGTGCGGGCGAGGAGGCGGATCCCCTCGACGATCTCCTCGTCGGTGACCGACCCGAACGCACCCCCCGAGGCGCGAACCACGTCGAGGGCGTAGGGGCCGTCGGCGGGGTTCCCGATCGCCAACGACTTGGCGATGGTGTGCGGCTTCACCGGCTTCACCGCGTCGCGCCCCGCGGCGAAGGCGTCCGCCACCGGGGCGCAGCCAGCCGCCTGGGCACCGGAGACCCGCACGTGCGGGGGCTCGTCGAGGAGGCCGACGGTGTGCAGCTCGGCGAAGCCCTTGGCGATCTTGGTGAGCTGGCTGCCCGACGCCACCGGCACGACGACGTGGTCGGGTGCCTGCCAGCCGAGCTGCTCGGCCACCTCGAAGGCGAGGGTCTTCGAGCCCTCCGCGTAGTAGGTGCGCACGTTGACGTTGACGAACGCCCACGAGGGGTGCTCGCCGGCCAGCTCGGCGCACAGGCGGTTGACGTCGTCATAGGTGCCCTCCACGGCGATGAGCCGCCCCCCGAACACGGCGGTGGTGACCACCTTGCCCGCTTCGAGGTCGGAGGGGATGAACACGATGGACTGCATGCCCGCCTGGGCGGCGTGGGCGGCGACCGAGTTGGCGAGGTTGCCCGTCGAGGCGCAGGCGGCGATCTTGAAGCCCAGCTCGCGGGCCTTGGTGAGGGCGACCGACACGACCCGGTCCTTGAAGGACCCGGTGGGGTTGAGGGTGTCGTTCTTGATCCAGAGCTCGCCGAGGCCGAGCTCGGCCGCCAGGCGGTCGGCGCGCACCAGGGGCGTGAACCCGGCACCGAGGTTCACCGCACCTTCGGCCGCCGCCGGGAGCAGGTCGGCGTAGCGCCAGATGGACGGCGGGCCTGCCGCGATGCGCTCGCGCGACACCGACGCGCGGATGGCGTCGTAGTCGTAGACGACCTCGAGGGGGCCGAAGCACCACTCGCAGAAGTGGAGGGCTTCTGCGGGGTACGGGCGCGCGCACTCCCGGCACCGGAGACCTTCTACGAATGGCAAGGGTTCCTCCTCGTCGGCTCATCGAGTCGGGCATTGGCACCCGCGCTCCCCCAGGGGAACCTGGTTGCCGCGGCGTCACAGGGCCCGTCCCTCAGCCGCTCTTGATAAGTCGATGGGCATGATAACCGGCCCGCCCGGCGCTCGTCATATCGACAGCAGCCGCATGGCAGGATGGCGCCGCCATGGTCCGCTCCTTCCACCACCGCGACTTCCCGGCGTCCCTGGTGGCGTCGGCGAAGCGGGGCCGCACCGTGTCGGTCTGCATCCCCGCCCGCGACGAGCAGGACACGGTGGGCGCCACGGTGTTGGCCATCCGCCGGGAGCTGATGGAGCGGGTGGCGGTCGTCGACGAGCTGATCGTGATGGACGACGGGTCCGGCGACGGCACCGCAGCGGCCGCGAGGGACGCCGGGGCGACGGTCGTCGCGGCCGCCGGCGTCCTGCCCGAGCACGCCGGCGGCCCCGGCAAGGGCGAGGCCATGTGGCGGGCGCTGCACGTGAGCAGCGGGGAGGTGATCGTCTTCGTCGACGCGGACGTCCGCGGCTTCGACCCGGCCTTCGTGCTCGGGCTGGCCGGGCCGCTGCTCACCCGGGACGACGTCGACTTCGTCAAGGGCTTCTACGAACGGCCCCTCGACGGCCGGCCCGGCGAGGGGGGCAGGGTGACGGAGCTGATGGCCCGGCCGCTGATCTCGGTCTTTTTCCCGCATCTGTCCCCCCTGCATCAGCCGCTCGCCGGCGAGTGCGCGGGCCGCCGGGAGGTGCTCGAGTCGGTGCCGTTCGTCGGCGGCTACGGCGTCGACCTCGGCCTGGTCATCGACGTGGCCGGCCGGTTGGGGACCGCCGGGATGGTGCAGTGCGACCTCGGCACCCGCGTGCACCGCAACCGGCCGCTGTCCGATCTCCGCCCCCAGGCGCTGGCCGTCCTGCAGGTGGGCCTGCGCCGCGCCGGCCTCGCCGGCGGGCAGTGGCCGGCGGCGCTGCGCCTTCCCGGCGCGGAGCCGCTGCCCGTGCCCTTCGTCGAGCTGCCGCCGATGGGCGAGGTGGCCGCGCACCGCAAGTCGGCTTGACCGGTCCCCCTGCTAGGCGCGGCGGGCCGCCAGCACCTCGGCGACCAGCTCCCCGAGCGCCCCCAGCGGGTCCGCCCACGCCCGCTCGGCGCCGACGGCGTCGATGAGTGTGCGGCACGCCAAGGGGTGCTCGCCCTCGGCGTCGCCGGCGATCACCTCGACCGGCACGCCGGCCTCCCTGGCGAGCGCGACCACCCCGCCGACCGCCTTGCCGTTGAAGGACTCGTCGTCGAGCAGCCCCTCGCCGGTGATCACCAGGTCGGCGCGCTCCAGGCGTTCCGCCAGCTCGATGCGCTCGGCGACCAGGTCGAACCCCTCGACCAGCGTGGAACCCAGCGCCGCCAGCCCCCCGGCGAGGCCGCCGGCGGCGCCGGAGCCGTCGAGGAGCTCCACGTCCACGGCGTACCGCTCCCGGTACAGCTGGGCCAGCCGCTCCAGGCGCCGGGTGAGCAGCAGCACCTGCGCCGGCGTCGCCCCCTTCTGGGGGGCAAAGACCGCCGCCGCGGCCACGAACCGGGTCCTCACGTCGCACGCGACCTGCAGGTCGACGCCGGAGAGGCGGCTGTGCGGCTCGAGCGCCTGTAACGCCGCCCATCCGCCGTCGGTGGTCGCCGAGCCGCCCATCCCGACCAGAACCTGTCGGGCGCCGGCCTTGACCGCCGCGGCGATGAGCTCGCCGGTTCCGGCGGTGTCGGCGGCGATGGGGTCGTTGCCCTGGGGGCCGCCGACGACGGAGAGCCCGGACGCCATCGCCATCTCGACCGCGGCGACCCCCGCGCCGAGGTCGAACCAGGCGGCGTCGACCGGCCGCCCGAGCGGGTCGTGCACCCGGGCCGGCCGGGGCCGCCCCCCGAGGGCGGCGCAGAAACCCTCCCCGCCGTCGGACACCGGCGCCACGTCGACGCTCCAGCCAGCGGCCGCCGCCGCGCGTGCCATGGCACGGGCAGCCTCCGCTGCGGTCGCGCTCCCCCGGAACTTGTCGGGGGCAATCACCACGTGCGGCACCCGTCAATGGTGCCCGCTCGCCGGCTGTAGGGTCGTTCGGGGATGGACGCCGACGCCGAAGTGATGATCCTGTCGAACCGGGGGCCGCTAGGTTTCGCCCGCCGGGCGGACGGCACCCTCGAGGCGCGCCGGGGCGGGGGCGGCCTGGTGGTGTCGCTCGGCCCGGGCGCGCAGCGCGCCGGCGCCCTGTGGGCGGCGGCCGCCACGACACCCGACGACCAGGAGGCCGCCCGGGCCGGGCGGGTGGACGCCGAGGGGTTCCGGGTGCTGCCCGTCGCCCTCGGCGCCGAGGAGTACCGGGCGTACTACGACGTGGTCGCCAACCAGACCCTGTGGTTCTGCGTGCACGGGATGTGGGACCTGCCGCGCCGGCCGCGCTTCGACCGCCACTGGTGGAAGGCGTGGGAGACCTTCAAGGAGGTCAACGGGCGGTTCGCCTCGGCGGCCGCCGCGGCGCTCGCGCCCGGGGGGACGGCGCTCGTGCAGGACTACCAGCTGGCGCTCGTGCCCAAGATGCTCGCGGAGCTGCGACCCGACGCGAAGGTGGCGTCCTTCCTGCACACCCCGTGGTGCTGCCCCCAGGAGCTGGCGGTGCTCCCCGACGAGGCAGCGGTCGAGCTGCTGGCGGGGTTGGCGGGCGGCGGCCCCGTCGGCTTCCACTCGCCGCGCTGGGCCGGCTCCTTCCGGGCCTGCTGCGATGAGCGCCTCGGCGCCACCGCGACCACCTTCGTGTCGCCGGGCGCCACCGACGCCGACGACCTGCGCGCGGTCACCGCGTCCGCCGAGTGCCGGCGCGAGCTCGACGACCTCGCCTCCGCGGTCGGCGACCGGCGGCTCATCGTCCGCGTCGACCGCATCGAGTTGTCGAAGAACGTGCTGCGCGGTTTCTGGGCCTTCGACGACCTCCTCGAGCAGCGACCCGACCTGCGCGGCGAGGTGGTGTTCGCCGCGATGGTCTACCCCTCGCGCGCTGGGCTCGCCGAGTACCAGGCGTACGCCCAGGAGGTCCAGACGCTCGTCGCGCACATCAACGCCCGGTGGGGCCAGCCCGGCTGGACGCCCATCCTGCTCGACCCCGACGACAACCACCCCCGATCCGTCGCCGCGCTGCGCCGCTACGACGTCCTGCTGGTCAACCCGATCCGCGACGGCCTGAACCTGGTCGCCAAGGAGGGGCCGCTCGTGAACGAGCGTGACGGGGTCGTGGTCTTGAGCCGCCACGCCGGCGTCTTCGACGAGATCGGCGGCCACACCCTCGCGGTGAACCCCTTCGACGTGCGGGCCACCGCCGACGCCCTGGCCCGCGCCCTCGACATGGTCCCCGCCGAGCGCGCCGAGCGCGCCGAGGCGCTGCGCAAGGTCCTCGACGCCCGCAACGCTCTGCAGTGGTTCGACGAGCAGCTCGCCGCGGCGGGCGGCGGGGCGCCGGCGTAGGCCGGGGTCGCGCCGGCGGGGCGCCGGCGGGGCGCCGGCGGGGCGGGCCGGTTTCCCTTCCTGGAGTGATCCTGCTTTCTTGGAGTGAAATCACGGCCTGCACCCGGCTAATCCGCTCCAAGAACGACAAAACACGCCAAGAAGGAGCGGGGCGCCCTCGCTGGGCG
>JAJYLA010000229.1 GCA_021788115.1 Actinomycetes bacterium | reverse complement strand
CCGGCCCTGCGCGCGTTCCTAAGCGGCTTCGACGGCCGCGCGGGGGTGTCGGGTGTGCCCGAGGGCCGCGCCTCGCCGTGGGCGCTGGCCGTGCCACACGCCTGACCGACACTGGACCGTCTGCTCGACCACCGGGTACAACGGCGCCGGGACGTGGTACGCCGCCGGGAGGACGGCGGGCGGCTCGGCGCCGGCGGCGGCGTACAGGGCGTCCAGGGACCAGTCGCGCTCGTCGGGCGGGCTCTCGATCCAGCCGAGACCGCGCTCGAGCGGGTCGTCGGTCACGGGATTCGTCCGTTGATGGCGTGGCCGACGACGGCGAGGACCTGCAGCGCGACGGCCACGAGGGACACGAGCGACGCGCCGAGCGCACAGCGGGCGAGGACCAGGGCCCCGTCGGCACGGTTCTGCCAGGCGAGGATCCGGTCGAGGTCTCGGTCGTGCCCGTCGAGGCGGGCGTAGATCGAGTCGGCGGAGCGCTGCATGCTGGCCCGCCGCTCGACGCCGAGCGCCTGGTCGCGCGCGATCGCGTCCACGGTGGCCTTGAGCCCCCTGATGTCCTCCCGCATCTCCATCAGCAGTTCGCGCTGAGAGGCCCATCGCGTCGTCGCTCACGGCCGCCCCGTCAGGCGGTGCCATCGCATCGCGAGCCGGGGTAGGGGGAGGCGCCCCGATCTCGGACGGGGCGGGCCGGGTCGGCACTGGGGAGGGTGCGGCCGACCAGTAGGGGAGGCCCCGCCGCGGCGGGGCGGCTCGGAGTTAGGAGGCGGACCACGCCCCGAGGGTGGACCCACGCGGTCCGCGCGGGTATCGGTCAGTTGACCGGGGGCACCCCGCAGGTGTCGGCGGGAGCCGGCGTGGACCGGATCAAAGCGCCGTCGTGGTCTCAAGGCCGGTAGCGACGAAACCCGGCTTCAACTTGATCGACTCGGCCATGCCTTCGTGCAGCCGGTGGTGGCCAGAGCGGACCGCGGGAGGTGCGCGCGAGGGCGCCTGGAGGCCGACCGCCTCTCGACGCCCCAGCTCTCCGAGCTCATGCTGAGCGCGACCTTGATGCGCAGGAGGTGGCCGGAGATGCAGGACGCCGATCTATTCATGGAGCTCGCCGGGATCGCGGGGGTGTTCGTCGGCTTCGGGGCGCTCATCAGCGTCAGGAGCGGCGGTGCGAGCGGGAACGTCGAAGTCGGAATGCTGCGCGGCATGGTGTCGTTCGGGTCACTCACGATCGTGGCGGCGCTCGCCCCGGTCACGCTCGCCCGCTTCGACATCACGGAGCACGGCGTGTGGGCGCTCAGCAGTGCCGTGATCCTAATCGGCAACGTCGTCATGCTCGCCGCCATGACCCGGACGCCGGAGTACCGAGCGAACCGGGGGGCGGGGTACGGGGGTTCCCGTTGGCTCGCGGTCCTCGACCTGCTGAGCGTTGCACTCTGGATCCTGGCAACGTTCCTCGGCCCGATCGTCATCGCGCTGGGAGTGGCCCCCGACCTCGAAGCGGGACTCTACTTCGCCGCCGTCGTGGTGCTCCTGTTCCAGGCCGCGTTGCTGCTGCTGACGCTCGTGTACACGCAGCAAGGCTCCGCCAGGGCGTCTGACCGGGTGGAGCCGCCTTCGGCGGGCCGCGCCGCCATCGCCTGACCAGCGGGCTCCCCGACACCTGACCGGGGATCGGCCCACGCCACGTCTCTGCTGCGGGCGATCGAGGGCGCATTGCCTCTGGACCTCCGCGCCGGCAACCAGTCATTCTGCGCCCGTGGAGGTGCCGGACATGCAGGACGCCGATCTGTTCATGGAGCTGGCCGGGATCGCCGGCGTTTTCGTTGGCTTCGGGGCGCTCATCGCCGTGCGGGCTGGCGGCACAAGCGACATCTTCGAGGTGGCGTGGATGCGCGCCGTCGTGTCCATCGGGCTGGTGGCCGTCCTCGCGGCCCTCGCCCCGGTGGTCATCAGCCGCTACGGCCTCACCGAGCACCAGGTCTGGGCGGTGAGCAGCATCCTGTTCCTCGTCGGCTTCACCGGGACCTTCCTGATCAACAACCTGTCGCCGGAGGCACGGGCGGAGGGCGTCGATCCCGTCCGACGGAGCATCAAGGTCGTCCGTTTCGCCGCCTGGCTGCCGTCCATGGCCTTCCTCTTCCTCGCCCCGATCGCCATCGCGCTGGGCCTGGCACCGGCTCTCGAGGAGGCGATCTACTTCACGCTCGTGGCGCTGGCCTTGGCATGGTGCGCAATCGCGCTCCTGATGCTGGTCTTCACGGGACGGCGTCCCGTGAGCGCGTAGAACCCCTCAGGCTCCGGCAGCCGCACGGCGACGACGCCGACCTCCGCTCGGCTGCGCGAGCCGGCACCCGGCGTCTCATGCGCTCCGCAGCCACTCGCATGGCTCCGGCGGCTCGGCCAGCCGCATCGTGATCGGAAGAGCAGTCGCCGCGGGGCAATGCCACTAGCACCTCCGACCTCATCGATCAGCGAGCGCACCCCCAGCGGGCCGCCCTCGCAGTCAGGCCCGGATGTCCCGGGTTCGGCTCGCCCCTCCCCTCACCCACCGACGAGTCCGGCCCGGGCGAGGGCCTCCGCCGCGCGGGCCCCCAGCGCATCCGGGGTCTGGCGGGCATAGCGGCGGGTGACGTCGGTGCTGGAATGCCCGAGATAGCGACTGACCTCGTCGAGCCCCATGCCGTGGTTGACCAGGAGCGTGGCCGTGGCA
>JAJYLA010000228.1 GCA_021788115.1 Actinomycetes bacterium | reverse complement strand
GCGCGCCGAGGCGAGCAACTTGGCGGGGTCCTGCAGGTGCAGCGCTCCCGCCGGGTGGACGTGCACCTCGGCGCCGAGGGAGGCCAGCCGCCACGCCGCCCCGGCGTGGTCGAGGTGGATGTGGGTCAGGAGGACGTGCCTGACGTCCGCCGGCTCCACGCCGGCGCGGCGCAGGGCGGCCGCGAGGGCCGCGAACGTGGAGGCGGGCCCCGACTCGACGAGGACCGGCCCCGCGCTCGTGCGGACGAGGAACGCGGCGATGACTCCGGGCTCTCCCTGGAAGTCGAGGTCGAGGGTCTGGACGGGGTAGGCGCTCGGATCCATGGTGGTCCCTTTCCTCTCATGACGACAAGAGGCGCCGGCCGAGGATTCCCGATCGGCACCCCGGCGCCGCCGGGACGGCTCTATCGCAACGAGGATGCTACCGCCGCGGCCGCGGTCACGCCAGGAGGGCGCCGCTGGGCAGCCCGCCACGGCCGGTTGACGACTTCAGCCTCACTGCATGCCAGCGGTCCTCAACGCCGCGCGGTGTGCCTCGTGCCGGCCGTCGTGGCGGGTGACACCCCATCCTCACAGGAAGGTGAGATGGTGAGTTCTGGGCCGAGCCGCCGTGTCGGCGAGTCTCGCCCAGCCCGCCCCGCGGGGAGGCAGCGGCCTCAATCGCAGTCGCAGTAGTAGAACTCCTGCCAGGTGTCGAGGCGCCGCTCGAGGCGGAATAGCTTCTGGCGAAGCCACGTGCGTTCGACTTCGCCGAGGTCCAGGTCGCCGTCGAGGACGAGCCGGTAATAGACGATCGCCATGCGGCGCGCCTCCTCGGCCCCTGGCTTGTACAGATCGGGCGCCACGGCGGCGTTCTCCTCCCGACCCCAAACCACCCACCGCCCCTCGTACGCCGTCGCAATATCGAACGCGATCTCGCTCCGGAGGTGCGAATCGGGGTGGGCGCGCAGGAACGCTTCGCCCCGCGCGATGACGTCGTCCGCCGGCGAGTGCCCGGGCCCGCCCTCGCACACGCTCCCCACCTCCCATCCGCGCCGGCTCATGACCCGGAACGCGAGCTGACCCCAACGCGCGTCCTGGCGCTCGAGGGCCAACCTCTGCAGGAGGTCCCTGTGCAGCTCCCACTCTTCGCGGCATCGGCTGTACTGGTACTCAAAACCGACCGCCGCCAGTGCATCCCGGTTCGCGGGGCCCGTCCCCAGACGGCACGCCAGGCCCCATGCCGTGGCGAGCTGGTCCGCCCAGAACGCGAGGGCTGGGGTCTTTATCGGGTCCGCGGCGCGCGAAAGCGCGGCGACCGCCTCGTCGAGCGGCCCGCCAAGCTGTTGCTGGTCCAGCCGCTCGATCCCGAGACGGCCCTCGCCGCACTTGGTCAGCCGCGCCTCGCGGCAGGCCTCGTAGGCGTCAACGGGGTAGAGCCGCTCGCGGTAGAACACCTGCTCGCCGAGGCGCCAGTCCTTGGACCCGAAATCCGGGCCGTAGCGGTCCAGCCCCACCTCCGCGTCCCAGGCCCGCTCGACCTCCGTGAGAGGGCCGCGCCGCCAGGCGACACCGAGCCGCGCCTGCGGCCCGCCATCGGGCAGCACCTCCCAGTACCGGACGACGAGGTCTGCGCCTGGTCGCCAGACGCGCACCGAAGGCCAAGCCTTCAAAGCTTGCGGAGGGAACACCTCAACATAGTCCAGGACCGAGCTCAGGTCCGGGTCTTTCGTCATCGTGGGACTGTCGAAGCCGCCCGCGTCGGTTCCGCTCGCCCCCCGCGCCTGCGCCGCGATCAGCGCGTCGACCGCCATCCCCAGGGAGGCGGCGGCCGCATCGGGCTCGCTCGGATCGCCGCCCGCGTCGAGCCACGGTGAGGTGATGTGCACCTGCTGGAGCGTCGCCACCTCCCCGGCGGCATCCGGGAAGAACTCGTAGCGCCCCGTCGCCCCCACCAGCCGCACCGTGCAGGTGAAGCACGGGAGGGCCGCCGGCGGGTCGGAGATCTTACCCCCTTCGAACACGCCGCACGCGGCACCGGGGGTCGCCCGAAACTCGTCGTACGTCGCCGGCGCCGCACCGCGTTCCAGGAGCCCCTGGACGTCGCAGAGGATGGTGTCAGCGAGCCGGCCGTCGAGCCGCTCTCCGACGATCGGGGTCGGCGTCGGCGTGGCCGTCGGTGTCGGCTCCGGCGGCTGGGCCGAGAGTCCCACACCGCCAAATCCTGGAACGGGCGAGCGCGGCGCGGGCGGGGGTGACCACCCCGGTCGCGCGAAACCCGCCATCGGAATCGCGCTCACCCTCGCCGGCTCGTGACGCCGGCAGGCCCCCGTGCATGCGATGGCCAGTAGACCCGTCGCGACGACCGTGAACCTGCGCCCCTGCGCCCACACGGCGCGCCTCCCTATCGTTACCCCATTGTATTAGGTCGGTCTCCCCGCGTGCCGCGTGACGCGGAACTCGCCAGTCGAATCGGACGGGCTCGAGTGTCAAGGACGAAGCGAAATCGGCCGGCCCTGACAGGGCGGTGCAGCGCGCCGCAGCGGCGGGCTCACGCAAGGTCGGCGGCGAGCTCGCGGCGCGTCTCCTCCGAGAGGACGGCCTGGGCGCGCAGTCTGGGGTGGTCGGTCACGACCCGCAGGACGGTGCCCTCACCGGCGACCAGGCGGTCATGCTCCGGGGAGAGTGGCCACTTGACGTGCGGCACCGAAGAGATGCGCGCCGGTGAAACCTGCGCGCGGTCAGAGCACGCCGCGACCGGCGGCG
>JAJYLA010000227.1 GCA_021788115.1 Actinomycetes bacterium | reverse complement strand
CGCCGACCCCCGCCGCCCCCGCCGCCACGCCGGCTTCCACCGCCACGCCGGCTTCCACCGCCACGCCGGCTTCCACCGCCACGCCGGCTTCCACGCCGGCGCCCGTGTGCGGGCCCCCTCCCCCCGGCGGTCAGGGTTGCCTGGCGTCGGCGCCTCCCGGGATCGGTTCCCACCACCACGCCAGCCCGCGGATCTCGGGGCCGGTGTGGGCCACCATCGCCGGCCCGAAGGGCGCCATGAGGCTGGTCGCCGGCGTCACCTCGGCCGCCACGGCGTCGAGCAGCTCTGCCGCGGCCCCGGCCTCGCCGGCGTGCATCGCCGCGACGTGCAACCGGTGGCCGGGCTGCCGGGACCGCCTCCAGGTTTCGAGGAGCAGGTCGCGGGCGGCCCGCTCCGATAGGCCCGGCCGCAGCAGCCGGATCGTGCCTCCCCGCGCCAGCTCGAACACCGGGTGCACGCCGACGGCGTTCCCGAGGGACGCCAACGGGCGGGGCAACCGCCCGCTCCTCGCCAGCTGTGTCAGATCGCCCACCGCGGCGACGAGGCGGACCCTCCCGCTCACGTAGTCGGCGTGCTCGACCAGGGCGTCGAGGCTGAGCCCGGCTCGGGCGGCGCGCGCGACGGCGAGCACGACGAGCGCCTCGCCTCCTGCGGCCGTGCCGGTGTCGACGACCTCCACCCGGCGATCGGTCGCCGCGGCCGCGACCCTCGCCGAGTCCGACGAGCTCGAAAAACGCCGGTCCACGGTCAGCACCACGACGCCGTCGCCCCGGTCCGCCTCCTCGATCGCCGTCAGGAAGGACCCCGGCGACGGCCCGGAGGTGGCGGTGGCGCCGTCGTACACCGTGGCGGCCGTCTTCTCCGAGGGGCTCGTGCCTTCGCCGCTCTCGGCTCCGGCCACGTCGAGGGTCAGGGGCACGACGACGACGCCGTTTGCCGCGGCGAGGTCGGGCTCCAGGGCGGAGGCGCTGTCGGCGACGACCCCGACGATCAAGGCGCCGCTCCGGTGCCGGCGCCCTCCGCCAGCCCGGTCACACCGCCATCCGCCGGCGCCCCCACGCGGCCGTCCCCCACCGCCACGCTGCCCGCCGGCTCGAACCAGCTTCGGACCCGGGTCTCCGCCCGCGACATCGCGTCGTCGCCCGCGGTCATGGCGTCGATCACGTCGAAGTTGGGGTATCCCGCCTCGCGTTCCTCTTCGAAGCGGCGGGAAAAGGACCCGTCGGTGATCTGCTCGAGTGTCGCCTCGAACGTGGCCGTCATGGCGGCGGAGTCGACGTCGCCGATGTGCACGAAGCCCCCGAAGGCGGCCGCCCGTCCGTGCAGCCGGACGGCCCGGTAGAAGCCCTCGTCCGCGAAGGCCTGCCACGTGCGCGACATCTCCCCCGACTGGTACAGCTCCAGCACGAGAGCCTCCGGCGGGATGCCCGCCTCGACGCCGACGTTGAACGCGCACATCACCGCGTTGCCGAGCACGGGCCCCACCGTCTGCTCGACGAACAGGTCGACCGTCGCCTCCTGGCGGGCGGTGAGCGCCACTCCCCGGAAGCGGGTCGTGCCGACCGCCCGGCCGAGGCCGAGCAGCAGCGCCTCCGCCTTGCCGGAGCGGTCCTGCTCGACCGACATGTACCCGAAGAACGGCTTCCCGTCGAGGTAGCAGCGCCGCACCTCGGTGCCGACCATGCGCGGCGCCAGCATCACGACGTCCACCGGCGCGTCCGAGAGATCGACCAGCCCGTATGCGAGCACGTATCCCGACGACAGGCACAGCAGAGACCCCGCCGGCAGCGAGGCGACCGTCTCCGGCCCGAGAACCGTCGGGATGACCTCGTCGGGGAGGAGCACCCAGGAGAGCCGGTTCTCCGCCAGCGCGGCGGCGATCGGTTCCACCGCGAAACCATCCGCGCGCGCCGTCTCCGCGGAGGCGTCCTCCCGGCTGCCGACCGTCACGGCGAGACCGCTGTCGCGCAGGTTCAGCGCCACCGAGCGGCCGAGGTGGCCGTAGCCGATGACTGCGACGCTGCGGCCCGCAAACGCATCCAGGTCCCCGTCCTGCCCGGTGCAGTATCCGTCCGACAGTTGACGAGGCATGCCGACTCCTCTTACGAACGTGTCCGAATGAAGTGCTACGACCCGACAGGTCCTCACCCTAGAAGGTTTCCTGCGCATGGCGAACCATCCGCAGCGAGGCCGATTTTCGGCGAGCGGAGCTACGGTGAGGGGGTGACGGGTGCCTCGACCGGCGTGCGCAGGATCGCCCCCGACCCCATCGTCCGCCGGTTCGTCGCCGGGGGCCGCCTCGTGCAGATACCGGCCCGGCGCTCCAAGCGCCTGCGAGTGCTGAACTGGCTGGCGCAGGAGTTCGAACCCGGCACCGTCTACCCCGAGCCGGCCGTCAACCGCGTCCTGCACCGCTTCCACCCCGACCACGCCGCCCTGCGCCGCTACCTGGTCGACGAGGGGTTCATGGAGCGCGACCACGGGCGCTACTGGCGCTCGGGCGGCACGTTCGACGTCGGCTGACCTCGCGCCGGCGGCGTCGCGCCGGGGGCGGGGGGAGCGGCGTGGCGTCCCCGGGGCGGTCACGGCTCCGTCCCGGCGCGGCCGCGTGGCGGCTCCGGCCGCCGGTGCGGAACACTGGAGGACATCGCCGCCCCCCGCCGCCCCGCCGCCGGCCCGACCCCCGCCGCCCCGACCCCCGCCGCCCCGGCGCCCGCCGCCACCCTGCTCGGCTCCGCCGGCACCCTGCTCGACCCCGAGGAGGTGCGGGACTTCGTCGTGCGCTCCCTCGCCGGCGCCGG
>JAJYLA010000226.1 GCA_021788115.1 Actinomycetes bacterium | reverse complement strand
ACGATGGCGCGCCCTCGTGCGATCGATGACCATGTCGGCGCGCGCCCGGCAGAGGTCCCGCACGGCTTCTTCGGCCTGGCTCGGCACCCGCACCGCGGTGAGCTGCCCTGCGCGGAGCAACAGAGCAAGGCGCCGCGCGTCGCGCTTGTCGGTCTTCACCTTGTCGCCAGGTGCCGTCGGGATGAGAGAGGGGGCGATCACCTCGCAGCGCACCCCCATCGCTTGGAGCTGGCGAGCGAGCTCGTAACCCGTCGGACCCGCCTCGTAGCAGGCGACCAGGCGGCGAGGATCGCCGAATCGCCCGACGAGGCGACGGACCGACTCGGGGTCCGAGGAGATCTGGTCGACGACCGGGACGTCGGTGTCGGGGGCGAGAACTCCTGCGGCAATCGTGAGCTTGTGCACGTCGAGGCCGAGGAGGGTGGACTTGTGCGGCACACTGATCATGGCCGGCTCCTTCCGTATGGTGGCTCGGTCCGCTCAGCTGGGCGGGCAACCCACGTCATATGCGGATCGGGCCGGCCGTTCCATACTCACTCAGCGGGGTCATTCAGTGACGTTGACGCTCGTTCGCGGAGCTGCTGGCAGGGGTGCCGAACCTGCGACAGTCAGTTCAGCCGTCACCCACCCGTTGGCGCGGACCGGCGGCCCGCGAGCGGAGGTACGCGAGCACCATGCGCTCGCCGTCGGAAGTCAGGGCGATCGTGTGTGGGGTGAGCTCTCGAGCGGTGCCGTACTCCCACGTCGCCTCGACCTCGTCGATGGCGTCGAACAGTCGCCACCAGCGAAGTGGGCGATATACGGCTGAAGAGACATGGTTCACGGTGATCGGACCGCCGCCCGTCGACCAGCCCTGGGCAATGAGGATCGGGGTGACATCGGCTACGAGCTCGCGTTGCTCGACCCGTCCCTGAAGGAGGCGGAGACCGACCACCTCCGTGACGGCACGGGTGAAGTCATCGCCGTCTTCGGTCTCGGTGGCGACCTGTCCCCACAGCTGCTCAGGGGAGGCGAGGAGCTCGGCTCCTCGGGTCGTGACGTGCAGCCGCCGGCCGCGCCGTCTGAGCAGGCGCAGTCGGTTGGCGGCGTCGCGCAGCGTGGAGAGCTGGTGAACGTCGGCCTCCGAGCGCGGCGGTTTCTCCCAGTCCCACCAGCCGAAGCGTTCGACCGCCGCCAGCACGGTCGCCCTGGCGAGGTAGTTGCTCTGGGTCAGCTCCGTGCCATCGGGCGCCACGGCGAGCTCCAGCAGCCAGCGCGTCGGCGCCACCGCATCGCCCGTGTCGGGCGGCGGTTCGATCGGATGCAACAGACGGTTTGCCACCCCCGATCGCCACTCCTGGTGCACGGGGTGGCGGGCGGCGTCGATCCATGTCCCGATGCGCTCGGTGGTGACCAGGCCGGCGAGGGTCTGCCCAGGCGGCAGGTCGAGCGGCCGGCTGAGCACCGCGTCGGTGATCGCGGAGGCCTTGGCCTGCCAGCGTAGAGCACCGGGCACCAGGGTCCCAGCGGCGACGGCGTCGCCCAGCGCACGCTCGACCGCGTCCAGGGCACGCACCTCGTCCACCCCCATGACCGACCCCCACGCGAGCAGCGCCGTGTCCGGTGGCTCGACGCCCGACTTGGCGTGTGCGGAACGGAAAGCGGCCGCTCCCTCCTTGCGGCCATGAGCCCAGGCGGCGAGTACCGTCCGCGTCGCCGGGGACCTGGCCACGTCGGCCAGGCGCGGCAGACCGAGCTCGTCGAGGAGCGCCGCGGCAGCCTCGACCAGCCCCTGCCACTCGTCGTCCGGGTAGTCGCGGGGCATGTACCACCAGAGGTAGTGCTGGAGCGCAGCCTGGTGGATCATCGCGATGCCTTCCCCGGCCGTGAGCCCACCGGCCACCGCCTGGGCCGCCATGGTGAGGTCGGGGCGGCGGGCTTCGACCCGGCGCACGGCGCGGTCGACCTCCTCGCCGCTCACGGGTGACCGCCGGGGCTTTCGACGACGCGAAGCGTCGGCCGAGGGTCGTGTCCCTCGTCGTCGATGTCGGCCCCGGTGAGCGCCGGGCAGCGCTGGCGCAGGTGGCGTTGATGGAAGCCGGGGCGGTCGGCGGCCCGGAAGACCTCGACGGCGAGCTCTCGACGTCCCGAGCGCAGCGCGGACTCGGCCATCGACTCGATGGGCATCCAGTGGTCGCTACCGAGCCGGGCGGCGGCCTCGACGTACCGGCTGAAACGCCGCCCGCCGACGGCGAGCCATGCGAGCTGTTGGAGCGCCTCCTCGGCCTGGTAGTCGAGGTAGTGCGATCGGCACTCGGCGGCCAGGTCGAGGAGGAGCCCCTCGATCAGCTCTGCGTGGCCGGCGGGCACCCCCCGCCAGGGGAGGGTCTCCTCCTGGTAGTCGAGGGCGTAGTCCTCGAACACGGCGAGGTCGCACACGTCGGCCCAGTAGTCCTCGGCCGCGAGCCCGGTCGCCTGCCAGTCGATGCCCAGATAGGTGTGCCACGCGTCTCGTCGCAGCTGCCCGACGTTGCCGTGCGAGTCGTCGGCTCGGTCGGCCAGCTCTAGCCCGGCGGTGTGGAAAGCGCGGTACAGCGCCAGCCGCTGCGCCGGGGTGAGGGACGGCTTGTCGAGGCTGCGCAGCCGGTCTTCGATCCGGTCGACGGCGGTGAAGCTCTTGTACTTGGAGATGTGGTCCTTCACCTCGACGTGTGTTAGCGGCAACGCTGTCTGCACACGGACCGGCGGTGTTGTGTGGACAGTGGTCGGCAGCTTTTGGTGAACATGGCGTTTTTCACCATGAGGCGATCTGGCCTGTGATGTCGATGCGGATGGCGG
>JAJYLA010000225.1 GCA_021788115.1 Actinomycetes bacterium | reverse complement strand
GGCCGCCGTGGCGGCCATCTGGATCGCCGAGCGGGCGTGGTGGAAGCGGCGGCGCGAGCGCTGGGCCGCGGCCGCCGTCGAACTCGGCCTGTCGGTCGCCGACGGTTCCGAGTTGCTCGACCGGTTCGGCTCCCTCCCCCTCTTCCAGAAAGGCCGCGACCGGCGCGTCCGCAACCTCGTCCGCGGCTCCACCTGGGGGCGTGAGGTCTGGATCGCCGACTACGTCTACGCGACCGGCGGTGGCAAAGGCCAGCAGCAGCACCGCGCGACGGTCTGCATCCTGAGTGCCTCAGGGCGCTCGCTGCCCCGGTTCGAGCTCGCCCCCGAGGACCCGATCTCGCACCGCCTCGGCCCGCTCTTCGGGATCCGTGAGATCGGGTTCGACGACGACCCCGCCTTCTCCAAGGCCTACCGCGTCGTCGGCCCCGACGAGGCGGCGGTTCGCGCGGCGTTCACCCCGGGGGTGCGGTCGCAGCTCGCGCAGCGGCCGACCAGGGTCGCGCACCTCGAGGCCGACGGCGACGCGATGCTCGTCCACACCGGCCGGCTGATCGACCCGGGGACCGCCCGCGACCTGCTGCAGCTCGCGCAGGAGGTCCGCTCGTACTTCGGGTAGCGACCCGGTACGCGGGCGCCGCGCCGGGACCCGGTCCGGTCTGCACCACGGGCGCCCGCCCGCGGCGTCCGGTGGCGTTCCGGGTTCGCAGAGTGAGACGGGGCGCTCGCGGAACCTTCGCGAAAGCGCGCCGTATACAGCGCAACGAACCACCGGCCAGGATGGGCAAACGCCGAGAAGGGAGAGCGCGTGGACCGCAAGGAATTCCTCAAGAGCGCGTGCGGGTTCGGCGTGTGCGGGTGCGCCCTAGGCCTTCTCGGAGTGCCGACCGCGGCCAGTGCGGCGGACGCCTCGGCCGAGGAGCAGCGGCTGGCGTTCGTCCGCTACCAGCTGGCGAAGCTGCTGGGATTCATGGCGGCCGACGCACCGGCCGACGCGTGCGCGGGGATCCTCGAGAAGACGGGCCGCGAGTGCGCCAAGCTGGGCTCACTCGGCGCCAAGTTCAAGGGTGACCCCGACGGGTACCTCGCCGCGGTCAAGCAGCTCTGGGGCACCGACTCCTCGTGGGACAAGCAGACGGGCGTCGTCACCGTCTTGGTCGCCGAAGGCCCGTGCGGCTGCCCCCTGGTTGACGCGCGGCGGACGCCGGCGGTCTGGTGCAACTGCTCGGTCGGGTATCAGAAGGAGAGCTTCGAGGCCGTCTTCGGCCGGCCGGTGCAGGCACGGCTCAAGGAGTCCAAGCTCTCCGGCGCCAAGCGCTGCGTCTTCGAGGTCTCGCTGTCACAGGTACCTGGCTAGCGTCATCGCGCCTTCTCGCAGGCCGAGGCGTGCCGAGGTCGACGCGAGGCGGTTGGCGACCCGGGAGCGACGGATCACGCGCCGGAAGCTGACGGGGTGAGGGCCGGCGCGGCGCCGCGGCCGGTGACGGGTCGCCCGGCTCGGACCCCGGGGCGCGGCACGACGGGAGGTGGGTCGTGGAGTTCGGCGAGGTCGTCAGGTCGAGGCGGACGACGCGCGAGTTCGACGGGCGGGCGGTCCCCGAGGCGGCGGTGCGGCGGGCCCTGGAGGCGGGCCTGCGCGCGCCCTGCAACGCGCACCTCAAGAGCTGGCAGTTCGTCCTGCTGCGCGACCGCGACCAGCGCCGCCGGGTGGTGGTCGCGGCGCTCAAGGCGCGCGACGTGACGGACCCGGCCGAGATCGAGCGCTTCGTCGCCCGCTTCGCGGACGAGGAGCTCAAGGCGGTCTACCGCCGCTCGCTGCCGCTGCAGCAGGCGATGATGCTCGCGGCGCCGGAGCTGCTCGTCGTCTGCTACAAGCTCAAGCCGCTCGCCGAGTGCCGTACCCTGTTCGAGCTCAACCCGCTCGCGTCGGTGTGGATGTGCGACCAGGGGCTGTTCGGTTGCACCTACACCCCGTACGACGCCGCCGGGCTCAAGGAGGCGCTGCGGGTCCCGGCCGGCTACGAGATCGCCGCGGTGATCCCGTTCGGCTTCCCCAAGGCCCCGCCGACGGAGGCCGAGCGCGAGGACCTCGACGCCCGTTTTCACGTCGACGCCTGGTGACGAGCGATTCCTTCCGCCTGCGCGCGGCGTTATCATTTGGTCAGACCGACAGAACGACCGTAGGCCGGACAGAGAGGAGAAGGAAGATGACGAACAAGCTCGTGTTGTTGCTGGCGGGCGTCACGGCACTGCTGCCGCTCACGGCCCACGCCGCCGAGGTGAAGGCCAACGTCGAGTGCACGATGAAGTTCGAGCTCAAGGGCTGGTCCATCTTCTTCGAGGACGCCACCGGTCACGGGGTGGTGACCTGCAGCAACGGCCAGAAGGCGGACGTGCACCTGAAGGTGCAGGGCGGCGGTCTCAGCTTCGGGAAGTTCAACGTCCTCGACGGGAGCGGCACCTTCTCGGACGTCACCTCGATCGACCAGATCTACGGCGGCTACCTGGCGGCCACGGCCGAGGCAGGAGCCGGGAAGTCGGGGACCGCCTCCGTTTACACCAAGGGCGTGGTCTCGCTGGCCCTCGCCGGCACCGGGCAAGGCATGGAGATCGGGTTCGACTTCGGCAAGCTCGAGATCCGTCCCGCCAAACCGAAGCCCGGCAAGAAGTGACGGCGGCGCCGTCGAGAGGTCAGGCTCACGCGCCGTTGAAAACGTCTCCGTCACGATCGCCGTCGTCTTCACCGAAGCGGGGGACTTGGCGTCACTTCACCGGGGCCGGGCGGCGTTTGGTGCCGGCGAGTTCGGCGTCCATCTGGGTGATGTTC
>JAJYLA010000086.1 GCA_021788115.1 Actinomycetes bacterium | reverse complement strand
CCCGGCGAGGCGCGCCTGGAGCCGGTCGAGCTGCGCCTGCTCCGCGGCCGCAGCGGCCAGCGCCGCCTGGCGCTCCCGGCCGACGCCGGCGGCGGCCGCCTCGCTCGCCCGCTGCTGGCCGGCGAGGGCGGCCTCGGCGGAGCTCAGCTCCCGGGAGTCGGACCGGTAGCGGTCGAGGGCGTCGCTCAGATGCGCGGCGGCCAGCGACGCGTACTCGGCGCGCACCGACGGGTCGGACAGCGGATCCGTCGACGCGCCGGGGTCGGGTGCGGGCAGCCCCCTGTAGCCGCCCATGTAGCTGAGGAGGGCTTCCTGGCGGAGAAGGGCGGCGCTGTGCGCGGCGGTCGCCTGGAGACGGGCGACCTGCGCGCGGTCCACCGCGACCCCCTCGGCGAGGGTGACCGCCGCGAGGTTCTCCTGGGCGTAGGCGACGGTCAGCTGGTGGACGCGGGCGGCGCCGGCGACGACCGCGGACTGGAGGGCGCTGATCTGCTCGTGGGTCGACTGGATCTGGTCGGCGCCGGCCGGGCCGGCCGGCGACAGGGCGGCGCCGAGCAGGACAACGGCGACACCCGCGCCGACCATCGTCCGCTCTGCGAGACCGGCCCGGCGTGCGCGACCGGCTCGTGCCAGCGTGGCGAGGACACCCACGACGCCCGGACGTTAGCGGGGGTGGCCCGCCGGCGTCCAGGGTCGCGCCCCGGCGAGCACCCGGCCGCCGGCGCCGGCCGCAGCCCCTACCGCCGCCGGCGCCGGGCCGTCGGCGGCGGGATCGGGCTGTCAGCGGCGGGCCTGGGCCGTCTTGCGACGGTTGGCCTTCTGGATGGCGTCGACGAGCTCACCCTTGTTCATGCGGGTGCGCCCGGAGATGTCGAGGCGCTTGGCGACGTCGAGCAGGTGCGACCGGGGGGCCTCGGCGTCGACGCCCCCGGCGGTCGCCTTCGGCCGGAGCCGGGCGGCGCTGCCGGACTGGGCCGACTGCTTGTCGCTCGGGCCCTTCTCGGGCTTCCGCTCCCAGCGGTCGCCGACCTTCTCGAAGGAGTGCTTGAGGGCCCCGTAGGCGACGCGCTGGGCGCGGCTCTCGTCGTCGTACTCGCGCTCGGCCGACGCCAGGGCCTTCTTGTACGTCCGTTGGGCCTTCGCCGGCGACCGCTGGAGGGTCGATGGGAGGTTCCTCGCGGGCATGGGTCTGCTCCTCTCCGTGGTGCACCTGGTCCACCGCGTGTACCTACCCGCACGTGGCCTCGTGGCACCGGGCGCAGGATCGCGGCGGGCGCCGTTTGACGGGGGTCCAGCCGTGCTGTAGCTTCCCTGCGGGCACGACTGAAGCGCCGCACGTGCAGGCGTGCCCGAGGGGACACACAAGGGAGGGGTAAGAACTCAATGTTCAGTAGACGGTTGTCCGTCATCGCGTCCGCCGTGGTCGCCACCGGGTTCGGTCTGGTAGCGCAGCCGGCGATTGCTTCGGCCCGTGGCTCCTCGGGATCGCCGCCGGCGCTCAACCCGCTCTCGGTGGGCTGCCCCGGCAGCCAGTACGCGACGATCAGCGGGGCCGTGAGCGCCGCCGCCGCGGGGGACACGATCACCGTCTGCCCGGGGACCTACAGAGAGGGCGTCGTGATCCCGTCCAGAGAGCCGCTCACGCTGCAGGGCATCGGCATGCCGCTGATCGACGCCGCAGGCTTCGACAACGGCGTCCTGATCCTCGCCTCCCGCTCCACGGTCGAGGGCTTCTCCGTCAGGAACGCCACCGGCGAGGGCATCCTGGCGATGGGGATGCCGGGGATGCCGGGCACGCCGATCACCGGGGTGACGATCCGGGACAACCAGGTGATCCACAACGACCAGGGCAACCCGAACGGCTCGGTGCTGTCGAGCTCCCCCTACCCCGAGTGCAGCGGCTTCGGGCGTATCCCCGGGGACTGCGGCGAGGGCATCCACCTGATGAGCGCGGACAACTCCACGGTCGTCTCCAACGTGGTGATGGACAACAGCGGGGGGATACTGCTGACCGACGAGTTCGGGCCGACCGACGGCAACCTCGTCGCCCGCAACGTGGTGTCGGGCAACACCCTCGACTGCGGCATCACCCTCGCCGGCCACAACCCGACAGCGGTCGCGAGCAACGGCACGACCGGCGGCATCCACGACAACACGATCGCCGGCAACACCGTCACGGGGAACGGCACCAGCGGCGAGGGGGCCGGCGTCCTGATGGCGACGCCCATGCCGGGGGGCGGGGTGTACTCCAACGTCGTGGAGGGCAACCACATCTCGGGCAACGGCCTCTCCGGCGTGACCCTGCACGGCCACGCACCCGGTCAGGACCTCAACGGCAACAGCGTCGTCGCCAACGTCATCGGCACCAACAACCTCGCCGGCGACTACGACTTCTCCCCGCTGGTCGACCCCTCGACCACCGGGATCCTGGTGGCGTCGGCGAGCCCTCTTTCGATCACGATCGCCGGCAACCAGATCAGCGACGACCGCTACGGGATCTGGCTGACCCCGAACGTGACGGCCAACGGCACCCGCGGCAACCGGTTCTCCGCCGTGGGCACGCCGGTCTCCACGGCGACCTACCCGGCGCCGTAGGGGCGGAGGTCCCCCCGGGCCGCCGGCGGTCATCCCCGTCCGCCGGCGGCCGCCTCCTCCGGCTCCGAGCTGTCAGCGCGGCGGGTGGTCGATCCAGGGCCGGTCGCGCCGGGCGGTGGTGGGGCGCGACCACCACCGCCCCGAGAACCGCCACGCGCCGGGACCCGCCGGCGGCGGCGGATCGGCGGGCGGGGCGGGGCGGGGCCAGGCGACGTCGACCGCGGCAACGATCGCGGCGAGCACGTCGGGGGAGGGGTCGCGGCCGCTCACAGCGGGACGTTGCCGTGCTTGCGCTTGGGGAGGTCCTCGCGCTTGGTGCGCAGCAGCTCGAGGCTGCGGGCGAGGATCCGGCGGGTTTCGGCCGGGTCGATCACGTCGTCGACGTAGCCGCGCTCCGCGGCGAGGTAGGGGTTGGCGAAGCGCTCGGTGTACTCCTCGACGAGCTCGGCCCGGCGGGCCGCAGGGTCGGGGGTGGTGGCCAGCTCCCGGCGGTAGACGATGTCGACGGCGCCCTGGGGGCCCATCACCGCCAGCTCGGCCGACGGCCAGGCGAAGGCCAGGTCGGCGCCGATCCCCTTGGAGTTCATGACCACGTAGGCGCCGCCGTAGGCCTTGCGGGTGATCACCGTGATGCGCGGGACGGTCGCCTCGCAGTAGGCGTAGAGCAGCTTCGCCCCGTGGCGGATGATCCCCCCGTACTCCTGGTCGGTGCCGGGCATGAAACCGGGCACGTCCTCGAAGGTGACGATCGGGATGTTGAACGAGTCGCAGGTGCGCACGAACCGGGCGCCCTTCTCCGAGCTGTCGATGTCGAGGACCCCGGCCAGCACCTGCGGCTGGTTGCCGACGATGCCGACGACGTGACCGTCGATGCGGGCGAAACCGCACACCAGGTTCATGGCCCACAGCGCGTGGTACTCGATGAACTCGCCCCCGTCGACGACCGCGGTGATCACCTTTTTCATGTCGTAGGGCTGGTTCGGGCTCGAGGGGATGATCTGCGACAGCTCGGGCGTCAGGCGCTCCGGGTCGTCGCCGGTGTCGAGGCGGGGGGGCTCCTCCATGTTGTTGGACGGCAGGAAGCCGAGGAGGTAGCGGACCTCGTCGAGGCAGCTCTTCTCGTCGGCGGTGACGAAGGCGGCGACGCCGGACTTGGTGGCGTGGGTGAGCGCCCCGCCCAGCTGCTCGAGGGTCACCTCCTCGCCGGTGACGGTCTTGACGACGTCGGGCCCGGTGATGAACATCTGCGACGTCTCGCGCACCATGAAGATGAAGTCGGTCATGGCGGGGCTGTACACGGCGCCGCCGGCGCAGGAGCCCATCACCACGCTGATCTGGGGGATCACCCCCGAGGCGTCGACGTTGCGCTTGAAGATCCCGCCGAAGTAGTGCAGGCCGACCACGCCCTCCTGGACGCGGGCGCCGCCCCCGTCGTTGATGCCGACCATGGGCACCCCGAGGGAGACGGCGAGGTCCATGATCTTGTGGACCTTCTCGCCGAACACCTCGCCGAGCGAGCCGCCGTTGACCGTGAAGTCCTGGGAAAAAACGCACACCTTGCGCCCGTCGACGGTGCCGAAGCCGGTGATCACGCCGTCGGTGTAGGGCCGCCTGTCCGCGGGGACTCCGGGCGCCCGAGTCCGGGCGAGCATGTCGAGCTCCTGGAAGGACCCCTCGTCGAGCAGGTAGGCGACCCGCTCCCGTGCGGTCATCTTGCCCTTGGAGTGCTGGCGCTCCACGGCGTGGGGGGCGCCGGCGTGGAGGGCGGACTCCTTGCGGCGCGCCAGCTCCGCCAGGCGCTCGGACATGGGGTGCTCGGGCATCACGTAGAGGCTAGCGACCGGGGCGGCGCGGGGGCCTCGCCGGCGGCCCGGGGGGTCAGGGGCCGGGCGAGGTCAGCGTGTGCACGAAGGCGCTGCTGCCGTCGACGACGGCCTTGCCGAGCCGGCGCCCGACCTCGCTCCCGACCACCCCGCCGACGACGGCCCCCACGATCGGCCCGAGGATCGGGATCGGCACCACCCTCCCGAAGAACCGGGCCCCCGACAGGGCTCCCGCGAGCGTCCCGGCGGTGCCCGCGGCCTTCTGTGCTCGCTTCTCGGTGTCCTCGCTCATCTCCGCACACCTCCCGGTCGACCCTCGCGAGTCTACGGGCCAGTCAGAGCACCCCGTGTTCAGGACGCGAATGGGACTATCGGCACGCCGGCGTCACCGAGGGCGGCGCGGATCGTGACGGCGAGGATGGCCGCCCCGGGGGTGTCGCTGTGGAGGCACATCGAGCGGGCGCCCACCTTGACAGGTGTGCCGTCAATGCTCGTGACCGTCCCCTCCCTCGCCAGTTGCACGGCCCGGCTGGCCACGGCTGCCGGATCGTGGATGACCGCCCCGGGCCGGCTGCGTGGGACTAGGTGGCCCTCCGAGGTGTAGGCGCGGTCGGCGAAGCACTCGGTGACCGTCGTCGCGCCCGAGTCCGCAGCCGCGGCGATCACCGCCGAGCCAGGTAGTGTCAGCACCGGGAGATTGCGGTCATAAGCGACGATCGCGTCGATGACGGCAGCGGCCTGGGTGGGGTCCACGGCGATGCGGTTGTAAAGGGCGCCGTGGGGCTTGACGTAGCGGACCCGACCACCCGCCGCGCGGGCGATTCCATCGAGGGCGCCGATCTGGTAAACGATGTCCCAGGTGAGCTCCTCGGGCGTCATGTCCATGTAGCGACGTCCGAATCCCGCCCGGTCGGGGTACGACACGTGCGCTCCTATGACGACGCCCTTCTCGACGGCCGTGCGCACCGTGCGGGCCATGACCTGTGGGTCCCCGCCGTGGAAGCCACACGCCACGTTGGCGCTCGAGACCACCGCGAGGATCTCCTCGTCGTCGCCGAGTCGGTAGACCCCAAAACCCTCTCCGAGGTCGCTGTTGAGATCGATCATTGCTTCTCCTTCCTCAGAGTCACGTCAACTCGAAAGAGATGGGCGTGCCTGGCCGGGCCTGGCCGCACGCGGTGACACCATCGGTGTCGACGACGCCGACGACTGGATAACCGCCGGTTGTGGGATGGTCGGCCAAGAAGATGAGGGGGAGCCCGTCGCGCGGGACTTGCACGCCGCCGACCACGACCCCCTCGCTCGGGAGCTCTTCCAGGCGGTCGCGTCGCTCGAGAGGCGGACCGTCCAGGCGCAGTGCGATGCGGTTGCTCTCCGAGGAAACGGACCAGGTCTGCGTGCCAAGTGCTGCCATCCCCGCCTCGCTGAGCCACTGCCGCCGAGGCCCCGGATGGAGGGTCAGGCGGAGCCGGGCGGCGGGAAGGGCGTAGGGGGCGAAGTCGACGGCCGGCACCGGGCCGAACGTCGAACCGACCGGCAGGATGCAGCCGTCGCGAAGTGGCGGTGGCCCCAGCCCTGATAGCACGTCGGTGGCCCGACTCCCGAATACCCGTTCCACGTCGATACCGCCGGAGACGGCGACGTAGGAGCGCACACCCGCCGTCGCTGTACCCACCTCGAGGAGCTGGCCCGCCTGTAGTGCCACCGGAACCCCCCACCCCGCGGCCCTTCCCCCGACGCTCACAGGGGCCGGCGCCCCGGTCACGGCGACCACGCATGTGACTCCCGCTCGGAGGCTCACTCCGGTGACCGTGGTCTCGAGTGCCGCTGCGTCCTCGGGGTTGCCCACCAAGCGGTTGGCGAGGCGCCACGCGGGGCGGTCCAAGGCGCCCGATGGCGGGATCGCCAGATGGGCCAAACCCGGCCGCCCGGCATCTTGCACCGTGGTCAGCGACCCGGCACGGACGACTACCAGCCACCGCCGGCCTGCAGTCACGCGTCGGCCTCCACGAAACGGACCAGCATGCCGGGGCGCAGAAGAGCCGGGGGATCACGGCTCACGTCCCACATCACCAGGTCGGTGTGCCCGATGAGCTGCCAGCCTCCTGGCGAGGAGCGGGGGTACACAGCCGTGTACTCGCCGGCCAACGCGACCGTGCCCGCGGGCACCGACGGTCGTGGCGTATCAAGCCGGGGGACAGCGAGACCTGATGGCAGCCCGGCGATATAGGCGAACCCCGGCGAGAACCCGCAGAATGCTACATAGAACGTGGTGGCGGTGTGTGCCGCGATTGCCTCCTGGCGCGACATCCCCCACCAGCCCGCCACGTCGTCTAGGTCCGGGCCGTCGTAGACGGTGGGGCACACGAGCGACTCTCCCCTCGCCGGCGGGGCCGGGACCGCTTCCCAGCCCTCGATCTCGCGCGCCACACGTCCGGGATCCTCCAGTCCGTCGAGCAGCACCGTGCGTGCCCCGGGCACCACGTCGGTCGGCGGCGGTCCCGGCCAGCAGTCGTCCAGGCGCCGCTGGATCTGGGCGTATAAGCCCAGCGCCGCCCACTGGTCGTCCACCTCGACCAGCAAGGCATGCCTACCCACTGGCAGCACCTTCATCAGCGCGTGACGGAGCCTCGCGCGGCGTGGTACGCCTCGAGCAGTTGCGCCTGCGCGTCGTCGAGATACACGAGGAGCTCGCGCACCGCGCCGTCACCGTCGCCGCGCTCGAGCACTTCTGCGATCTTCTGGTTGCGGTCGAGGTATGGGGCGTGGAACCGCTGCGGGTCCGCCATGATGTGAAACACGAGGCGCAGCTCGGCGAGGATCCGGCGCATCATGTCGTCGATCCGGGGGCTGCCGGCGAGTCCCGCGATGGCCTGGTGAAATGCCAGGTCCGCAGTTCCTACGTCGTCCCACCGGTTGGCCCGCGCCGCCCGACGGCCCCCGTCCACCGCTGCGCGCACGGCCCGCAGGGCGCTAGGAGAAGCGGTCGCAACCATTCCCGCCGCGCCAACCTCGACAACGCGCCGGACCCGGTAGACGTCGACGACGTCCTCGAGCTCCGGAACCGGCACGAATACCCCCCGGTTGAACTCGTGAGCGGCCAGACCCTCGTGCGAGAGCAGCCGGAACGCCTCGCGCACAGTGTTGCGCGACACGGCCAGCCCGTCGGCGATCACTTCTTCGGGCAGGCGTGATCCGGGCGGGAACAGTCCTTCGATGATGCGTGTCCGCAGCATCTCTGCCACCCGTTCCGCCGTACTGGAACGCTCAGCCAGGGCTGCCCGGTCCCGCCGTAGCCGCGCCGCGACGTCATCGGCGACCGGCTGTGCTGTGCGCTCTACGGCCTCGGCGCCTGCCCCTCGCCTCGCTTCCATCCCTTGCCCTCTTGTCTTCATGGACTGTTGCTCTCTTGTTGAACAATAACTATAATCGCCCCGCCAGTCCTGAGAGGTCCCCAAACGGGCGGGACCGAGACCGCTGGGCCGGGGTGCCCGACTCCGAACAGTAGGAGGTGCAGCGTGGCTGAGGTGAGGTGTATGGACAGCAGCCATACGAAGAGTCCTGTCGGCCGCGCGATTCGCGTCGCTGCCGGCGTGTCCATTGCTGCCCTCGTGCTGGCCGCGTGCAGTTCGTCGTCGCACTCGGCCTCGTCCAAGCCCTCGGTATCGTCAACGCCTTCGGGGAAGACCGTGACGATCGGCGTGGTCAACGATGAGACCGGCGCGGACGCCAGCGCGGGCCTCGACACCCTGCACGGCGCGGAGCTGGCCGTGCAGATCATCAACGGGAAGTACCCCAACATCTCCCTGCCCTTCGCAGCGACCGCCGGGCTTCCCAACCTGGGTGGCGCCACGATCAAGCTGATCGCCATGGACACCCAGGACTCGCCCCAGGTCGGCGCCTCCGACGTAAGCCAGCTGGTGACGAGCGACCACGTCTCGGCGATCGAGGGAGGCTACGCCTCCGCTGATACCCAGACCATGAGCGCCCAGGCCGACCGCCTGGGCGTCCCGTTCGTCAACGGGGCTTCGTCCGCTGTATCCCTCACCCAGAGGGGGCTCAAGTGGTTCTTCCGGACGGGGCCCACTGATCTGACGTTCGGCCAGGGCATGTTCGGCCTGCTGAAGCAGGAGGCGAGCGCCGGCCACCCGGTCACCAAGATTGCGATTCTGCATACCAACGACACCTACGGCAGCGGTGTCGAGCAAGTGACCAGGCAGCTCGCCTCACAGGCCGGCTATCAGGTGGTCGCCGACGTGGCCTACGACGCCAAGAGCACCACGGACCTCACGCCGGAGGTTGAGAAGATCCGCTCCGCCCATCCCGATGTCCTGTTCGACTCCAGCTATACGAAGGACGCCATTCTGCTCATACAGACCATGAACCGGTTGGGTTACGACCCGGGCATGATCCTCGCCTACGGAGCAGGCTTCAGCGATCCGACGTTCTTGCCCACTTTGGGCAAGGGGGCCGAAGGGGTGATGTCGAGGGCGGCATGGAGTGTCGACATCCCCAATCCCGCCTCGAAGGCGGTGGCGACGCTGTTCCAGAAGCAGTACGGCAGGCCCATGACCGAGAATTCCGCCCGGAGTTTTACCGCGATGATGACTCTGGCCATCGCGATCAACAACGCCCGGTCGACCAAACCCACGGACATTCTCTCGGCCCTGGAGGCTGTCAACATCCCGGCCAAGGACCTCATCATGCCGTGGCCCGGGGTCAAGTTCGACTCGAGCCACCAGAATGTCTATGCCAGCGGCATCGTCCAGCAGGTCCAGGGGGGCGCGTACAAGGTCGTCTACCCCTCCTCCGTCGCCGTCGCCCAGCCGTCCTGGCCGTTGAGTGTCGCGCGAACCAAGTAGTGGAGGTCGCGGCAAGCTGACGCCATGGTCGTCACCCAAGTCCTCGTCAGCGGGTTGCTCGTCGGCGGAATCTACGCCCTGGTCGCCATAGGACTCACGCTCATTTGGGGCATCCTCGACGTCATCAACTTCGCCCACGGCAGCTACGTGATGGTGGGGATGTATGTGGCCTACTTCGCGTGGTCGCTGCTGGGCCTCGACCCCCTGGCCGCGTTGCCCTTCGATGCTGTCATCCTGGGAGCTGCCGGCTACCTCACCTACCGGTTCGTGATCAGGCCCGTCATGGGGAAGTCGGCGCTGTCCCAGATCGTGATCACCTTCGGCCTGCTGATGCTCCTCGAGGGCGGGGCCGAGGTGCTGTGGACTCCCAACAGCCGGGGCGTCCCCAACCCCGTGTCATCCCACCTCAATGTCCATCTCGGCGGGATCGTCCTCGGAGGTCCGCAACTCGTAGGTTTTGTCGGAGCGATCCTTTTCACCCTGGTACTGGCCGGGTTCATCAACTTCACGAGGACGGGCAACGCCCTGAGGGCAACCGGCGAGGACCGGATGGGCGCCGCGGTCATGGGCATCAACGTGGAGCGGATGAACACCCTTGCGTGGGTGCTCGGGCTGGCCTGCACCGGCATCGCGGGAGCCCTCCTCATGAACACGTACACCGTTGATCCGCAGGCCGGCGTCACCTTCGGGCTTATCGCCTTTATCGCAGTGGCGCTCGGCGGGTTCGGAAGCGTCCTCGGCGCAGGCATAGCCGGCCTCCTGCTCGGCATGGTGCAGAGCCTCGTCAGCCTGTACGCCTCGCAGTACGGCCTGGCGGCGCTGGTCGGCCTCTTCCTGGTCGTCATTCTCGTCCGGCCCACCGGCATCCTTGGTGTCCGATGACGCCCGGATTGACCGAGAGGGCGCGGTCGCAGACGGCTGGCGGGGGGCTCCTCAGGCGGCGGCGAGCGCCCAGGCCTGGCGCCAGCGTGAGGCCTCTGCCTGCCCTCGCGGTGGTCATCGTCCTCGCCCTCTACCCCGTGGTGTTCACCACGCAGTTCTGGCGCAACGTGGGCGTCCTATCGCTGGTGTTTGCCATTACCGCGATGGGCTGGAACATCCTCGGCGGCTACATGGGCCAGATCTCGTTCGGCAACGCCCTCTTCTTCGGGTCGGGGGCCTACGCCACGGCCCTACTCGTCAAGGCCGGCTGGTCGCCGTGGATCACCATGCTCGTGGGTGCGGCGGTCGCCGCCGCCCTCGGGGTGGTGGTCGGATTCCCCTGCTTCCGGCTGCGCAGCCACTACTTCGCCATCGCCACGCTCGCAGTCGGCGAGGTCGCAGACATCGTCGTGAACTCCAACTCGAGCTTCGGCGCCTCCGCAGGCATTGACATCCCGATCCACCCGTACTCTCTGGCCAATCTCGAGTTTGCCGTCACCGACACCGCGGCCTACTACTACGTCGCCCTGGCGTTGACGGTGCTTGCCGGCGTCGTCGCCTGGCTGTTCGTGCGCGGGCGGACCGGCGCCTACGCCCAGGGCATCCGCGACGACGAGGATGCAGCCGAGGCGGCGGGCGTGCCGGCACGACGCTACAAGGTGCTGGCGGTCGCGGTGTCCGGCGCCGTGACGGCGGTCGGCGGCAGCTTCTACGCCATGTACACGCTTTTCGTGGACCCGTCGCTGGTGCTCGACCTGTCGGTGTCGATCAACATCGTGCTCATGGTCATCCTGGGGGGAAGCGGGACGTACTGGGGCCCGCTCGTTGGCGCCTGGGCGCTGACGCTCCTGCAGGAATACACGCGCCAGCAGTTCTCGTCGGTCAACGGGCTCGACCTTCTCATTTTTGGCGCGCTTATCGTGACGGTCGTCATCGTCGAGCCGGCCGGTCTGGTGGCTATCCCCGGCCGCACCAGGGTCGCCGCGCGCTGGCTAAGCCGACGGTTCGCAAGACCCGCGGGGGTCGAAGGACGGTGACGCTGCTCAAGTTGACGGATGTGGGCCGGCGCTTCGGCGGGCTACGCGCCGTCGACGGCGTGTCATTCTCCGTGGAGCGCGGCGAGATCCGGGGGCTCATCGGCCCGAACGGAGCCGGCAAAAGCACCCTGTTCTCGCTCATCGCCGGATCGCTGCGGCCCACCGCTGGCCGAATCTTCTACGAAGGCGGAGAGGTCACCGGCTGGAAAGCCCATCAAGCGGCGACCGCCGGCGTCGCCCGGACATTCCAGCTGATGCGTGTCTTCTCCTCCATGACCGTCCTGGAGAACCTCATGGTCGGGAGCTACCTCCGCCACCCCCGCCGGGGCGAGGCCCGCGCCCGGGCCGAGGAGATCCTCCATCTGGTCGAGCTCTCCGCCCAGGCCGACGTCCCCGCCCGCTCCCTCACCGTCGCGTCCAAGAAGCGGCTGGAGATCGCCCGGGCCCTGGCCACCGGGCCGCGGCTTCTGCTGCTCGACGAGACGCTGTCGGGGCTCACACCCGCGGAAGGGCGCGAGGCGGTCGCGATGGTCCGCCGGATCAACGACACTGACATCACCATCGTCATGGTGGAGCATGTCATGGAGGTGGTCATGCCTCTCTGCGACCGGGTCGTCGTCTTGGACCATGGGCGCATGATCAGCGAGGGCACCCCGGCGGAGGTGAGCCAGGACAGGGCGGTCATCGACGCCTATTTGGGGCTCCCGTGACCGGAGTGGGCGGCCCCTCCCTTCTAGCCGTTCGGGACCTGTACCTCGACTACGCGGGCGCCGTTGCGCTCGGCGGGGTCGACCTCGACGTCCTCCCCGGCGAGGCGGTCGCGCTGGTGGGAGCTAACGGAGCGGGCAAGAGCTCTCTCTTAGCGGCCGTGGCCGGGCTGCACCGGCCCGTGCGGGGAAGCATCGTCTTCGACGGCCACGAGGTGGGCCGCCTCGCGCCGCACCGGATAATCCCCCTAGGCATCGCTTTGGTTCCCGAAGGGCGCCGTCTTTTTCCTCATCTCTCCGTGCGCCGCAATCTTCTGCTTGGTGCCTACCACCGGCGCTCCCGGGCGGAGCAGGAGGAGCAACTCGACGTGGTCTTTGACCTCTTTCCCTTCCTGAAGGAGCGCCTGCGTCAGCGGGCCGGCACCCTTTCGGGGGGAGAGCAGCAGATGGTTGCGCTGGCCCGTGCCCTTCTCGGCCGCCCGAGACTGCTGATGCTCGACGAGCTGTCGCTCGGTGTTGCCCCCATGGTGGTCTCCCGGATGTTCGAAGTCCTCGCCCGGATACGCGACTCGGGAATGACCATCCTCCTCGTCGAGCAGAAGCTCCAGCTCGCTATGGAGTTTGCCAGCCGCGCGTACATCCTGCAGACCGGTCGGGTGGTGCTCTCAGGGTCCACCGCCGAACTGCTCGCGTCAGAAGACGTCCGGCGCGCTTACCTGGGAGTGTGAGTTGGAAGCCCCGCGAGCGAGCGGAGCTGCGAGACCACGGCCTGGTTGCTCGTGACGACGGGCAGGCCTGTGCGGTCTTGGAGGGCTCCGACCGCTTCGTAGGCGCGGAGGTTCGTGCAGGAGCAGAACAGCATCGCTGCCCCGCGCAGGTCCATCCGTCCCACTTCCTCGACCACCTGCTCCGGCGGCAGGGATCCGATCTGCAGATTGTCGCCAAGGCCCAACCCCGAGCTTGAGGCTATCGGGATGCCCGCGGCCTCCAGGCTGGCAGCGATGCTGCTGGTGAGGGCGTCGACGTAGGGCGTGAAAAGCGCGACGCTGCCGCGGCCCTCCAGCTCGGCGAGGACCGAGGACAGCACCCCGAGCACTTCAACTCCGACCGTCTCGGCCAGGTGGGTGCGAAACGCCTCGTCGTAGGCAGCTCCATGCAGCGAACTGGCCGACGTGCAGCCGAACACCACGACATCCGGCCGAACGTCGGCCACACGCTCCGCGGCCGGCAACGCCTCGCGGTCAAGCATCACCTGCTCTGCCTCCGGGGTGACGTCCGACAGACGCATGCGTGCCGTATGCACGTCGGCGAACGCAGCCAGCCCCCGGTGCAGATCCCGTTCCATCACCGTGTTGGAGGAGGGCACCAGGAGACCGACGCGCAGCACTGGGCGAACTCTACCGCAGACGTTGTCCCCCGACGAGAAAAGTGCTCACTTGTTCACTCGCCCTATCACAGTATCGTTGAGCAATTGGCGCCACCGCTTCGGAGCCGACCGTATCGACGGGCTGGTTGACGCCCCGCGACCCGGAGCTGTGCGCAAGATCGGCGACGACGTGGTCGAAGCGGTCATCGTCGACACGCTGGAGTCCGCGCCCAAAGACGCCACTCATTGGTCGACTCGGGGCCTGGCGGCCAAGCACGGCATCAGCCACACCACCGTGGGGGAGATCTGGCGGGCGTTCGGGCTCAAGCCGTGGCGTACCGACAGCTTCAAGATGTCGCCCGACCCCGAACTGGTCGAGAAGATCCGCGACCTGGTCGGCCTGCACCGCCTTGGAGATCGCCACCGGCAAGGTCATCACCGACATCCGGGCCCGTCCCATCACGTCATCTTGGACAACCTCTCTGCCCATAAGACCCCGAGTGTGCACAAGTGGCTGCTGCGCCACCGACGCTTCCATCTCCACTTCACGCCCACCTACGGGTCGTGGATGAACCTGGTATGGGTTAACCGGCCTTGGGAGGCTCGACTGGCTGCTGCGGTCTGAGGGTCCACCAACCGGGAGAAGCCCGGGTTCATCCTGAACCTGGAGCTACGACTCTGGAGGTGTGCCA
>JAJYLA010000224.1 GCA_021788115.1 Actinomycetes bacterium | reverse complement strand
GGAATGGCGGCCGTGTACACGCCGGCGGCAACGGAAGCCTCCCTGCCCTGGTCCATGAGCTCGCCGGTGTGGTCGGCACCCGGCACAGAACCGGGAGCGGTGGAAGGCGGCGTCGTTACGCGGGACGTGTTCGGCCTGAGCGATCCTGCCGTCGCCCGACGCTTCGAGGAGGCGATGACCAATCTCAACCTCGACCTCTCCCAGCTTCTCTTGGGCAAGGCCGATACCCAGCTGTGGCAGGACGCGCCGACCGTACCGCTCTTCCAGCAGCCGGTGGATCTGGTTGCCGCGTCGTCGCTCGTTGGGGTCAGCGAGAGCCCGACATGGGCAGGACTCTTCTGGGATGCCGCCGACTGGGCGATCCGCCTGGCGCCGCCGATCCCCCTACCGACCTTTGCAGGCATCACTCCTGTCTCTCCGAGCGCACCCCCAGCGACCTCGCCGGCGAGCGTGCCGAACTCCACCTCCCCGTGACGGCTCTCGACCACTCGGGCCCCTCGACCACTCGGGCCCCTCGACCACTCGGGCCCCTTACGCCGATTTCCACGCAGGGATATCGCCACAACGTTCACGCAAACTGGAAGCGCAGGACCCGGCTACCCCACCATGGCACGGGCGTCTCCTCCGGCAGGCTTGCCTGGCGGAGGACCGGTGAATAGGCCCGGCGCTCGAGGCGGACGATGACTTCGTTGGCGGTGGTGATGATCTGGCCGGGGGTCTCGAGGAACCGGCGTTGGATGGTGTCGGGCGTCGTATGCGCGTAGCCGGGCAGCCGGGCGCGCAGCGCGGCGAGCAGCGCCTGGGCCAGCACGGCGAGCATGACGTCGAGGTCCACGTTCAGATTGACGGTGCTCGAGAGCGCGTCGGCGCAGAAGGCACGGATGATCTCTGCCAGGCGCTGCTCGATGGTCATCCGCCGCGCGTAGTGTTCGATCAGGGCCTTGAGGCTGGCTTGGCGCTCGTTGGTGATGATGACCGTCGGCGCTTCACGTCCGAGTCCGGTGACGATGAGCTGGCGCAGGGTGGCGGGGTAGGCGCTCAGGTGCGCCTCGGGGTCCTCGTGCACCTTGGGGCGGTTGTAGGGGCCGGGGCGGTCCAGGCCCACCGTCTTGTAGTCGGAGGGGCCGAGGCTGTTGATGTAGCGGACAAGGGAAGGCGAGCGCATCCGAAGCGTGAGGAACTTGACTCCTCGGGCATCGAGCTCGGCCAGCTCGGCCTGGGTGGTGACCTTCTGGTCCATGATCAACATGGCAGGGTCGTGCCCTGAGACCGCCTTCCAGTGGTCGCAGAAGGCGATCGCCTCCTTGGCCTGGGTGGCCTTGGAGAGATCCGCGTTGGCATAGACCAGGTTGTGGGTGCCCGAGTCCTGGGCGAAGAAGGTGAGCACCGAGCGGGCCCGCTGGGAGCGGCGGGGCACGTAGTGCTTCTCCAGCACCGGGTCATGGCCCCAGTGCATGACGGCGTGGAAGTCCAAGTCGAAGATCGCCTCTTCACCGGTGGCGAGCCCCGAGGAGATCATCGTCTTGTCCAGTGCGGCAAGGAAGGCTCGCTGGTTCTCATGGGAGAGCCGGTAGGAGTAGTCGGTGAGCGCGGACTTCTTCGGCAACACCGCCATGCCGGCGAGCAGCCCGGCGGTGGGGTCCGACAACACGTCATCGACGTGAGAGACACGCCGCGTGCGGGTCAGCTTGAGCGAGAGCAGCGACAACAGCCAGTTGACCGCGGGGATTACGGTGCTACCGGGATAGCCGGCGGCGGCGACCAGCCCCGGCAGGTCGAAGGCGACCAGGTCGGGCAGCACGAGCAGGAGCCCGGCCCGGATGGTGTCGAGCCGTTGCGGCCAGGCGGGGAAGCTGATGAGCTTCGCCCGGGGCAGCTTCGTGTCGCGCCCTGCGGTTCCCGGGTTGATGCTCGCCACCGGTTCGGGGTGACGCAGGAGGCGGCCGAAGCCTTCCTCGGCGAGGATCTCTGCGACCGAGGTGCGGTTGAGCGGAGTCCCCTCGACGCTGAGGCGGGCGGAGATCTCATAGGTGGACAGTCCCTCACGGCGCAGCGCGATCACCCGGGCCCGGACAGCGTCCTTGCGCGACCCAGCCCCCTTCGGCCGCCCAGGCCGGCCCGGCGGGGCGAACAGTGCGAGCTTCCCGGCCCGGTGCTGACGGGCAAGGTCGATCATCGTCCAGCGGGTGTAGCCGAACCGTCTGCCCGCCTCGGCATACGACATCCCGTCCACGTAGTGCGCCCGCAGCGCCTCGTAGCGCCGCTGGTTCAGCTGCGCCGGGGCGGTGAAGAGCTCCGCCGCCGGCTGTTGTGGTGATCGGGCTGTCATCGTGGGCTCTCGTCAACCGACCACAGCCGGCTCGCCTCGCCGCCGGATTCGCAGCGAGCAGCGAAACCCTTGTACCTGCGGGGCTTCTTGGCCCACGTACTGGCTCAGGGCCGCAAGCGATCGCCCCGACTGAGCCGTCAGTCCGAATCCCACCCCTGTAGCTTAGCAGGGATATCGTCACCACATGGTGAATGGCACACCGGGGAACGCGCAAGAACGCTTTCCCCAGTAGCCATGGGCAATCAGCAGGTCAACCCAGCCGATACGGCAGTCTCGCCGGATGCCACGATATTGAGGCTAATTCCCTGTTGCGGAAATCGGCGCTAACCGGCCGCCTGGAGGTCCTCTCCGCCGGCCTCCTTGCGAACCGCCTAGTCAGGGACCGGGGTTCAAGAGTCGTGCGGGTGTCGCTCGAGCTCCTTCCAGTGGAGGCGTCCGAACATCCTGGCGTACCAGGCGGACAGATCGTGCCCTTCGCCGTAGGTGACGTAGGGATGAAGGAC
>JAJYLA010000223.1 GCA_021788115.1 Actinomycetes bacterium | reverse complement strand
GGGCGGCGCCGGCGTCGGCGGGGCGTTCCTCGCCACAGGCCTCGGCGTCGGCAGCCAGGCGGCGGCGGCCCCGCCGGCGGGGCCGCCGCCGGAAGGGCCGGGGTTCGCCGGGGGCGGCCCCGGCTTCGCCGCGGTGGAACGCCCCGGCGTCACCTGTCCCGCCTGCCGGGCGGAGAACCCCGCCGGGGCACGGTTCTGCTCCTCGTGCGGCGCCGCCCTGGAGGCGACCGCGGCGCACTGCGCCTCGTGCGGGGCAACCGTCGGGCCGGGGGCGCGTTTCTGCGCCTCCTGCGGGGCGCCCCTCGGCAGCGGGGAGGAGCCGCCCGCTGCGGAGGCGGCGGCGGGCCCATGACGGCAGCTGTCCTGGCAGGTCTCGTCGCCCGCGCCGGGGGAGGGCAGGGCTTCGGCGGTGGGGGCGGGGGCGGGGGCTTCGGCAGCCGCTTCGGCGGTGGGGGAGGAGGCTTCTTCTTCTTCGGTGGTGGCACCGGCGGCTCCTCCGCCTTCGTCGTCGCGCTGGTGGCGATCCTGCTCGCGGTGGTGTTTCTCGGGATGCTGCGTCCCCGGATGCGCCGCTACCGCGGGAGCGCGGCTCCCGGCCCCGGTGCGCCGCCGTCGCCTCCCGCCGGGCAGTGGGATCGTTCCAACCAGCCGGCGATCAACACGGTCCAGGGGGATCTCTTCCCGGGAACCTCGCCACCGGCGCCCCACCACGAGAGCGCCGAGGAGGGGCTCGCTGCGATCGTCGCCCACGACCCGGCCTTCAACCAGGAGACCTTCCTCGAACAGGTGCAGCGGACGTTCTTCGTCGTGCAGGAGGCGTGGTCCCAGCGCAAGCCCGACATGAGCCGCCAGGTCATGGCCGACGGGCTGTGGCAGCAGCACCGCGTCCAGATCCAGGGGTACCTCGACGCCCACAAGCGCAACGTGCTCGAGGATCTCACCGTCGGCGACCTGAGGATCATCGCCGCCCGCAGCGACGGCTCCTACGACACGATCACCGTGCGGGTGTCCGCGGCGTGCGCCGACTACGACGTCGACGACCAGAGCGGCAGAATCGTCCGCGGGGACCGCAAGGTCCGCCAGTGGGCCGAGGACTGGACCTTCCAGCGCTCGTCGAGCGCGGTCACCCGCCCCGCCGGCGGCACCCTGTCGGCGAAGTGCCCCAACTGCGGAGCCCCGCTCGACCTGGACCTGGCGGGGGTGTGCAAGTACTGCAAGGCGCCGGTGAGCTCGGGCTCCTACGACTGGGTGCTCGCGCGGATCGCCCAGCTGCCGCCGATGTACTGAGGGGTCGCCGGGCGGTGGGCACTCAGGGCGTCCCTGCCGCCGGGGCGTGCGCGGGACGCGCCGGGGCCTGCGCCGCGGGCCGCCCGGCGGGCAGGGGGTTGGTCCGGGCTGCGGTCGTCGCCGGGGGCAGGAGGCCCGCGCCGGCGAGCCGCTCGGGGATGAGCCAGCGGAGCATGGCGTGGTAGACGGTGAGGATCGACACGCCGTAGGTGAGGCTCGACGCCCAGGTGCCCGCCAGCGCGAGCCACGTCTGGCAGCAGCCGCCGACACCGACGGGGCCGATCAGCGGCGTGGGCACCGGCGCCGGTGAGGCGTAGGCCTCGAGCAGCTCGAGCTGGGCGCTGACGCCCGTTGCCGCCGTCGGGAAGCTCCATCCGTGCGCGCAGCTGTCGCAGGCCCCGATCCCGGCGAAGTTGTTGTCCCGAGCGGTGAGCTGCCCGTAGGAGGGAAAGGAGAAGTAGCCGGTTTCGACGACCGACTGGGCGAACGCCAGGTCGTAGCGGACGCCGGTCGTCCTCCCGGCAGCCTGGTAGTCGGCGGCGAGCCGGGCGACGGGGACGGTCAAATTCGCCCTGTGCCCGGTGCCGGCGAACCAGCGGGTCAGCTCGGCGCCGTCGAGGACAGACGGGCCGAGGATCGTCGGCGAGGCCGGGGGCGTGACGCTGGCTGCGGCGAACACGGCCTGCCCGCGAGCCCGAGGCGAGGCCGGCGGGGCTGCGGCTCCGCCGGCGGGCTGCCGGGAGGCGGCAAGGGCGAGCAGAGCCGCCAGGTCGAGTGTGGACGCGGCGGCCGGGTCCGTGGCCGCGCCGCGCACGGCGGCGAGCACCTGGCGGCCCGACACCAGGGACCCGGTCGCGCGCGACAGGCGGAGGTCCGCCCGGTTGACCCCCGACCGGGCCGCAGCGGTTGCTTTTTCGGCGCCGGCGAGCCGGGCGCGGCTTTCGGCGACGTCGCGGCGGACATGGGCCGCCGCCAGCTGCACCATCACGCTCGCCTCGTCCGCTGCGGGGCCCTGCAGGCCGCCGGGGGAGTGAACGGTGCCCGTGCTGTTGTCGTCGACGCCCTGCGGCCCCGCTGCGGGAGTGGGGTAGCCGAGGCCGATGTAGGCGGCGATCGCCAGAGACCGCAGGCGTGCCGCCGCCCGGCCGGCCTGCCCCGCCGCCGCCTGCTCGGCCTCCCCGGCCGCGGCCAGCTCCCGTTTCGCCGTCTGGACCCCGCCGGCGGCCGCTGCGACGGCCCGCTCGTCGGCCACCACCGCCGCCCGGACGGCGGCGTAGTCGCCGATGGCGCTGAGCTGGGAGAGGTCTCCGCGCACCGCCGCGAGGATCGGTCCGGGGTCGGGGGGCCGGGCCGGCGGTGCGGCGCTGCGGCCGGCCGTTTTCGAGCTCTTCGCCGGGGCCGCGGTGGTCGGGGGCCCGCCCACGGGGACCGTCGGCACCCCGTTCGGGGCCGAGGGAGCGGTCGCCGGGGACGGCGGCGCCGCGGTCGTGCCCGGCGACCCGCTCGACGTGCCGGCGGTCGTCGGGCTGGCTGCCGCCGGGGCGGTCGTCGGG
>JAJYLA010000222.1 GCA_021788115.1 Actinomycetes bacterium | reverse complement strand
TGCGCCGCTCCGTTAGGAACCCAGCCGAGCTCGGCCGCGACCCGAAGCACCAGCTGTCGAGTCCTCTCGGAGCCAAAGCTCTCGTCGTGCAGGACGCGCGAGACGGTGGTGGTCGAGACACCACACCTTTGGGCGACTGCATAGATAGTCGGCCGGTCGCTCACGCCCAGATCCCCCCAACATTCCAGCTAAACGTATGTGTAACGCTGCACTATATCAAGTCGCATCGAGCTGTCAATGACGCCCCTGTAGTGGATTTATGCTCCCGAAGCTTTGTTAAGCGTTTTCGCTATCCGGCGCAAGCTTGCCTTGACTGAGCCTGTTGGTAATTGTTTTCGCAGCTGCCGGGGTCCGGGGAGTCGAGAACATGGCGGAGGTAATCGCCTCAGGGAGGGCGGCGCGAGAGGTAATCGGGGCTCAAGAAATTTTGCAAAGATTTTTGATGAGCCTCGATCGGCGAGGGGCGAGTGACGGGCCCCACGAAAAGAGGTCGGGCGCAGTGTTGGCCCGAGCTTCCGGAATGGAAATGGAGGTCGACGATACCATGAAGTTCAAGCACCACACCCCGAGCAGGCGATCAGGAAGCTCGGACGCTGGCGGCGCGACGAGATGGCGTGGGAAGAGTGGCCACCACCGTGCCGGAGGGCCTCCACCCCCTCTTCGGCCAGGATGCCACCTGCGTCTCCGCCTTCAGCCGCGGCCTGAGAACGCACCGGACGCAAGCCCGCCGATCCCCAGGGGGGCTGGTAAGTGCGCGGCGGGGACCACCGGGACACCCCCGGCCCCAACGGGAGGCCAGTGCCCCGCGTCGCCTGGCGGCTCGAGGCAACCGTGGCCGTCACCGGGAAGTCCCCGGCGCTCTCGATCGCCATGGCCACGGGCATCCCCGGCCATGACCCGGGCGGGACCGGCGCCAAAAAAACGCGGGAGCCCGGAATCGCCCCTTTGACCCATCTCGAGGCGGCCTCAGCAGCGCCGACGCTCGAAACTCGCCTGTGCGGCGCTCCACGGCGCTACTAACGTCCGCGTCTTTGGAAGCACGGCGCGGGGTGAAGACCGTCCTGATAGCGACCTTGATTTGGTGGTCGACCTGGAAGAGGGAACAGGACTCTTTGCCCTAGAGGCGATGAGCAGGTCAGGTAGGAACAGCACCCCGGGCACGAGCCACAAGGATTCGTACGCTCCGGCGAATGCGATGGGCGACCGCCGAGGATCGTCAGCGTTTCGAGCAGCAGTCAGCGGCGCGGGTTGGCGGTGACGGTACCGTCGGTTGCATTCGAGGTCGGGTCGGGAGCCGGGGTGCGGGCGGTGGATGATACGTCATCTCGCCTGGCGTTCGGCCCGGTCCTTCCAGCCGGCCAAGGCGACTTCGAGGCCTTGGACGAGGCGGTCGAAGCTGCGGTCGATGCTGTTGGGCAGCCCGAACCCGCCGCTGGTTTCGAGAGTGACAAAGCCGTGCAGCGCAGCTCGGAGCGCACGGGTGGCGTCGATGGCGTCGTCTTCTGTGAGCCGGTATCCGGCGAGGACGGACATGACGACATCGACGACGGCGTGATCGGCCATTGTAGCTTCGTGGTCGTCTGGGGTTGACGCGCGCTGAGTGGCGGCGTAGCGGCCGGGGTGGGCAATGGCCCAGTCGCGGTAGGAGTGGGCCATGGCGTTGACGGCGGCGGAACGGGATCGTCCGACGGCGGCACGGGCCACAGTGTCGGCCAGCTCGTACTTGGCCCGTATAGCGATGCCGGCATGAAGGGCGTCCAGGCTTTCGAGGTGCTTGTAAAGCGACGGTTGGCGTATCCCAAGGCGTGTGGCCAGCCCAGCCAGAGTGAGCTTGGCCAGGCCGACCTCGTCGGCGAGCTGTTCGGCCTCCTGTATGACCCTGCTCGGATTGAGGCCCGCTCTAGGCATGTGCGGTCACCCGGTTTGCGAACGCGATCAGGGCCGAAGTGGTGACCTCGGGCTGTTGGGACTGGGGGTAGTGGCCGGCATCTGCGACCATGACTACCTCGCCGTGAAGAGCCGCGGCGATCCAGTCCGCTTCGCCCTTCGGGTCGGAGAAGTCGGGGTCCTGCTCACCCATGATCACCAGCGTCGGCGTCGACGCGCTCGGCAGGCTGGCTTCGGCGGCGGTGTGGCTGGTGCGAGAAGTGAGGGAGAAGGCCTTCGCGTGGCCGGCCTGGTGGAGACTGGCGATCACATGGCGGCGATAATCGTCGAAGTCCTCCGGCCGGCGACCAGCGTACAGCCGAGGCATGAGGACCTTCCAGCTGACGGAGATCCACGGGCGAGCCATCGCAACTCGGAAGAAGAGCTTCTCGATGCGACTGGCGTGGGAGTCGCGAACGTACGGGCCCACCAGGGCCAGTCCTGAGACTAGCTCGGGGCGTTGGGCGGCTACGAGCACGGCCGAGCCGGCAGCTAAGGAGTTACCCACGATGATCGCCGGGGCACCCAGACTCTCAATAAGGGCGGTGAGGTCCGAGGCGGTGTCGGTATCTCCATAGGAGGCGAAGGTGGCGTCGCTGTCACCATGGCCGCGTAGGTCGGTACACGCCACCCGGTATCCGGCTGTGCGCAGGGCGGGGGCGACGAAACGGTAACTGGAGCGCAGCTCTCCCATGCCGGGGACGAGCACCACGAGCGGGCCGGAACCGGCCACGTCGTAAACGACACGCCCCCCAGGGCGAACCAAGAAGGCGGTGGCTGAGGACTCGGCTGTGACCATTGGTAGTCAGGGGCGCGGTACTCGTTCAAGTCCGGTTCCCCATCCCCCTTTCAATCCGTACGTGCGGTTTTCCCGCATACGGCTTACCGACAGTCTTCTAGACAAGGTTACGCCGCCTTCGGG
>JAJYLA010000221.1 GCA_021788115.1 Actinomycetes bacterium | reverse complement strand
GGGCGGGGCGTCAGCGGAGCAGGGCGGGGCGTCAGCGGAGCGGAGCGGGGCGTCAGCGGAGCGGAGCGGGGCGTCAGCGGGGCGGGGCGTCAGCGGGGCGGAGCGGAGCGGGGCGTCAGCGGAGCGGGGGGAGGTACGACGCCCTCATAAAGCGGTTCGCCGACGCCTCGAGCACCCACACCGACCCCTTCGCCTGGCGCGGGCGGGCCCCGAGGTCGAGGTGGTCCTCGTCGGCGAGCGACACCAGAATCTCGGCGATCACGTCCCCGTGCGTGCAGAGGGCGACCTTCTCGTGGGCGAGGCTTCTCACAAGAGCGATTGCCGCCACCCACGAGCCCTCTGCGAGGGCCTGCTCAGTTTCGACGGGCAGCCGCAGAAGCCTGGCGAGGGGCTCCACAGTTTCGATGCACCGCACCGACGGACTCGACACGATGCGCTGGGGCACGTAACGCTCCAACGTCCCGACAAGGTCGCCCGCCTGCTTCTGCCCCTTCGACGACAGGTGACGCTCGCTGTCGTCGCGCCCGTTCTCGAGCCGTGAGCCCGAGTGGGCGTGGCGAATCAGCAAGACCGGCACCTCCCCATTCTGCCAGGCCCGCTCGGCCGACCCCACCCGCGCGACCCGACCCGGCCCGGGAGTGACGCGGCCGGTGGCGGCTGGCACGGCCCCGCACCCTTCGGGCAGCGGCCGACAATTACGCTGTTTTCGATGTCAGCACCCACCGCCCAGGCATCCCATGGGGGCGTGAACCCGGGCCGGGCGGCGGAGCAGGACTCCCGCAGCCTGGGGCCCCTCCGACGCGGGGTGCGCGAGGCAGGGCTCGGCCTCATCACCGCGGGCTTCATCGTCTTGCTCTTCGTCGCCTACCAGCTGTGGGGCACCGGCATCTCCGAGGCGAACAGCCAGTCCGCACTCGCCAAGCACTTCGACGCCGCGGTCCACGCCGCCCGGGCGGCGGGTACCGGGAAGGGGACTGCCGGTACGGGTGGGACGGGTGGGACGGGTGGGAGGGGTGGGACGGGCGCGACGGGCATCGGCGCCCCCACCACCGCTGCGAGCCCCACAGCCGGCGGTGGATCTGCCGGCGCCCTGCCAGGCACACCCGGCGGAGGGGCCATCGACCACCTGGTGATCCCGAGCATCGGTGTGGACAAATTCGTGGTGCAGGGCACCGACGAGGCGGACCTGCGCCGCGGCCCCGGCCACTACCCCCAGACCGTCATGCCAGGGGAGAAGGGCAACGCGGCCATCGCGGGGCATCGCACCACCTACGGCGCCCCCTTCTTCCGGCTGAACGAACTGCACGCGGGCGACGCGATCTACATCACCAACCTCGGGGGCCGGACCTTCCTCTACAGGGTCTCGCGGCCACCGCGCGCCGTCAACCCCGACGACGTGGCCGTGCTCGACAACACCTCCTTCCCCGAGCTGACCCTCACGACGTGCAACCCGCGCTTCTCCGCCGCGCAGCGACTCATCGTCGTCGCTCGTCTCGTCGGCACTGCCCTGCCTGCCCCCCGACCGGTCACCCCGGGGTCCGGTAGCACGTCCGCTTCCGGCGGTGCCCCGGCCACGCCCAGCTCCGGTACCGGCGGGGGTACCGGATCGGGCAGCGGCTCTACGCAGGTAGGTGCGGCGTCGCTCGGCTCGGGGAACAGCGGGGCGTGGCCGGCTGCACTCGGCTACGGGGCGCTCTTCGTGGTGCTGTGGATCGCGGTGCGGATCCTCATCAACCGGACCCGGCGCTGGACCCGCCTCGGGGTCTACGTCGGAGGCATCGCCCTCTGCCTGGTCCCCTTGTGGTTCTGCTTCGAGAACGTCGTCCTCCTGCTACCCCAGAGCATCTGAACCAACCGCCTCGAGAGGGCGACCCTGGGACACAAACGGACACGAATCGCCGGCGGTGCGTCATCGCCAAGGATTCGTGTCCCCTCGTGTGCCCCTACGGGTACATAAGGGGACACCAATCCGCCGGTCGAGGCGCATGGCCCCGATTCGTGTCCCTTCCTGCGCCGGCCGGCGCCGCCGCCCCGGCGCCGGCCGGCGCAGGCTCATGACCCGAACACGGTCGACAGGGCATCGAGAAGCTGGACGTCGCGCGCGTAGCTGAGCCGGCCGCGCGCCTCTTCCAGGGGGACCCACCGGGCCACGTCGACCTCGTTGGCGCCGGCGGGCTCGCCGGCGGTGACCGTCATCGCCCAGTACCGGACCCTCTTGTGCTTGCCGCTGCGGTCGAGGTAGGTCGTGGTCGGCAGCTCCGGCCCGATGGCCGCGGTGAGGCTCGCCTCCTCCCGGACCTCGCGGACGGCCGCCTCCTCGTCGGTCTCACCCGGATCCACCTTGCCCTTGGGCAGGCTCCAGTCGTCGTAGCGGGGGCGATGGACGAGGACGACTTCGAGATCGCCGCGGTCGCTCCGGCGCCACACGACGCCGCCGGCCGCGCGGACCACTCCGTCGGGGACGAACGGGTCTCCGGTCATGAGGACGCGCCGTGGAGGACCTCGTCGCGCCAGCGTTTCGACCGGGCTGCGGCGAGCTCCTGGAGGCGGTGCTGGGCGTCGACGCCGGCGGTGACGGGGATCTTGTGCCACGTACCGTCGGCTGCGAGCTCCCAGGCCCGGGCGTCGTCGGCAAGCTCCACCTCGAGGATCTCGCGCAAGCGGGCCTGCAGGTCGGGCTCGGTCACGGGCACCACCGCCTCCACCCTGCGGTCGAGGTTGCGCTCCATCATGTCGGCCGACCCGAGGTAGTACTTCCCGCCGGCGGGGAGGACGCCCCCGGCGCCCCCGGCACCCCCGGCGCCCCCGGCACCCCCGGCGCCCCCGGCACCCCCGGCGCCCCCGGCGCCCTCGGCGCCC
>JAJYLA010000085.1 GCA_021788115.1 Actinomycetes bacterium | reverse complement strand
GGCCCGGCCGCCGGCGCCGCGGCAAGCGCGCCCGCCGCGCGCCTCGGGCCGCGCTGCGCCGCGTGCGGCTCCGCCCTCGATGGTCGCCTGGCCCACCGATCCGTCGGGTCGGTGGGCCCGGGCGGCGCGGCGCGCGACTTCCTCGTGGTGTACTGCACGTCGTGCGGGGCGGCGCTCGGGGCGGCGGCGCCGTAGAGCCAGACAGGGCGGTCAGTGGTGGCGGGCCGACTGGCGCCGGGCGATCTTGCCTCCCCGGCTCAGGACCTGGCGCCGGGCCGAGGCCAGACGGGCGGCGCGGCGGCGCCGGCGCGCCCGGCCCACCAGGACCGGCACCGCGACGGGGGCGGCGACGACGAGCAGAGCCGCGACCGAGTAGACGGCCGTCGCGGTCACCGGCCAGCGGGACGCCTCCAGGGTGAACCCCGGCGTGACCGCCACCAGCCGCCGGTACTCCGCCTGCGCCGCCGCGACCGCCGAGCGCTCGGCGGTGGCGATGCCGCCGGACTGCTGGACGAGCACCAGCGCCACCACCCTGCCGACCCGCTCGATGACGACCGCCTGGCTCTCCTTGTTCGTCTTGTTCCCCGGGGTGTAGGCGGCCCCGTCGGCGCCGGGCACGCCCGTGACGGCGAAGCGGGCGTGGAAGCTGTAGGGGGCCGACGCCGACACGTAGCTGTTCGCGGCGAGGAAGCTCTTGACCCCCTGCGACCGGGCGGTGGAGGCCTGCGACGCCGACGGCAGCAACGACACCAGCGCGGAGACGCTGTCGCCCGACGACGCGGTCCCGGCCCACTCGACCGAGTAGGAGCCCGTCGAGCCGGGGGCGTGTTTGGCGGCCGCCTGGAGCGCCGGGTAGGGGCCGTTCGAGGCCGGCACCACGCTGTGGCTGGCGGCCCTGGTCTTGAAGCCCGCCGGCGGTGCGGCCGTCACCAGGCGCGCGAGGCGGGCCTGGTCGGGGCGGCGGACCTGGATGACGAGCACCGCCCCGAGGGCTGCCACCACGGCGAGGACGATCACCGCTGTGGCCGGTAGCACGCGACGCCAGTTCACGGCCCACTATTGGAGCAGATCGAGATGAACGGCGGGTGAGAGGCGTCAGCCCCGGGCGAGCCGGCCGAGGAGGGCGGACGCTGCCGCGACCCCGACCGCCAGGGCGAGGACGACCACCCCGAAGTCCTCGCCCACGTGAGCGGGGGTTCCGACGAGCAGGCCGCGCAGGGCGTCGACCTGGTAGCTGAGCGGGTTGACCTTGCTGACCGCCTGCACCCACCCGGGCATGACTTTTACCGGATAGAGAGCGTTCGACGCGAAGAAGAGCGGCATGGTGATCGCCTGGCCGATCCCCATCAGCCGGTCCCTCGACAGCGCCAGGCCTGCGATCGTCATCGACAGGGTGGAGAAGAAGCCGGCTCCCAGCACCACGATCAGGGCGGCGGCGGCGATCCTCAAGGGGTTCGCCGTGAGCGACACACCGAGGATCGCCGAGGCGACCAGCACGACGACCACCTGGGCCAGCGCCCGGACGCCGGCAGCAAACGACTTGCCGAGGATCAGCGCCGGGCGAGGCGTCGGGGTCACCATCAGCTTGGCCAGCACGCCGGCGTCACGCTCCCAGATGATCTGGATGCCGTAGAAGATGGCGATGAAGAGCGCCGACTGCGCGAGGATGCCCGGGGCGAGATAGTCCAGGTAGGGCTTGCCTCCGGTGGGGATGGCGTGGATGCGGCTGAACGTCTCACCGAAGATCACGAGCCACAGCAGCGGCTGGATGGCCCGCGTGTAGATCTCGGTGCGGTCGTGAGCCATCTTCTGCAACTCGACCAGGCACAGGGCCGCCGCGCGGCGCCCCAGGATCGCCGGTTGGGCCCCCCAGGCGGCCCGGACCGGCCTGCTAACCGAGCCTGCCGGCGGTGCGGCGGGTGCTCCGGACGGCACGATACTCCCCTCCTCCGTCGTCGTCTCCGAGGCCGCCGCCGGCGAAGTGGCGGAACACGCCCTCGAGGGTCGCGTCCGGGCCGAGGGCCGCCTTCAGCTCGGCCGGCGAGCCGACCGCCCGCACCGAGCCCTGGTGCATCAGCGCCAGCCGGTCGCACAGCTGGTCCGCCTCGTCCATGTAGTGGGTGGTGACGAGGACCGTCATGCCGCTGTCGCGGCGCAGGGCATCGACCCGCTGCCACACCTCCGAGCGCCCGATCGGGTCGAGCCCGATGGTCGGCTCGTCGAGCACCAGCAGCCGCGGGCCGCTCACCAGCGCCTGCGCCAGCTCCAGACGGCGGATCATCCCGCCCGAATAGCCGCGGACGATCCGGTCGGCGGCGCCGGTGAGGCCCATGGCCGCCAGGGCCTCCCCGGCGACCTGCCGGCGCTGCCGGCGGGGCACGTCGTAGAGGCGCGTGTAGAGCATCACGTTCTCCCAGCCGGTGAGGTTGGCGTCGGCGGAGAGCTGCTGGGGGACGTAGCCGAGGAGGCGGCGCACCTCGAGGGGACGCGCCGCCACGTCGAGCCCGAACACCTCGGCCGCCCCCCGCGCGCACGGCAGGAGCGTCGTGAGGATCCGGATGGTCGTCGTCTTGCCCGCCCCGTTGGGTCCGAGCAGGCCGAACACCTCGCCGGGCCGGACCTCGAGGTCGAGGTTGTCGACGGCCACGTGGTCGCCGAAGCGGTGCGTCAGGCCGTGGCAGGCGACCGCCGGCGTCTCTGCCGGCAGGTCGCGGCTCTGGGGGCCCGGAGGGGCGCCCTCAGAGCGGGACGTCACGAGTCGCGCTCCACCGCTGCAACCAGGCGGTGCAGGGCCGGCAGGGCCTCCTCGATGCTCCGGTGGTCCTCCGGGCTCAGCTGACGGATCGCCCTGCGCAGCACCTGGCGGCGGAAGCCGTGGCGGGCGCCGTGCATGTCCCTCCCCGCGGAGGTCGGGTGCAGCCGGACGTTGCGGCGGTCCGCGGGGTCCCGCAAGCGGAGGACGAACCCCCCGTCGACGAGCTGGTTGACGAGGGTGCTCACGGAGTTGGCGGCGAGCCGCAGCGCCGAGCCGACGTCTTGGACCCGTATGCCCGGTTGGGCGATGATCAGCCCGAGAACGTCCGCCTGCGCGTGGGGGAGGCTGCCCTCGGGCAGCTCTTGTTCGAGGCGCCGGCGCAGCACCCGCTTGAGCGGGCCGACGACGTCCAGCAGCTCGGCGGCGATGTCCACGGCCTTGGCGAGCTCCGGCGGGCGGCCGAACGCCTGCCCCCCCGCTTCAGAAGTGATGCGCCTCATCGGGCGGAAGTTTAGCTCTGGTCCAGAGTTATCCCCGGAGGCCGGAGGTCGGGGGGCCGGCCGCCGTTCTCAGAGCCGGCGCGGATGGCGCCGGCGCCGCCTCCGATCTGGTGGCAGAGACCCAACTGCGGCGATAACCTCCGCCCGTCACGTCGGTTGGGATTCACCATGGAAGGGGGCTTCCCCATGTTCGATTGGTCGAGAGGGATAGCGAGGCGACGGGCGTCCAGCGTCGGTGTCGCGCTGGCGGGTACGGCCGTGATGGCTGCGCTGGTGGCTGTGCCAGCCGGCGCGGCCCCGGCAACCCAGAAGACCTTGCCCGGCAGCGTTCCTTCGTGGGCCAAGGCCGGCTCCCTGGTCGGCGCCGCCTCGCCGAGCGGGCACGTCGGCTTCCGCGTCTACCTCGGATGGCGGGGTGACCCCTCCGCCATCGACCAGGCGGTCTCGACGCCCGGCAACTCCCGCTACGGGCACTACCTGAGCGCGGCGCAGTTCCGAAGCGAGTTCTCCCCGACGGGCTCCCAGGTGTCCGCCGTCCAGCGGTGGCTGCGCTCGGGGGGCTTCAACGTCGCCTACACGCCGGCCAACCACCTCTACGTCGAGGCCGAGGGCACCGTCGCCCGTGCGCAGCGCGCCTTCGGGACGCAACTCGGTGAGTACAGCCACGACGGGCTGACCCTGCGCTCGCCCGAGAAGCCGCTGTCGGTCCCCGCGTCGCTCGACATCCAGGCGGTCGTCGGCCTCGACGACTCGGCGGCGCTGGTGCACACCGACCACACCACCGGTGACGCCCCTCCGAGTCCGGCGTTCGTCAACGGCGGCCCGTGCTCTGCGTACTGGGACCAGCTGACCACGGCGACCACCGGGGAGCCCACGCCGCTGCACACGACCAACGGGACGATCAAGGCAACAGGCACGGTCACCCTGCCCGACGTCTACGGATCCGCCGGGGACTTCGCCCCGTGTGGCTACACCCCGGCCCAGCTTCGAGGCGCCTACGGGCTCTCCAGCACGGACACCGGCGCCGGCCAGACGGTGGCGATCATCGACGCGTATGCCTCGCCGACCATCGTTTCCGACGCCAATACGTTCTTCGCCAAGCACAACGTCTCCGCAGGCAACAAAGACCTCATCCCCCCGCTCGACGCCGGCAACTTCACCCAGGTCGTGGCGCCCGGCACGTTCCGGTTCCCCGAGAACCGGGCACAGTTCCCGCAGGGCTGGTACGGCGAGGAGACCCTCGACGTGGAGGCGGTGCACATGATGGCGCCTGACGCCCAGATCGTGTACGTGGGGGCGCCGAACAACTACCAGGACCTCGACGCCGCCCTCAACGACGTCGTCGACAACCATCTCGCCTCGATGGTCACCAACTCCTACGGCTGGTCCGGGGAGGCGCTGCCCCCCGGCTACATCATCCCGGTCGAGGACATCCTCCAGCAGGCGGCGGCCGAGGGCATCGGCGTCTACTTCTCCTCGGGCGACAGCGGCGACGAGACCGGCGGCTCGGGCGACCGACAGCAGGCGACGCCGGACTGGCCCGCCTCCTCCCCGCTCGTCACCGCCGTGGGCGGCACCTCGCTCGCGGTCGACTCGTCCAACGCCCGGGTCGGCGAGTGGGGATGGGAGACAGGAAACTCCCACCTCGCCGGCACGACCGCCAAAGACCTGTCGTGGAACCCGGCGCCTCCCGGCACCTACATCTACGGCTCGGGCGGCGGTACGAGCCGCCTCTTCGCGCAACCGGACTACCAGGCCGGCGTCGTGCCAACGAAGATGTCGGAGATCTACGGCAACACGACCCCCATGCGCGTCGTGCCCGACGTCGCCGCCCTGGGCGACCCCAACACGGGGATGCTCGTCGGCCAGACCCAGACGTTCCTCGACGGCACGGTGAAGTACTCGGAGTACCGCATCGGCGGCACGAGCGTCGCGAGCCCGCTGTTCACCGGGATGATGGCCGACGTCCAGGCCCTCAGGCGCAGCGACATCGGCTTCGCCAACCCGCTGCTCTACTCGCAGGCCTCTTCTGCGTTCAAGGACATCATCCCTACGTTGTCGCCCCTCGCCGTCGTGCGCAGCGACTACGCCAACTTCGTGGACTCGAGCGGCGGCTACGTCGCCTCGGTGCGCTCCATCGACTTCGACACGCCCCTGACCATCCACACCGCCACCGGCTACGACGACGTGACCGGGCTGGGCTCGCCGGGGCCGTCGTTCTTCTCGACCCTGGCGAACACCACGCCGTAGTCACCGCGGACGGGGCCGGCCGCGCCGTGGCCCAGACCGTGGCGCGGCCGGCCCAGCCCGCTCGAGTGCCGGCAGGCCCCGCTCGGCGCTCGAGCGTTGGGAAGCCGCGCGGGAAGCCGCGCACGTTCACCCGGACGCCCGGGGGCCGCGATCCGCGGCGACCGCCCGGCGGATCCGGCGCCGGGCGCGGTAGAGCAGGGACCTCGCGGCGGGCGTCGTCATGGCCGCCCTCCGTGCGACTTCGGCGATGGCCAAGCCTTCCCCGCCGGCGAGGAGCAGGACGAGACGCTCCCGTTGAGGCAGCCTGTCGATCGCCTCGAGGACGAGCCGGCGCTGCTCCGCCTCGACCAGCGCGTCGTCCGGCCTCTCGGCGACGTCTTCGTCCGCGTCAGGCATCCGCGTGCGGGCAGCCGCCGCGTTCGCCGCCGGAAGAGGCGCTGGCGGGGGACGCCGGCGCAGCATGAGGCACTCGTTGGTCGCGATGCGGTGCAGCCAGGTGCGGAGGGTCGCCTCGGAACGGAAGCCGCCAAGATGCTCGACCGCTTTGACCAGGGACGAGTGCGCCACGTCCTCGGCGTCCTGTCGATTGCCGCACAGGAAGCGGGCGAGGCGAAGAAGGTCCTTCTCGTAGGCCCACACCGCGTCGGTCGTCGAAGCGGGCCTCGGTTGCTCAGCCGGCATCACCCGCGGGGGGCGTGACCTCCCGCCGCGGTGCGTCGCCTGCGGGCAGCGCCGGCTCCACGGCGACGTCGACCTCGATGCCGTGGCGGACGCTGTCGGTCACGACGCAGAAATCCTCGAAGAGAGATAGGCACCTGTCGTAGCGACCCCCATCGACGTCGGCGAGTTCGGGGTGCAGCCGGACGCGGATGCTGCCGATGCGCAGCCGCCCCCGCTCGTTGCGGACCGGGTACACCTCGACGTCGGTGTGCAGGCGGTCCACGTCGATGCGTGCACGCCGCAGGCAGTAGAGGAGGCTGGCGCTCAGGCAGTTGCCGACGGCCGCGCCGAGCACCCGGGAGGCGTTCGGGCCGCTGGCCTCCCCGAGCGGCTCCGGCTCGTCCATCATCAGCGGCTCGAAGTGCTCGCCCATGTCCACCCGAAATCGGTAACCCTTCTCCAGCTCGAGATGGAGCTCTGCGGAGGGGGCGGCGTCGGACTGTGTCTCGCTCATGACGTCACGCTACCGGCACGTGCCCAGGAGGCAAGCGGTTCGCGCCAACCGCCCGCCTCGCGCATCCATGAGACAGACAGTTGAGAAGCCCGCCGGATCCGCGCCGGCGCCGGAGTGACAGGAGATGGGAGCCATGGGAGAAGCGAGCACGACGCGCTGGGCGACCGGCGCCGGCGGCCCGGTCGAGGAGGTCAGGGGGTGGCCGGAGCGGCCGCCCCGGCTCGATGGCCGCGCCAGTGGCGGCGGTGGGTGGTATTCCCCGGCGTGCGAGGTCATCGAGCGCGAGCAGGAGATCGTGCTGCGATTCGACGTCCCGGGCGTGGACCCCGACCGGGACCTCGAGGTCGCCGTCGAGGCCGAGGTTCTGGTGGTGCGGGGGGAGAGACGCCTGACGCTCGAGACCGAGACCGGCTCCCCGGTCCAATCCGAAGTGCCCTTCGGCCGGTTCGAGCGGCGCTTCGCCTTGCCGGCGGGGGTCGACGACATGCACGTTCGGGCGCACTACGACCTCGGCGTGCTCGAGGTGGGCTTCCCGAAGGGCGGCGCCGCGGAGTCGAAGAGGGTGCCGATCGTGCACGTGGCCACGGGCGCCGAGTCGATCGTCCTCCGCTCCCTCGCCTAGCGGACGCCGGGCCAACCGCCGCCTCGCCCGGTAGGCTCCCGGGGTGCCCGCTTCGGACTCGCGCGGACCACGCGCTCGGTGAACCCGCTGGCGCCCGCCCCCCACAGGCCGCGTCGGGGGCCGGCTCGGCTGGTCCGGGAGCACTGGCCGCTGCTGATCCCCCTCGTGCCGGCGATCCTGCTGCGGATCCTCGTGATGCTGGCCTACCCGCCGGTGCTCTGGCTCATGAGCGACTCGATCAGCTACCTCGACGACGGGGTGCACCTGGCGCCCTACGCGTGGCGCCCGAGCGGCTACAGCATCCTGCTCTACCTCCTGCACCCCCTCCACAGCCTGGCGGCGGCCGCGGCGGTCCAGCACCTCTTCGGCCTGGCGGTGGGCGTCGCCATCTACGCCCTGTGCCGCCGCTTCGGCGTGCCGCGCTGGGCGGCCGCTCTGGCGACGGTACCCCAGCTCTACGACGGCTACGTCCTCTCCGTGGAGCAGTCTCTGCTGTCCGAGACGCAGTTCACGATCCTGCTGGTGGCGATGTTCCTGCTGCTCGCCTGGCGCTACGGCCGTCCGCGCACCTGGGCGGTGCTGCTCGCCGGCCTGTTGCTCAGCGCCGCCGACCTGACCCGCTCCGCCGGCCTCGCCCTGGTCGTCGTGGTCGCCGTGTTCCTGCTCGTGTGGCGGGTGCGGATGCGGCTGGTAGCCGGGTTCGTCGTCGTCTTCGCCGTGCCGGTCCTGCTCTACTCCGCAGCGTACGACCACGACTACCACGAGTTCTCGACGGGGGCCACCGGCCTGCAGCTCTACGGCGACGTCATGCTCTTCGCCGACTGCTCGCACCTGCCGCACGTGGACCACGAGCAGCAGCTCTGCGTCGCCCAGCCGCCGGGCACCTACGTCGGCAAGCGCTCCTGGTACATCTTCGACTCTGACTCGCCCGTGTGGAAGCTGCCGGGCGCCTTCGGTGAAATCGATCGCGCAGCCTCCGCCTTCGACCTGATGGTCATCAAGCATCAGCCGCTCGACTACCTCCACCTGACGGTCGACCACCTGGCCCGCTACTTCTCGACGTCCATCGACTCGGTCGACTACTACCAGTTTCTGCGCCAGTACCCGGCTCTGCCGGCGCTCGCCGTGCAGACCGGCCAGGCGTACGTGGGATCCGCGACGAACGTGTCGACGCGCCCCTCCCCCACGCTCGCCCCGGTGATGACGGACTACCAGAAGTTCGGCTTCGCACCCGGCCCGCTGTACCTCGCTCTGCTGCTGATCGGGCTTGCGGGCTGGCTGTTCGGCAGGGACCCCGACGGCCGCCGGCTCCGCTCGATGTGCGCCCTGCTCAGCCTCTCGGCGCTGGCGATGTTCGTGACCGCCTCCCTCATCGTCGCGAACAGCGAGCGCTACCGGCTGACGACGCTCCCGCTCCTGTCGGTCGCCGCGGCGCTCGGCGCCACCCTGCTCGTCCGGCGCTTCCGCGCGCGGCGCCGGGCGCCCGCCGCCGCGGAACCGGTTGAGCAGCCCGCGCGCTCGCCGGCGTAGCCCGGCGAGGGCCGCGGCCGCGATCGGTCTCCTCGGAGCGAGGCCGCTGAGGCAGACCCGGACACGGCGCCGGCCGACCACAAGGAGCGGCTGCGCCGGCACCTGCAGGCGCCAGGAATACCGAGAGGCCAGGCCGCCCGGAGCGGCACGCCCCGAGGCTTGCCGAGGCTGGCAGGGCGTGGTAGCCAGGGTTGGTGGGCGGGGGCGGAACATCCTGAGGACCGCTACCAACGGGAGGAGACAACGATGTTCAAATTCGGTAGAGCCGGTGCGGTGGCAGCCGCGGCCGCGTCGGCGTTCGGTCTGGCGGTGCTCCCCGCCGCCTCGTCTGTCCCGGCAGCCGCCGGCGGGGGTCTCACCCCGCAGCTCGTCGGCCTGCCCCACGTGCCGGGCATCTTCACGGCCCACAAGACCTCCTCGACGGCGTGCGTACTGCCCGACGGCACCGACGTGTCGTATTTCCACTGCTACACGCCCCAGCAGATCCGCTCGGCCTACGGGGTCGACTCGGTCCCCTCGCTGACCGGCGGGGCGCCGAACTACGGCCAGGGTCAGACGATCGTGCTGGTGGACGCCTACGGCAGCCCCACCGCGGCGGCCGACCTGCAACACTTCCACGACACGTTCTTCTCGAACCTGCCGAACCCCGACTTCACGCAGGTCTTCCCCCAGGGCAACCCCCAGTACCACAACACCTGCACGAGCGCCGGGCTGTCGGGGCCCTGCGCGGCGGCCAACTGGTCGGGTGAGGCGACCCTCGACATCGAGTGGGCGTACTCGATCGCCCCGGAGGCGCACATCGTCCTGCTGGCGGTGCCGCCCGCGGAGACCGAAGGCGTGCAGGGCTTCCCGAACCTCTTCAAGGCGATCGCCGGCGAGATCGCCGCCACCCCGCCGGGAACGGTGTTCTCCATGTCGTTCGCGGTCACCGAGCAGACCTTCGGGGGGGCCGCCGCGGCGCAGGTCGCCAGGTTCGACGCCGTGTTCAAGGCCGGCCTGGCCAAACACGACAACTTCTTCGCCGCCACCGGCGACAGCGGCACGGCCAACGCGGCCAAGCAACACAAGGAGTCCAGCGTCTACCCCTACCCGACGGCGCAATGGCCGGCGACCTCCCCCTACGTGGTCGCGGTCGGCGGCACCCAGCTGCAGGACGGCTGGACATGGAACCCGTCGAGCAACAACGCCTTCACCGCCAAGGGTGCCTTCAACCCGGCGTACTGGGCGTGGAGCAGCGGCGGGGACACGCAGGCGGTGTGGAACGAGTCCTGGGCCGAGATCGGCACCGGCGGCGGGGCCAGCGTCATCTACCCCCGACCCGACTGGCAGACGGTGGGCCTCGGCTACGGGAACCATCGCCTGGTGCCTGACACCGCGTGGAACGCGGCGGTCAACGGAGGGGTGGACGTGTACATCACCGCCTACCCCGAGTTCAACTGCGGCAACACCACCGGCTGCTGGTCTGTCTACGGCGGCACGTCCGCCGCCACCCCGCAGACGGCCGCCCTGGTGGCGCTGGTCAACGCCGCCCGCGCCCGCGCCGGCAAGGACCCGATCGGCTTCCTCGACCCGATCCTGTACAAAAGCACCGGCGCAGCCGACTACGCGGACATCACGCCGCGGCACTACGGAAGCGCGCCCGCCACGTTCGCCGGCACCGACGTCGGGGTGAGCGCCACGGTCTACAAGTCGGTCGGCGACCTGGTCGACAACCAGATGTGGGGCAACCCGATCCCCGGTTACCCGACGACATCCGGGTGGGACGCCACCACGGGCTGGGGCACCCCCAACGCCGGCGCCTTCGTGTCCGACCTGGCATCCATGAAGTAACGCATCCTGGCGTCAGCGCCGGCCTGGTCTGATCCGCACCGGGCCGGCGCTGACGTTCTGGCGCCACGGCGGGGAAGAGCTCGGGTCAGCCGAGGAAGGAGTCGACCAGCGAGGTGAAAGCCCGGTCTTGGAACAGGAAGTCGTGGCCAGCGTCGGGGTAGAGCTTGAGGGTGGCTCGGGGGATCAGGTTGGCGAGGGTGTGGCTGTTGGCGAGGGGGTCGAGTCGGTCGGCGGTGCCGTCGGCGATGAGCGTGGGGACGGAGATTTCAGATGTGTGCCGGCCGGCGGGGTCCTGCCCGGCCCACCATTGGTCGACGGCCTGCCCTTGCGCCCTGGCGGTGGCCTTGGAGACCGGCGGGCTGCTCGGGTAGCTGGATATGGCTGCGAGGTAGGTGTTCTGCGCGGCGGTTTGGTCGGAGGGGAAAAGGGTGGCCATCATCTCTTGGGTGTCGCCGCTCTCGAACTGGTCGAGCGTGGCCCGGGAGGGTGGCAGGGCGGTGCCGTTCCCCGGGTAGCCGGCGCAGAGGATCAGGCGGTGCACCTGGCCGGGGTGGAGCACGGCGAGGGCTTGGGCGATCATGCTGCCCATCGACCAGCCCAGCACGTCCGTCTGCTTCAGGCCGAGCGCGCCGACGAGGGCGCTGGTCTGGTTGGCCATGGAGTCGACCGTGAGCGGGGCGGGGAGACCCTGGGTTCCGGCTGTGCCGGCGTTGTCGAAGATGACGACGTGGTGATGCTGGGCCAGGGTGTCGACGAGGCGCCGGTCCCATGAGTTCATCGTGGCGCTGTATCCGGTGATCATGACCAGCGGTGGACCGGTGCCGACGGCCCGGTAGGCGACCGTCCCGAGGGTGGTGTGCACGGTGCGCACCGGGGCGGAGGTGATCGAGAAGGTGTCGGGGAGGCGAGCGGTTGAGCCGTTCTCGACTTTGGTGACCGCGGCCTTGGCGAACGCGGCTACCGTCGCGGCCGGAGGGGATCCCAGATCGGCATAGGAGAGGTAGCCGTCGTAGGTCCTGGTCTGGAACACCACCAGGTCGACCCCGAGTCGGATGCCCGAGTAGGTGAGGTCCCACGCGTAAGCGGAGGAGGTTTCACCAAGTGGGGGGAGGGTCAGGGGCTGGATGGAGGCCTGGACTTTCGTGCCTCCCATATTCAGCGTCGCTGTCCGGCATCCGGCCAAGGAGGCGTCGAGGTTCTGCCAGGTCCGTTGGACCCCCGGGCCGCTCGCCACCACCTCGGCAAGGTTCGGTATGGACGTACCCTGCACGAACGCCGTGGCCTGGTAGGTGAATCCCTTGGGGTTCTTGGGCAAACTCGAGAAACAAGGCGAGCTCGCCAGCCGCGCACCATGAGGGCTGCTCGACGCTGGCGACCACCCGGCGGGCAGGTCGGCACGCGAAAGGAGCCGGCTGCGAAGCTGCTGGGCGACAGTTGCACTTCGTCCACCGCATCCCGACAGCGGCAACGCCACTACTGCCAGTGCTGCCACGACCCACCGGACGGTCGATCTGTGTCGCATATCTGGACCCTTCTCACACAGGCCTAGGCGCCTCGCTGAACGTTCGAGGGTTCCAAGGGTACCGGGCGCCGCCGCCTGGCATGGCTACCGGGAAGAACCAGCCCTGGCGAGCCTGGCCGACCCGGCTGCACTCGCGAACGAGGGCGCCCGAGCGGGGCGCCCTCTCAACTCACAGCGAACACGTTACCGCGGGTTAGGTTTTGTTGTATGTCGATTCCAAGAGGAGACTTACTGCCGCAGTTGCACGATGCGGTCCGTCTGCGCCGGCGGCTGCACGTTCAGGAGGCAGCACGGAAGTGCCCTCGGAGGCCTATCGATTCCCGATCCTGTTCGAGTCGGCGCTGAGCCAGGCGAGTCCTACCTACGGCGGGCGCAGGATGCAGTGATTCCTACGCGGATCCCGGCTGCTGGTTGGCGTTGTGGTGGCGCCGTTCGAACAACATGGTGATAAGGGCCCTGGAAGTAAATAACGTGGTTGTTGTTTGTTTGGTCAGGCTGCTCGGATCGTGTAGTTCCGTAGTTGCACGAAGCTCATCCGAGACCTCATGGCCGGCGCTCATGCGACCTGGACCTTCGTAGAGCCAACGGCCGTCGGAGCGGGCACCGGTTCGCCCTGCTCCCGCATGGACTCGATGTGCAACGGGATCGCTTCGCCGATCAGACGCTCCACCTCATCACGGCTCTTCCCAACTGCGACGCAACCAGGGAGGTCCGGCACGTAGGCACCCCAGGCGCCGTCCTCATGCTCGATGACCACGACATATTCAGCCACGGCGCTTCCCTTCCGACCGACCGGCTTGCCGCCAGATCGAGTTCAGCGTACCCCGACGCACCTCGTCATTGAGCTTCCCTGCGACCGTGACGGTCCCCAAACGATCGGGGTGGTGGAATTGTCGATGCGAGCTGGTCTGGCGGACCAGTCGCCAACCATCCCGTTCCAGGATCTGGATCACCTCTTGTACCTTCACGAACTGAGGCTACGAACGCCTTGTGACGGTCTCCCCGTCCTGACGGCTCGGCCACCCCCGGGCCGGACTCCGGCGCAGCTGTCCTCCGAGGTGGGCAACTCCTGGTCGGCTGTCAATTATGTCTCGGTGTCTATCGAGTCCGCTGTCGACGAACTCATCGCAACGGCATCCCGCCTCAACGAGTCGCAGCTCCTCCAACTGGCACGGGCAACCCGTCGTGCCATGGGCCGCGGGCCAGCCGCCTACCTCGGACTAGCCTCGCCCTCGGCTGCTCTGCAGGCAGCAACGACCGTTGGCAAGAAGGCCGGACGGGAGTCTCTGATGGAGGAGAAGGGCCCTCAGCTGAACGAAGCCGTGCTCAGCGCGGCAATCGGGTCAGCAAGCCTTGCAGGACGTGAGACAGCGGAGGTTCAAGGAGCCTGGGACGAATACAAGGTCGCGGTCGACTCCGGCCAGCACAGGCACCAAAAGCGTGCATTCCGAGCATCAAGAGGCGCCTTTCGCCGAGGTCTCGGTCGCCCACTCGATCGAAGGTGGCTCATAGCCAGCGTCGGTGCCAACTGGGCCCTCGTGGCTCTGGTGACGTGGGACCTTGCCGAGAATGCGGGTCGGTACACGCTGGAGCACCGCCACGAGCTCACCATCCCGTGGACCGCTGTCGCACCGGTTCCAGACCCAGACCGCTGATCACCTCAATCTGAACATCCGATCTGCGTCCGGACACGGAGATCTGGTTGTCCCGGTCCTTTATGTCAGGCGAAGCCAGCTTGGACTGAGGTCGGTCCGCTGCAGGAAGCCGTCACACCCAGAGTGAACAATACGGACAATGCCACGCCCGGAACGACCGACCAGCCGGCGGTGATGGGATGCCCCGAGAGCGCTTCTTCGTCGAGGTCGCGCCGGGGTACGTAAGGCTGCGCCACCAGCTCGGGCTGCGCACCAAGTTCGGCCGCGGCCGCCTCGGTCCGCTACTCGATCAGGTGGTCCGCCAGCTAGAGGACCGGGAGGTGGCCGGCGAGTCGATCGAGTTCGAA
>JAJYLA010000084.1 GCA_021788115.1 Actinomycetes bacterium | reverse complement strand
TCGCGCTCGTCGTCGGTCAGATCCAGCACCGCCTTGGGTCGCCCCGTCCGTGCCATACCTACCACACTTACGCGAACGACTTAAGGCGGGGGACACTAGGTTGAGGATGGTGGTCGCGCCCAGGATGGAGTTGGCGCTTTGGCCGAAGGTGGATGCCAGTGTCCCGGGGGGAAGGCGTTGGCCAGCAGGAATTGGCCCGTGCCAATGGCTGCCTCTTCGGGCCCGAGGAAGGGCAGGGTGAGGGCGAAGAGCATGAGCTTGGTGGCCAGCTCGCACTTGTCGGAGCAGCCGGCGGCGGTGAGAACTGCCCCCGGGTCAGCCGATAGGCGCGCCGAGGTAGCGGAGATCGATTCGGCCGGCGAGCCGTTCGATGGGGGCGGGACGGGGATCTGGACTATCTGGCCGCTGGGCATGCTCGACGAGGCGGCCCGGTACTGCGACCGCGTCGGGGCGATGCTGGGAGCCGACGGCGAGTTCATTCCGACGGTGCGGCTGTTCCTCTGGTCGCTACGGGCCACTCTGGCCCTGGAGGCCAACGACCTCCACGCCGCCCGCACGCTCATGGCCCGAGTCGAGACCCTGGCCGAGCGGGCCGGAGATCTCGACAGCGCCGCCTCCCCCTTCGCGGCCGCCCTGGAGTGGCACCAGGGCTTACCCGTGCCCCTCGAAGAGGTTGAGACGCTTACAGCCTACGGTGGGAATCGTTTCTCACGCTGGCCGGGGCAGCGGCGCGGCGATACCGCCACGGTCCAAGATGACCATGGCGATCACGCTCTGCGCACGGCGGAAGCCCCGGGCGGCGCGGCAGACCCGGCCGTTAGCCGCGCGGCGGGGGCACGGAGAGGATGTGGCGCCACTGTCGCGGCCTGGTCACGGGTTCTCGCCGCGAGGGGAGCCGCCCTCGCTACTATCGGGCCACAGTTATAGGACTTACCGTCACACCATTGAGCGCCGAGGCTTCCAGGGGAAGACATGAAGCAGACCCGGCACGGGATCCACGCCACGCTGGCGGTCGTCGGGGTTGCCCGGCGCTCCTCCTGCGCGGAGCCAGCACGGCTCTCGCGGCCCTCCCCGGCGGCAGCGTGCAAATCGTGACAGCCTCGTCGATGACACTCCTGCCCGCCCGCGCCGGGGGGTTGACGGTCGAGCCCGTGGCCTCGCTCGACTACGGCGTTCCGCTGGAGATGCTCGTGTCCGACAAGTGGACGGCGCGGCACCACCTGTCCTCCACTCAGCCGCTCGCCCGGCGGGTCCGGGCATGGCCGGCGCCAAGGTCGGCCTACCCACAGAGGCCGGGATGACCCCTTCGAGCGCGGCGTTCGTGCACGTCACGGGGGCGGTCGCTGCGCTGGCCCCGCTCCAGGACCGTCTGATCGACTCGTTCATGATGTCGCCGCCGGCGGCGAGCTTCGCCGAGTCCCAGGGGGGCTCCACGGTCCTGGCGACGATCGAGGAGCTCCCCGTGCCCGAGGGCATGGCCTACGACATCGTGGTGGTCGACACCGACTACGCGCGGTCCCACCCGGCGGTCGTCCGGGCAGTGGCGACCGCCTTCGCCAAAGCGGACGACCTGACCCGGGGCGACCCCGTCGACACCGGGGAGCTGGCCGGCTGATGGGGCCTTACCGCGTCACGGTGGACACCGGGGGCACATTCTGCGACTTCGTCGTCCACGACCAGGGCAGCGGCACCTACCGGATCCACAAGGTCCCCTCGACGCCGGACGACCCGAGTAGGGCCGTCCTGGAGGGGCTGGAGCTGATCCTCGCCGGCGGGGTGGACCCCGCCGACATCGAGTTCTTCTCCCATGGCACGACCGTGGCCACCAACGCCCTTCTCGAGGAGCGCGGGGCGCAAACCGGGCTCGTGGTGACCGACGGCTTCCGCGGCGTGTACGAGACCATGGAGCAGAGCCGACCGTTCGGGCCCGCCCTGTTCGACCTCGCCTACCGCAAGCCGTCCCTGCTCGCCCCGCAGCGGGCCACCGCCGAGGTGCGCGAGCGGGTGGGCGCGGCGGGCGACGTCATGGTGGAGCTCGACGAGGCGTCGGTGAGCGACGCGATCGCGACCCTCGAGGCCGAGGGCGTCGAGGCGGTGGCCGTCTGCCTTCTCTTCTCGTTCATGAACCCTGCCCACGAGGACGCCGTCGCGGCCGCCCTGCGCCGGGCGCACCCGGAGTGGTGGGTGACCGCGTCGAGCGAGTTGCTCCCCCAGATCCGCGAGTACTACCGGCTCAGCACGACGGTCATCAACGCGTACGTGTCGCCGGTGCTCGGGAGGTACGTGGACCGGCTCGAGACGGACCTGGACAAGCTCGGGGTGGCGCCCGGGCGACGGTTCACCATGCAGTCCAACGGGGGGTCGGCGCCGCTCGGCTCCACGCCCGAGCGCGCCGCGGGCACCATCCTCTCCGGACCGGCCGGCGGTGTGACCGCCGGCCTGGCGCTCGCGCGGGCCGCGGGCATCGGCGAGGTGATCACGTTCGACATGGGCGGGACCAGCTGCGACGTGGCCCTCATCCACGGCGGGGAGCCGATCGTCACCGGACAGGGGACCGTCGAGGGCCGTCACATCGCCCTGCCCATGCTCGACATCAAGACGGTGAGCGCCGGCGGGGGGACCATCGCGGAGGTCGACGGGCACCGCGTCCTGCGGGTGGGCCCGAAGAGCGCTGGGGCGGTGCCGGGCCCCGCGTGCTACGGGCGGGGAGGCCGGCAGGCGACGGTCACCGACGCGGACGTGGTGCTCGGCTACCTCAACCCGCGCTCCCTCCTGGCGGGCGACATGGCCGTCGACGCGGAAGCGGCGGAGCGGGCCGTGCGCGAGCAGATCGCGGAGCCCCTCGGCGTCGACGTCCTGCGCGCGGCCCGGGGGGTGGTGGACGTCGTCAACGTGAAGATGGGAGAGGCGATCAAAGCCATCTCCACCGAGCGCGGCTTCGACCTGAGGGACTTCACCCTGGTGCCCTTCGGCGGGGCCGGTCCCGTCCACGCCTGCCAGATCGCCCTCGACCTCGGGATCCCCCGGGTGTTGGTGCCGCCGATCCCCGGGGCGACCTCCGCGCTCGGACTGCTGCTCTCCGATGTCAAGCACGACCATGTCCGCAGCCGGCTGCAGGACGTGGAGACGCTGGACGTCTCGGAGGCCAACGGCATCTTCGCCGACATGGCTGCGGCGGCGGGCGCCCGCCTGCGGGCCGAGGGGTTCGCCGGCGAGCGGGTGCAGCTTCGCTACTTCATGGACATGCGCTACGCCGGCCAGGGCTACGAGAACCCCGTGCCGATCGACGCCGTCCCCCTCTCGCCGGACGACCTGCGCTGCTACCGCAGCCGCTTCGACGACGTCCACAAGTTCTGCCACGGCCACGCCGCCCCCGGCCAGCCGGTGGAGGTCGTCAACTTCCGGGTGGAGGCGGTCGGCCTCGTCCCGCCCGTGCAGCTGGCCACCACCGGCAGCGCCGCGGCGCCGGCGGCCGAAGCGCTTCTCGGGCAGCGGCTCGCGCTGTTCCCCGCCGTCTCCGCGAAGCCCGTCACGGTGCCGGTGTACGCGCGCGAGCGGCTGCAGGCGGGCCACCGCCTTGGGGGTCCGGCGATCGTCGAGCAGTACGACGCCACCACGGTCGTGTGCCCCGGACAGGACGTGGAGGTCGACGTCTACGGGAACCTCGTGATCACCGCCCGCGCCCCGGCCGCCCCGGCCGCCCCGGCCGCCCCGGCCGCCCCGGCCGCCCCCACCGAGCCCACCGAGCCCGCCGGCGTGGACGCCATCACCGTCGAGGTGATCAGCCAGAGCCTTACCGGCGTGGTGCAGGAGATGCAGAACTCGCTGTTCTGCACCGGGTACTCGACGATCATCCGCGAGTCGCGCGACGCCAGCTGCGCCATCATGGACACCGCCGGCCGGGTGATCGCCCAGCACACGGTGCTGCCGCTGCACCTGGGGGCCTTCCCGGCCTGCGTGGAGGGGGTGCTGCGCTCGCACCGGACCGAGGACATGAACGACGGGGACGCCTTCGTCATCAACCACCCCTACGAGGGCGGGAGCCCCCACGCCACCGACGTCGCGGTGATCTCCCCGATCGTGGTGGACGGGGAGGTCTTCGGCTTCGCCGGGAGCATCGCCCACAAGACCGACATCGGCGGGCTCGTGCCCGGCACCAACAGCGGCCAGGCGCGCGAGGTGTTCCACGAGGGTCTCCTCCTGCCGGGCGTCCGCCTCTACCGCTCCTTCCAGCTGGTGCGCGACGTCGAGGCGATCCTGCGGGCCAACAGCCGGACCCCCGACCTCGTGGTCGGCGACCTCCGGGGCCAGGTGGGGGCCACGGTCCTCGGGAGCCGGCGGGTGCTGGCGCTCTGCGACAAGTACGGCAAGGAGACGCTGCGCCGGGCGGCGCGAGGGATCTTCGAGCAGTCCGAGCGCCAGGTGCGCGCCGCGGTGGCCTCCTGGCCCGACGGCGCCTACGAGGGCGAGGCGTGGCTGCACAACGACGGCATCGAGGCCGGCCGGCCGGTGCACATCCACGTCGTGGCGACCATCGCCGGCGACCGGATCGAGTTCGACTTCCGGGGCTCCGACGACCAGACGAGCGGCCCGTTCAACATCCGGCCGCCGCTCGTTCGGGCGGTCTGCTACTACGCGCTCAAGTGCCTCGTCGGCGCGGAGCTCCCGTCCAACGGCGGTCTTGCTGGCGCGGTGGACACCTTTTTCCGGGAAGGCTCCCTCCTCTGCCCGGAGCTGCCGGCGCCGGTCAACACGTACATGCCCGTCGCCGTGGCCACCGCCGAGGCGATCTTCGACGCCCTGAGCGGCGCGGTGCCCCGGGCCCGGATCGCGGAGAGCAGCGGCGGGACGAACGGGACGCTGTCGCACGGGCGGATGGGCCGCGGGTACGCGTCGGTGCAGTACGAGCTTCCCGCCGGCGCCATCGGCGCCAGGGCGTACGGCGACGGCGTGTCGGCCTCGAAGGCGCACGTGGCCAACGGCGGCACGATGCCGGTGGAGATCATCGAGACTGAGTTCCCCGTCGCGGTCGAGCGCTTCGAGCTGATCCGGGACTCCGGGGGCCCCGGCCGGTACCGTGGCGGGCTCGCCTACGTGCGGCAGTACCGGATGCTCGCCGACGCCACGTTCGCCACCCGCGGCGGCAAGCAGCTGGGCTCGGCGTCGGGCAGGGCGGGGGGCGCCGCCGGGCGGCCCGCCCGGATCCTGGTCAACCCCGGCACGCCCTCCGAGCGGGAGGTCACCGGCGCCGACGGCAACGTCCGCCTGGCCGCCGGGGACGTGCTGCGGATCGAGCAGGCCGGGGCCGGCGGCTACGGCGACCCCCGGACCAGACCGCCCGAGACGGTCCTCGCCGACGTGCGCGACGGCTATGTCAGCGTGGACGGGGCCCGCTCGTCCTACGGCGTGGCCGTCACCCGCGACGGCTCCGGCCGGCTCGTGGTCGACCGCACGCTGACGGACGCCCTGCGCGGGCCGCAGGCCGCGGGCTGACGCAGCGGGTTGACGCAGCGACCGGCGAGGGCCGTGGCCCGGGAAGGAGGACAGGTGCGACTCGAGGATCGGGTGATGGTGGTGACCGGCGCCGGCCGCAACATCGGCGAGGCGGTCGTCCGGCTCGCCGTGGAGGAGGGGGCAACCGTGGCGGCGCTGGACGTGGACTCCGCGGCGGTGCAGCGCCTGGCCGGCGAGATGGAGGCGGTGCGCCCCGGCTCCTGCGTGGGCCTGCGCTGCGACGTGTCGTCGGGCGCTGAGGTGGCAGCCGCCATGGACGGCGTCGCCGAGCGGCTGGGCGGGATCCACATCCTCGTCAACAACGTGGCCGTCACCGATCGTGTGCCGCTGCTCGAGCTCGAGGAGGAGGAGTGGGACCGGGTGATGGCGGTGTCGTTGAAGAGCGTCTTCCTCTGCTCGAAGCACGCGGCCCGGCACATGATCGAGGCCGGGCCGGGGTGCAGCATCGTCAACCTCGCCTCCACCTCGGGTCACAAGGGGCGTGACAACGCCACGGCGTACACCGCGGCGAAGGCCGGGGTGCTCAACCTCACCCGTACCATGGCGGTCCAGCTCGCCCGCCACGGCATCCGCGTCAACTCCGTCACGCCGAACAGGGTCGGCTCGCCCGTCGGGCAGAGCGAGCTGCGCAGCTCGGGGACCGTGCGGAACCTGCGGGGCCGCAACGGGGAGCCCCGCGACATCGCCAACGCCGTCGTCTTCCTCGCCAGCGACGACGCCGACTTCGTCACCGGGGTGGACCTCCTGGTCGACGGCGGGGTCATGGCGTCGCTCCGCTAGGCGGTGGCGCCCGCCTCTGCCTCCCTCCCCTCCCGCCGTACAGGGGAAAAAGAGCGGGCCCCCGCGGCAGCACGAAGAGCCTCGGCCGGCAGGCGGTCGCGGCCCGAGGGCCGAAGCCGGCGGCATCTCCGGCCCGGCAACGGCCCTGGCCCGATCCGCCGGCGGGGGGTAGTGTCCGCACCCGGAGGGCGTGGAACCTTCTCGCACACCGGCGGCGCCGGGGGAAAGAGGCTCGCATGCGGTCGCTCGGGAGAATTCGCAAACCCCTCTGGACAGGGGTGGTCGCGGCGCTCGTTGTGGCGGTGGCCCCCGTCGGCGCGACCCAGGCCGGCGCCGCCGCCCCGGCGCCCTACTACCTGGCGCTCGGGGATTCGCTGTCGCAGGGGGTGCAGCCCAACTCCTCGGGCGCCAGCGTCGAGACCGACCGTGGCTACGTCGACGATCTCTACTCCGTCTACAAGCAGGCGGTCCCCGGCCTCCGGCTGGTCAAGCTCGGCTGCCCCGGCGAGACCACCACGACGATGATCGACGGTGGCATCTGCTCCTACACGGAGGGGAGCCAGCTCGCCCAGGCGCTGTCGTTCCTGCGCAACCCTCGCCACCACGTCGTGCTGGTGACCCTCGACATCGGCGCCAACAACGTCGACGACTGCGTGACCGCCAGCTCCCTCGACCTCGCCTGCGTCGAGAATGGCATCACCCAGGCGGCATCGGAGCTGCGCATCATCCTCGGCTCCATCCGGGCCGCCGCACGGGGTGCTCAGGTCGTGGGGATGAACTACTACGACCCCTTCCTGGCGGCGTGGCTCGAAGGGTCCGCCGGCCGGGTGCTGGCCGGCGAGTCGGTGACGCTCACGACGACCTTCAACAGCGACCTCGACAGCGTCTACGCCGCCTTCGGCGACCCGGTGGCGGACGTGCAGAGCGCCTTCCACACCACCGACTGGACCCCCATCCCGCTCCTCGGCGTGCCGGTCAACGTGGCAGCCATCTGCGCGCTGACCTGGATGTGCGCCCCGTTCCCGGTGGGCCCGAACATCCACGCCAACGACCTCGGCTACTGGGTGATCGTCGGCGCGTTCCTCCCCGAGATCCGCTTCTCGCCCCTTCACCGGCAGTGGAACCCGGCACGCGGCCGAATAGTTACCGATGGCGGCCGGCGGGAGAAAACCTCGCGCGGATGACGAAACGGGCTCAGGCCACCCGGCCGGGCCGCCGGCCAGAGGTGCCGACGAGCCCGAGACCTGCCCGGGCCCAGGCGACCATCCCGCCGGAGAGGTTGGCGACGTCGTGGCCCTGGCGGGCGAGCAGCCGGGCCGCGCGGGCGGAGCGGGCACCGCTGCGGCAACAGGTGATGATCACGCGGCCCGCCGGCAGCTCGCTGAGGCGGGCCGGCAGCTGGGCGAGCGGGATGTGCCGGGCGCGGGGGGCGTGGCCGGCGGTCCACTCCGGCCGGGTGCGCACGTCGAGCAGGAGGGCGCCGTCCTCCACGAGAGCGGCGGCCTCCTCTGCGCTGACCGACCGGTACGGGCGGGCGGCGAGACCCCGCAGCCAGGAGCCCAGGCTCATGCCGCCACCTCCTCGGCGGGGGTGAGCTCGAGGCCGGCGCCGGCAGCGTTGGCGAAATCGTCGTCGACGACGACGACCTCGCGCCCCGCCCGCGCCAGCAACGAGGCGGCCACCGACGCCCGGTACCCGGCGGCGCAGTGCACCCACAGCTCGCCGGGCGGTATCCCCGCCGCGCGGCCGGCGAGCCGGTGCAGGGGGATGTGCAGCGCGCCGGCGAGGTGGCTCTCCTCCCACTCGAGGCGGCGACGGACGTCCAGGATCACCGTGTCCCCGGGGGCGCGGGCCAGGTCCGCGAACGTCGCCCGCCGGAGGCGGGCCGGCGCCTCGTCTCCCGCCCAGGCACCCGGGCCGCCGGCCGCGGCCGCGGCCGGCCGGTCGACGCCGATGCGGGCCAGCTCGCGCTGGGCGCCGGCGACCTGCTCGGGGGTGTCCCCCAGCAGGGTCACCGGCGTTCCCCACGGGATGAGCCAGCCGAGGTGGGTGGCGAAGCTGCCGTCCAGGCCGAAGTTGAGGCTGCCGGCCATGTGCCCGGCAGCGAAGGCGGCGCGCGTGCGCAGGTCCACCACCCACTCGCCGGCGTCGATCCGCCGGCGGAGCTGCCCGGGGTCGGCGACCTCCGGCGGGGCGAGGTCGGCCGCCTCCGGCCCGGCCAGGTTGCTCGGGCCCATGTGGGCGTAGTAGGCGGGGTAGGCGTCGAGGCCGGCCAGCAGCTGCTCGGCGTAGTCGTCCTCGTCGAGGACGAAGGCCGGGTTCGTGCGCTTCTCGTGGCCGATGGTGGAGGAGTCGCCCTCGCACTGGATCGAGGAGCAGAAGCTGCCGAAGCCGTGGGTGGGGAACAGCCCGGCCATCTCGGGAAGCTCCGATGCAAGCTTGCGGGCCGAGGCGTGCTGGTGGCGGGCCAGGGTCGGGGCGTGCACGGCACCGAGCAGGTCGGGCCGGCCGGTGGAGCCGAAGAGCAGCGACCCGCCGCTGAACACGCCGACCGGCTCGCCGCCGGCGTCGAGCACGTAGGACAGGTGGGTGAAGGTGTGGCCCGGCGTGGCCAGCACCCGGATCCGCAGGTCTGCCGACACGTCGATCACGTCGCCGTCGCGCACCGCCGCCCGTTCGAAGGAGACGGGGTCGGCCTCGTTGACGTGGTAGGCGGCGCCCGTCAGGCGGGCGAGGGCCAGGCCGCCGGTGACGTAGTCGTTGTGGATGTGGGTCTCGAAGACGTGGGTGATCCGCACGTCCCGGGATTCGGCGATCCCGAGGACCCGGTCGATGTCGCGCTGCGGGTCGACGACGAACGCGACCGTCCCGTCGTGGACCAGGTAGCTGCGGTCCCCCAGGCCGGGCGTCTCGATGGTGACGATCTCGTACATGGAGTCCTCCCCTCAGGCGGCGCTCTCGTCCCGTCCGAGCGCGACGGGGTGGCCGGCGCCCACCCACGCGGCCGTGCCGCCCGCCACGGACCTGGCTTCCAGGCCCATCTGCGACAGCCACGCCGCCGCTGCGAGGCTGCGGCTGCCGGAGGCGCAGATCACGTAGATCGTCCGGTCGGCGGGCAGCTGGTGCGCCGCGTGCGGGATGCTGTTGAGGGGCGCCATCACGGCGCCGGGCACGTGGCCCGAGACGTACTCGTAGGGCTCGCGCACGTCGATCACGAAGGCCCCTTCGGCGTGGGCAGCCGCGAACGCGCGAACATCGACTTCGAGGACCATGAAGAAGGACCCTCCCACTTGTCACGGAGGGGGAGGACCTAATACCCCCCCAGGTATTAACCAGTATATAGCGCCGGCGCCGCTCCCGCGCAACCGGGGCGGCGACCGGCACCGGGAAGGTGTTTTGCTCGTGCGCGAGGCCCGAAGGCCGTGAGCGCGGCGTTCCGGGTGTGGGCTCCCCGGGCCGAGCAGGTGGAGGTGGTGCTGGCCGGCGGACGGCGCACGGCCATGGCCTCCGCAGGAGAGCGGCACGGGCGGGGCTGGGTCGCGGTGGAGGTGGACGACGCCGGGGAGGGCACGGACTACGGGTTCTCCCTCGATGGCGGACCGGTGCGGGCCGACCCCCGCTCGGCGTGGCAGCCGGCCGGCCCCGAAGGGCTCTCACGGGTGGTCGATCACGACTCGTTCCGGTGGTCCGACCGATCGTGGCGGGGCTTCTCCCTTCCCTCGGCGGTCCTCTACGAGCTGCACGTCGGCACGTTCAGCCCCGACGGTACCTTCGCGGGGGTCGCCGGCCGGATCGACCACCTGATCGACCTGGGTGTCACCGCGCTGGAGCTGATGCCGGTCGCCGAGTTCGCCGGCGAGCGGGGATGGGGCTACGACGGTGTCAACCTCTTCGCGCCGCACCACCGCTACGGAGGGCCGGACGGGCTCAAGCGCCTCGTCGACGCCTGCCACGCCCGCGGTCTGGGGGTGATCGTCGACGTCGTCTACAACCACCTCGGGCCGTCGGGCAATTACCTGGGCGAGTTCGGCCCCTACTTCACGGACCGCTACCGCATCCCCTGGGGTCAGGCGGTCAACTTCGACGGGCCGGGCAGCGACGAGGTCCGCCGCTTCGTCGTCGACAACGCCGTCCACTGGCTCGTCGACTACCACTGCGACGGCCTGAGGCTCGACGCGGTGCACGCCATCTTCGACGCCTCGGCGACCCACATCCTCGAGCAACTCGCCTCCGAGGTGGCGGCGGTCTCGGCCGCCTCGGGCTGGCGACGCTGGCTGATCGCCGAGAGCGACCTCAACGATCCCCGGCTGGTCCGAGACCGCGGGTCCGGCGGCTACGGGCTCGACGCCCAGTGGGCCGACGACTTCCACCACTCCCTCCACGCCCTCGTCACCGGGGAACGCGACGGCTGCTACCGCGACTTCGGGTCCCTCGACGATCTCGGCACCGCCGTGCGGTCCGCCTACGTGTACGCGGGGCGGTACTCGCCGTACCGGGACCGCTCGCACGGCCGGCCCGCCGACGGGGTGCCCGGCTCGTCGTTCGTCGGCTACGCGCAGAACCACGACCACGTCGGCAACCGCGCCGAGGGGGATCGCCTGGCCGCCCGGCTGAGCCCCGGCCGCCTCGAGGCGGTCGCCGCGGTGGTGCTGACCGCCCCGTTCGTGCCCATGCTCTTCCAGGGGGAGGAGTGGGCCGCGTCGACGCCGTTCGCGTACTTCACCGACCACGGCGACCCCTCCCTCCGCGAGGCGGTCAGGGCCGGACGCCGGGCGGAGTTCGCGTCCTTCGGGTGGGACCCCGACCAGGTGCCCGACCCGCAGGACCCCGCCACCTTCGGGCGCTCCCGGCTGGACTGGTCCGAGGCGGCGGGCTCCCCCCACCGGGAGATGCTGGCGTGGTACCGGCGGCTGATACAGCTACGCCGGGACTACCCGGAGCTGGCGGACGGCCGCAGGGAAAGGGTGCGATTCCGCCCCTACCCGCCCGGCGCGTTCAGCCTGTCGCGGGGAAGGGTGACGGTCGCGGCGAACCTGGGCGCCGCCGCCATCTCCCTGCCCGCCGGGCCGTCCACGCCGGCGGGGGCGCCCTGCCGCCTGCTGCTCGCCTCGGAGCCGGCCTGCACGCTGGACGGCGGGGTGCTGCTCCTCCCGCCGGACTCCGTCGCGGTCGTGGAAACGACGGCTGCGGGACCGCCGGCCGGCGGCATCGAACCGGCCGGGGAGCCGCCGGCGCGGCCGGCAGGGGAGGCGGGCCGGCGGTGACCCCCGCTGCGCAGCACCCCCGCTGGGAAATGGCCCTCCGCGCCGGCCTCTCCTCCCCGTGCGGCGCCCGGCCGGGAGGACGCCACGGGCGCGGGAGGGGGGCTCCCTCGGGGGACGGCACGCCGTCGCCTCGGCTAGTGTGGCCCGAGCCACGCCGGGCCACCCGGGCTCCGCCCGGTCCCGGCGCCGCCACGAGGCGCGCTGCCGTCCGTAGCCTCCGGGCAGCGGGCTCCCGAGCACCCGTCGCCTCCCCGAAGGACCGAGCCAGCCCCCCCATGCGCCCATGCCCGTGATCGTCCAGATTGCCGTCCCGGTAGGGGTCGTGATCGTGGCGCTCGTCGCGCACGCCCTCGGCTACGCCTTCCTCCGCCGGCTGGCGGTGGGCCGCGGGGAGGTCCTCGTCGGCTCGATCGTGCGGCGCACCCGGCGGCCGTCGGGGGTCGTGGTGGCGTTCGCCGTCGCCGAGGTGGCCGTGGCTTCGGTGCGCATGCGGCCGCGGATCGGCTCGGACGTCGTCCACGGCGTCGGCATCGTCTTGATCCTGGCGGCCGCCTGGCTGGCCGTGCGCCTCACCTACGTCTTCGAGGACGTGGTGCTGGAGCGCTTCCAGCTCGGCGGCCCCGAGAACCTGCGGGCCCGCCAGGTCCACACCCAGATCCAGATACTGCGCCGCGTCACGGTGATGGCCGTGGCGGTGATCGCCCTGGCGATCGTGCTGCTCAGCTTCTCGGCGGTGCGAACGGCCGGCGCCGGCCTGCTGGCGTCTGCCGGCCTCGTCGGCCTCCTCGCAGGGGTGGCGGCCCGCCCGGCGGCCACCAACCTGGTGGCGGGCATCCAGCTCGCCATCACCCAGCCCATCCGGGTCGACGACGTCGTCGTCGTCGACGGCTACTGGGGGCGGGTGGAGGACATCACCCTCACCTTCGTCACCGTGCGGGTGTGGGACCTGCGCCGGCTGATCCTCCCGGTCTCGTATTTCATCCAGAACCCGTTCGAGAGCTGGACCCGCCGGACCGCCGACATCCTCGGGGTGGTCACCGTCGACGTCGACTACACCGTGCCCGTCGACGCCGTGCGCCGGCGCATCGGCGAGATCCTCGAAGCCTCGCCCGACTGGGACAAGAAGGTGTGGAACCTGCAGGTCACCAACCTCGGGGTCAGCACCGTGCAGCTGCGCGCGCTGATGAGCGCGGCGGACAGCTCCGCCTCGTGGAACCTCCAGTGCGAGGTCCGGGAAAAACTGCTCGCCTTCCTGCAGGAGCGCTACCCGTCGGCCATGCCCCGCCTGCGGGCCGAGATCGGCCCGGCCGGCGAGGCGGACGGGAAGGCCACCGGGAGTGCAGGCCGGGTGGTGCCCGGCGCCGAGGGGTGACGCCCGCTATCGAACGCGCGGCGTGCCGGCGGCGGCGTCGAGGTGCTGGTCGGGCGGCAGCGCCGGTGGGGCGGCGGCCGACACCGCCGCCGGCAGCGCGGTCCATGTCCGGCCCCCGTCGCCGGTCCGCAAGGGCGCCGGCAGGGTGCAGGAGGCCACCCACGCGTGGAGGGAGCCGGCGGCCGCGAACAGATAGGAGCCGCCGCCGGCCGAGTCTCCTGCCCGGCCGTCGAGGACGTCCTGCCAGCTCCGCCCGCCATCCGCGGTGCGGAGCACCTCGCCGCGGCTGTCGCCCCACAGCCACGCCACGGAGCGGGAGGCGACGAGCAGGCCGGTCGAGTAGCCCGACCCGGGCGGATCCGGCCTGCGCACCCAGGTAGCGCCGTTGTCGCCGGACACGTAGAGCATCTTCTGCTGGAAGCCGGCGCCCGGCTCGCCCAAGCACAGCGCCCACACCTCGCCGGGGCTGCCCGCCGGCGCGGCCAGGGTGGTGGCCGAGCGGCCGCAGGGGTCGGTCCTCTGCGCCCAGGTCCGGCCGGCGTCGGTGGACACGAGCAGGGTGGGGGCGCTCGGGCCGTCTGCCCACCCGGCGCTCAGGTACACGGTGGAGGCTCGGGGCGCCGACAGCCCGTCGAGCGGCCACCCGCCGGCGGGCGGGCTGGCGACCGGACGCGGTGACCCGCCGCCGGCGGGCGCCTCGTACACGCTGTCGGCGCAGCCCGCCGCCCCGGGGGTGTACGGCGCGCCCGGGGGGCAGGCGGCGGCCCACAGCCACACCGCCCCGGCCGCCGCTACCCCTCCCCGGGTGTCGCGCGGGAGGGTCCACGGCTGCCAGGTGGCACCCCCGTCGTGGGTCGCGTGGCCGGTTGCGCCGGCGCCGTCGAACTCCAGGGCGAACGCGTCGCGGACATCGGCGGCCAGCAGGGTCACGTCCGTGCCGGCGGACCGGACGGGGAAGCTCCCGCCCGCGACCCAGGTCGTGCCGCCGTCGGCGGTGGTCAGCGCCTGCACGTCGCAGCCGCCCGCGCCGCACCCCCTGCGCAGGAGGATGCCGTGGCCGGGGTCGGCGAACGCCATCGCGGGCCAGCGCTCGTACCACGACAGCGGGGCGGCACCCGGGGCTTTCCCCGCCGCCGGGGACGGCGCCGCCCCGCCCGCCGCCGACGGGGTGGCCGTCGCAGGTTCGCTCGTGGCCGCCGGCGGCACGACGACCCGCACGCTGCGCGCCGTCGGCCTCGCGGCGACGACGGCGGACACCACCAGGGCCGCGACCGTGGCCGCGACCGCGGCGGCGCCGGCGGCGACCACCCCGCCGGCGGACAGCTCGGGCCGGCGCCGGCGGCGGCGAG
>JAJYLA010000083.1 GCA_021788115.1 Actinomycetes bacterium | reverse complement strand
GGCGGCGGGGCCGGCGGGCTGCCGGTCAGGCCGGCGGGCTGCGGGCTGCCGGTCAGGCCGGCGGGCTGCCGGTCAGGCCGGCGTGCCGAGCGGCGAGGCGGGCGGGCTGTCGAGCGGAGGCGTCCACGCCATCTCATCCGCGCCCAGGGGAACCCACGCCCGGACGGTCGTGCCCTGCCCCGGCGCCGAGCGCAGCTCGAGCCTGCCCCCGACCAGCTCCGCCCGCTCGAGCATCCCGAGGAGCCCGAGCTGGTCCGCCGGCAGCTCCGCGAGCGGCGCCGGGTTGAAACCGCGGCCGTCGTCGGAGACCGACAGCCGCGCCCAGGAGCCCTCGAACCCGAGACCGACCACGACACGCGAGGCGCGGGCGTGGCGCTCGACATTGGAGAGCGCCTCCTGCGCAATACGGAAAAGGGCCAGCTCCTGGGCAGAACCCAGCCGGTGGGGAGGTCGGCCCGCCTCGACGCGCACCGTCATCCCGGTCCGCTCTTCGAGACCGGAGCCCGCCTGGCGGAGGCACGCGTCGAGGCCGAGGTCGTCGAGGGCGGGCGGTCGCAGGCCATGGATGATCCGCCACAGCTCGGCACCCATCCTCTCCGCGAGCAGGCGGCCGGCGCCCAGGCTCGCCGCCGGCCCGTCGACAGCCGAGGGGTTGACGGCGGATCCGACGCCCTCGAGCTCCCGGCGCAGCTGGATGAGATCCTGGACCAGCTCGTCGTGCAGATCCTGGGCAACACGTCGCCGCTCATCCTCCTGGGCGGCGAGCACGCAGGACGCGTAGGTGGCCAGACGGTTCTCCCTCCGCGCCTGTTCGGTGACGTCGGCAAACGCCACCTGGACCATCTGCTCGTCGGCGAGCACGCTGGGCAGTGCGCGGAGCATGCCGTTGCCGACGCTGAGCACGCCGGCGTCCCTGCCGGCGAGGACGGCGGCCGCCGCCTCACGCCCGACCAGGGCGTCGAGCGCCTCGCCGGCGAGGCACCCGAACCTCTTCTCCGCAGCGCTGTTGGCGGCCCGCACCTGCCCCTCGAGGTCGACGACGAGGAGCGGGGACGGGTTGTTCTCGAACAGCTCCCGGTAGCGGACCTCGGCGGCCTCGGCGCGGGCGCGCGCGTCCCGCTCGGTTTCCACGCCGCGCCCGACGACGATCGCCACCACGTCCAGAGTGCCGAGCTCGAGGTAGTGCGCCCACACCTGGGCGGTGGGCATCCCCGGCATGTCCAGGTTGATGTCCAGGATCATCAGCGCGGTCACCCACGCGGCGGTGGCCAGGGAGCCCCGCAGCCCGAAGATGAACGCTGCGTACAGCACCGGGAGCAGGAAGAGGCTCTCGACCGCCAGGTGCGGGATGGCGGTGACCTCGGGGATGCCCAGCCGTCCCGCGTCGAGCTGGTGCAAGAGGTAGACCACGACCACGAGGACCTGCACCAGCCAGAAGCGGACATCGCGGACCGGGATCCAGTCCCGGCGGCGTGCCGGGGCCGCTGCGAACGCCGACGTCATGGTTCCATTCCAGCACGCTGCGGGGCGCCGCGGCGGGGCGCGTCCTTGATGAGGACCTCGCGGGACTCGGAGTCGAGCTTCGCGTACAGGTGCGAGAGGTGCGCCTCGACGGTCCGGCGGCTGATGCCCAGGCGGGAGGCGATGGCCTCGTTGGACATTCCTTCGCTCACCAGCTCGAGGACCTCCGACTCACGCGGGCTCAGCTCGCCGGTGGACTTCACCACGAGCCGCTGCGCCAGGTTGCCCACCAGGGCCGGGTCGAGCACCACCGCGCCGGTGTGCACGCTGCGCACGGCAGCGGCCAGCAAGGTGCCCGATGCGCTCTTGAGCAGGTATCCCGCCGCGCCGGCGTCGAGCGCGGCGGTCACGTAGTCGGGGTCGTCGTAGACCGACAGCATCAGCACCCGGGTCGCGGGGGCCGTGGCGATCAGCCGGCGGGCCACTTCCACCCCGGACACCCCGGGGAGGCGCACGTCGAGGAGCACGACGTCGGGCTGGGTCTCCTCCACGAGCGCCAGGGTCGTCTCCGCAGTGTCTGCTTCGCCGACGACGACTAGGTCGGGAGCCTCCTCGAGCAACCGGCGGGTGCCGGCGCGCACGATCGCGTGGTCGTCGACGACGGCCACGCGGATGCGGTTTCCCGCTGAGGGCGCAGACGCCCCGGGCTGGCGGAGGTCCTCCGCGTCGACGGTCACGGGGCCGCCCCGGAGGTCGAGAGCTGGTCGCCGGACGCCAGCGCCGAGCGCTCCTCGAGGCCGCCTGCGAGCCGGCGGAGGAACGAGTGGGCGGTGGCTGCCGCGACACGGTTCATCACCACCTCGTCGAGCAGGTGGCCCGTCCGCCCGAGGGGTGGTTGGTAGCGCCCGGTGAGCCGCAGGAGGCTGCGGCCGTCGCCGAGGCTCGCCACGAGGAGCCTCCCGTCAAGGCTCGGGAACAGGCTGCTCAGGCCGGCACGGCCGGTCGGCCGCCAGGACAGCGCCACGACGAGCGTGCCGTCGTGGTCCACCACGTCGCCTACGCTCACCTCCACCGACTTGGAGAGCGACCTGTGGTCCGTGCCCGTCGGGCCGAGCCGCATGCGCAGCCGGCTGCCCTCGTCGGCGGCGGCGTGCACGAGGGGGGCGAGCCAGCTTCCACTCTGCTGGAGGACCAGCGCGCCGACCAGGGCGGCGGGCAGTGCCACCTCGACCGTGTCGTCGACGAGCGCCCAGCGGGCGCTCACTTCGGCCCACCAGTGGCCGGACCGCCCCTCCTCGCCGGCGAGCTCCTCCGCGAGGATCCCGGCGAGGTTCTGGCGGGAGAGCACGGCTTCGGCCGCGGTCACGGTCCCCGCGAGCGCCTCATGAAGCGGGCAGGGTTCCTCGCTGCGGCAGTCCCGCCCGCCGAGGGGGCAGCGAACGGTCGCGAACGGCCCGTCGGCGGCCGTGACGACTTCGAGGAGCGTGACCTCCTCGGGGGGCCGGGCAAGCCGGAAGCCACCGTCCTTGCCGGCGCGCGCCGTCGCCAGCCCCGCCTGCGCCAGGGCCTGGAGGATCTGTGGAGCGTAGCTTCGGGGGACGGCAGCCTCTGCGGCGACCTCGCGGACCTTGCACGAGGCGCCGGTGCGGTACGCGCGCGCCAGACACAGGGCGGCCCGTACCACGTAATCGCCCCGCCGGCTGAGGGTGAACTTCACTGCCACCTCCTGGCCTGTCCTGCTGGCGGTTACCTCACCTTAGCTCAAAAGCACGAGCACTATACGTAAAGTTTTTTACTTGACTCTGGGACATCAAGTCGGTATGGTTACGTAAGTACCTCTACTGAGGGACCCAAACTCACCCTATGTATCCCACCTGAGGGGGTGGGGGCGAGCCAGGTAGGACGGCGAGCATGGCCGGGTCGCGCCAAGCGGCCAGGAAGCCCATGAGTCAGGAGTGTCGCTGATGGCTACGAAGATGGAGGAGCTGGCCAGCGAGCCCGCCTGGACGCCCGTGAAGCTGCGGGCGCCCCAGCGCAGCGGCCTGGAGGAGCGCTTCGCGGCGACCGACCCCACCCTCGAGCTGTCGCGTCACCCCCTGGTGGCTCGCATCCTGAAGAACCGCAAGTTCCAGTTCCTGCTGATCCTGCCCAACCAGATCGTCTTCTGGACGGTCATCTCCATCGGCCTGGCGGGCACCGTCGACCCCGGCCTCAACTTCGGCACCGCGATCACCTGGTACGTATGGTTCTGTCTCGTCTTCGTGATGATGGTGGTGGTGGGGCGGGCCTGGTGCGCCATGTGCCCCTTCGGCGGCTTCGCCGAGTGGGTCCAGCGGCGCGCACTCTTCCGCCGCACCCAGAAGGCCCTCGGCCTCGGCCTCAAGTTTCCCGAGCCCCTCGCCCGTTTCGGCTTCGTCCTGCCCGTCGCCAGCTTCTTGATCCTCACCTGGATCGAGGAGTTCTTCAACATCGCCGGTCCCGGCACCCCCGCCTACACCTCCTGGATGGTGGTCGGGATCGTCAGCGCCGCTCTCCTCTTCTTCCTGGTCTTCGAGCGCCGCACGTTCTGCCGTTACGTCTGCCCGCTCACCACCCTCATCGGCACCGTCGGCTCCGTGGGCTCGGTGGCCGGCTTCCGCACCCGCGACCGGGACGTCTGCCTGTCCTGCAAGACGAAGGACTGCATGCGGGGCAGCGAAGACGGCTACGGGTGCCCCTGGTACACCTGGCCGGGCAGCGCCGACTCGAACCTGTACTGCGGTCTGTGCTCGGAGTGCTACAAGTCCTGCCCCGAAGGCAACGTCGGGCTCTTCCTGCAGAAGCCGCTCACCTCCGTCATCGCCCCCCGCCGGCGGCGCATCGACGTGGCGTGGGGCATCGCGCTCCTCTGGGGCCTCGTGCTCTACCAGCAGTTCAACGCCACCAGCGCCTTCGCCCCGGTGGACAACTGGCTCAACAGCACGCTGCACTTCCCCCACTACCCCGACCCCGTCGACTACCTCGGGTTCATCGCGATCGGTGCCTCCATCGTCGCCGCGGTGTCCTGGGCCGTCGGCCGGGGCTTCGCCAGCCGGGCTGTCGGCTTCGTGCGCACCGGGCACTTCCTCGACCGGTCCTCGCGCTTCCGTGCCTTCTTCGCCCCCGTCGCCTACGGGCTGATCCCCGTCGTCGGCGCCGACTACTTCGCCCGCCAGCTGCCGAAGTTCCTCCAGTCCGCCCCGCGGGTCGTCCCCGCCATCGAGCACATCTTCGGTTTCTCCTCGACCAAGTCGTCGCTGTACTCCTTCTCGCTCATGACCAACGGATGGATCGTGGTGACCCAGGTCGCCGTGGTCCTGTTGGGCACCGCGGCCGCCGCGTGGGCCACCTGGAAGATCGCCGGACGGGAGCTGGTTCCGGTCAGCCGCAACGCCATCGGCGTCCGGGTCGCGACAGTCACCTTCGCCCTCGCCTGCGGGGCGGCGGCGGCATTCCTCTACGTGCTGATGCACGCGGCCGACTAGGGGCGCCCGCGATGACGGAATCCGCCACGAGCAAGACCATTTCGGGGGAACAGGAGGTAGCGGCATGACCGCTGTGGATTCACCGGTGCTGGAGCCGTTCGCTGGCCGGCCGGTCGTGACAGTCCTCACCGACCGCTGCGCCGGGTGCCAGGAGTGCATCATCCGCTGCCCGACCGGGGCGCTCACCATGGACGCTGCGCGCTGGGTGGCCGCCGCCGACAGCTCGATGTGCGTGGGGTGCCGCCAGTGCGTGCGCACGTGCCCCTTCAGCGCCATCACGGTCGACGGACCCCTGCAGGTCGCCGAGCGCGTCGAGCTCGAGCCCCGCCACCCGCACGTGCTGCGCGGCGATCTTAGCGAGATCCGCCCCGGCTTCACGACCTGGCGCGAGGTGCTGGCCGAGGCCGAGCGCTGCCTCCAGTGCCCGGATCCCACCTGCGCCAAGGGCTGCCCGGCGCACAACGACATCCCCGGCTTCATAGGGGCGCTCCGAGACGGCGACGCCGCCGGCGCCCAGCGCATCCTGCGGCGCACCACGGTCCTGCCCGACATCTGCTCGCGGGTGTGCGACCAGTCCTCCCAGTGCGAGGGGGCGTGCTCGTGGTCTCTGGCCGGCGGGGTGCCCGTCTCGATCGGACGCTTGGAGCGCTTCGTCGCCGAGACCGCCCCCGTTGCGCCGCCCGCCCGGCACGACGGCCGGCGGGCGGCCGCCGCCGGCATGTCGATCGCCATCGTCGGGTCCGGCCCGGCGGGCATCGGCGCGGCCTGGTCGCTCGTCGAGGCCGGCGCCGAGGTGACGGTCTTCGAGAAGGACGCGACCCCCGGAGGGCTTCTCGGCTGGGGGATCCCCGACTTCACGCTGCCCGCCGCGGTGGCGGACCGCCCGTGGCGGCAACTCCAGGAGGCGGGGGTGGACCTTCGCTGTGGCGTCGACGTCCGCCCCGAGGACGTGGAGATCCTTCTGGCCGACCACGACGCGGTCATCCTGGCGCACGGGGCGACCCAACCGCTGCGGCTCCCCGTCCCCGGCAACGACCTCGAGGGGGTCACGGACGCCACGACGTTCCTGCACGGCGCCCGGGCGGCGCTCGAGCAGGGCGGGGACCCCGCAGCGTTCCTCTCCCGCCTCGGCCTGGCCGACCCGGCCGCGAACGCCGGCCGCCCGGTCCCCCGCGTGCTGGTGCTCGGTGCGGGCAACACCGCCATGGACGTCGCCCGCACCGCCCGCCGGCTCGGGCTGGACGCCCTGTGCGTCGACTGGCTCGACGAGCGGTTCGCCCTGGTACGGCCCGACGAGCTCGCCGAGTCGCGCCACGAAGGCGTCGAGGTCCGCTTCTCCCGCACCGTGACCCGCCTTGCCGGCGACGGCCGGGTGGTGCGCGCGGAGCTGGCGCGCACCGCCCAGCCCCGCCGGGACCGGCTGCCGAAGGTCCTCGGCGGGGACCCCGAGGTCGTCGACATCGACCTCGTGGTCATGGCCATGGGCTACCGCGGGGACCCGGCCTTCGCGCCGACCCTCCCGGGCACCCCGGTGCGCCGCACGGCCGCCGGTCTGCCGGACCGGCGCTGGACGGCGAGCGGCATCATGGCCAACGCGGCGTCGGCGTACGCGCATCACAACCCGGTCGGCACCCTCGCCCTCGGGAGGGAGACCGGCCTCGACGCCGCGACGTTGCCGGTCCTCGACCGCGTGTGGGTCGCCGGCGACGCCCTCGTCGGCCCCTCCACGGTCGTCGAGGCGATGACCCAGGGCCGGCGGGCGGCGGAGTCCGTCATCGCCGGCCGCCCGAGCCGGCCCGGCAGGCCCCGCCAGCGTGTGCCCCGGCGTGTGCTCGTGTGCTACGAGAGCCAGGGGGGCACGACGGCCCGCGCGGCCGAGGCGATCGCCGCTAGCGCCTCGGCTGCCGGGCACCGCGTCCGGGTCCTGCCGATCGGGCGCGTCGGGCTCGCCGAGCTGGCCGCCGCCGATCTGATCGTCGTCGGCACCTGGGTGGAGGGGCTGGTGGTCGCCGGCGTGCGCCCCGCCAAGGCGATGCGCGCCTGGCTCGACGGCCTCCCCCGGCTCGGCGGCAAGGCCGTCGCGGTCTTCTGCACCTTCGCGGTGGCACCCAAGGGTGCCCTGCCCGCCATGCGCCGCACCTTCGAAGCCCGGGGGGCAGTGGTCGTCGCCCAGGCCGCCTTCGGGCCCCGCGAGCGCAGAGCCTCGGGGACGTTCGGCCCGACAGCCTTCGGCAGCGAGCTCCTGCAGCGCGCATGGCCGGGGGAGAGGGTCGCCGCTCTGGTCGAGTAGTCGGAACACGCGGCGACGCCGTGAGGCGACGCCGGGGAGGTGGGCGCCATGCACAATGCCCTTCCGTACAGACCCCACGTGGCGCGCGCCTACGCGCGCCTCTTCCGCCCGCTCGTGCCCTGCGGGAGGTGCCGCGCCCGGCTCGACCACATGACCGCACGGTTGTGGACCCACCTCGACGTGGCGGTCTACCGCCACCTGGGGTTGAGCCTCGGGGTGAAGGCCCTCGGGGTGGACGACGTCTTGTTGCTGCGCACACGGGGTCGCACCACCGGGCAGGTACGGGAGGTCCTCGTCGCCTACGTCGATATCGGCGGCGCGCCGGTCGTGTGCGCCGCCAACGCCGGCTGGGACCACCAGCCGGGCTGGTTCCAGAACCTCCGCGGCGGGGGGCCGGTCGAGGTCCAATGCCACGGGGAGTGCCACGCTGTGACACCCGTGCTCCTCGAGGGCGACGAGCGCGAGCGGGCGCTCGCTGCGATGGAGGAGGCCTTCCCCTACATGCGCCTCTACCTGGCCCGCACCGCCAGGCGCTTCCCGGTACTGCGCCTGCAGTCCGCCGTCGGGCCCACCTACTGATCGGGCGCGAAAGCGCCTCCCGTGGAAATGCGGGAGGGGCCGCCCGTGGGATCCGGGTTCCCGGCGAGGCCGGCACGGCCGGACAATGGCGGCGTGGTCGAGGTGCTGCGCGTGACGGTCGGTGTGCTCGTGGCGGGTTCCCTCCTCGCCATCGTGGGATACGTCCTCGCCTTCGTCGCGGCGGCGCTGTGGACGCTCATCCGCCGGCCGCCGGCCGATCCGCTGATGGAGGAGCTCGAACGGTTCCTCGCCGGCGTGCTCGGACGGGAGGTCACCGAGGCTGCCCCCGCCCGTGGGCGCCGCCCGCGGCGGGGGCCCCGCCACCAGGGTGGCGGCGCCGCGGCCTTCTCGGGCTAGACCCCGAACCTCCCGCAGACCGCCGGGCCCCGGCAGAAGCCCCGCTGGACCACCGGAAGCATCCCCGGATCCGTCGCTTGCCGCGGGTGGGCCCGACCTTTTTTTCCGACATGCACCAGGAGGTGGGCCGCGCCTGCATGGGGATGGGCGCTGCTGGCACCCGGGTGTGCCGTTCCTGCGCGCCGCCGCGCCCGGCGGCCCCGGCGGCCCCGGCGGCCCCGGCGGCCCCGGCGGCCCTCACACGACGAGCCGGGGGGGCAGCACACGGGCCTCGCCCCTCGCCCCCGAGCGGTGGGCCCGGTCGGCGTCGACGAGGCGGGCGACGGCCTCGTCCATCACGGCGGGCTCGACCGTGAAGGGGATGCGCACGTGGTCGGAGAAGGAGCCCCCGACACCGAACACGTCGCCGGGCACGAGCTCGACCCCGTGGCGCAGCGCGACCTGGCAGAACGGGCCCGCCTCGTACGGCAGGCGCACCCACAACGACGGGCCCCCCGTCGGTCGCCGCCACGTCCAGCCGGGAAGCCGCTCGCGCAGCAGCGCCTCGGTGTGGGCGAGGCGGTCCCGGAAGAGCGGGGCGTTGGCCAGTCGCGGGTCGGGGAAGCGCGCCAGCACCCGGGCGGCCACGGCCTGGTCGAGCACGCCGCTGCCCATGTCCATGGCCACCTTGCGGCGGGCCAGCCGCTCCAGCCACGGCTGTGGTGCCCGCAGCCAGCCGACGCGCAGGCCTCCCCACAGCGCCTTGCTGAGGGAGCCGAGCGTGATCACCGGCGCCCCCTCCGCCCCGGGGTACGAGGCGATCGGCGGGGGCACCTCCACGGGGCCGATGTGGGTGTGGCTGAGTGCGTTGTCCTCGATCACCGGCACGCCGAAGCGGCCGGCGACCTCGGCGATGCGTCGCCGGCGGTACCCGGCCATCAGCGATCCCGTGGGGTTCTGGAACGTCGGCATGACGAACATGGCCGCGACCGAGGAGTGCGACAGCACCCCCTCGAGGCCGTCGACCACCATCCCCTCGGCGTCGGTCGGAAGCGACACCAGCCGCGCTCCCGCCGAGGCGAACGCGTCGACGCAGCCGGGGTAGGTCGGGTTCTCCACGAGGACCAGGTCGCCGGGGCGGACGAGCAGCGAGGCGCACAGGGTCACCGCCTGGTGGGCGCCGCTGGTCACAAGGACGGACTCGGCGTCGCATCCCAGCCCGTCGGCGGTGACGAGCGCCGCCAGCGCTTCCCGCAGCGCCGGCAGGCCCCGGGGGAGGTATCCGGGGTCGTCGAGCAGGTCCACGAGCTCTTGGTGGGAAAAAGACAGGACCTCCTCGGCTATCGCCGGGTTCCCCGGGGTGGCCGCGTACGCGAAGGAGATCAGCGCGTCGTCGCGCCCGGTCCTGGCCAGCAAACGCCCGAAGATCGGAGCGCCGAGCGAGGGGAGGCCGTCGTCGCCACCCACCCGGGGGCGGCGGGCGACCTTCGTGCCGCTCCCGTGGCGGGTCTCCACCAGCCCCGCCGAGCGCAGCTCGGCGAAGGCGGCGACCACCGTGCTGCGGCTCACAGCCAGCTCGCGGGCCAAGGTCCGCTCGCTCGGGAACCGGTAGCCGGGAGGCAGGACGCCGCTCTCGATGACACCCCGCAGCGACCCGGCAAGCCTGCCCACGAGCGACCCGCTCGCCGCCGCCCAGTCGCCGAGGGCCATCACGAGATCGCGCATGGGTCCAGTCCACTTTCCGGCCGGGTGGCCTGCCAGGAAGGCCGTTTGGCGCACCATACTGGCACCATGGTTCTGTTCCAATCAAGAAGTGGACCGGAATATGGACTGCTTGCGGGTCGGGGGTACGACCCGGAGACGGGCACGGGCACCTGGTCTCCTGACGGCGGACGCTCCGTCGCCGCCGACCGGCACTGGGAAGCCGTGTCGATGCTCACCCGCCTCGGGACCGGCCGGCGAGCCGGCCGCGAGCACCCCTCCCCTCAGCCGCAACGCCGGCCCCAGCCCGCCGGCCCCCGCCGCGCGGGGACCCGGCCGTTGCGGGCGGCGCGGCTTCGCCTGGTCCATTCCCGCCGCCCCCGGTCGCAACCCGGCGTCGTTGTCGCTCCTCCCCGGCGGCCGGCAGGCCCGCCTCGGGCGACCGGCCCGGGCGTGAGCGCCGCCTGAGGCGCCGGCGCCGGGGCGCCGGCGCCGGGCCCCTCAGGCCCGGAGGTCGATCTCGAAGTGCAAGAAGTCGGGGTCGCGCCCGACGAGCTGCATGCCGACGGCGAGCATCACCTTCTGAGACGCCACGTTGTCCTCGGTGGTACGGCCGACGACCCGCTTGACCTCCGCGAGGCCGGCGGCCGCCTCGAGGAGCTGGCGGAGGGCGGAGGTGGCCACCCCCCGCCCGCGGACAGCCGGCACCACGCCGTAGCCCACCTCGACCACGCCGCCCTGGGGGGGGCCGTGGTAGCCGATCCCTCCGATCACCCGGCCGTCCTCGACGATCTGGTAGTAGCCGAAGGGATTCGACGCCGAGGAGCCCTGCTCCTTCGGGACGTGGCTGGCGTAGGAGGCCGCGGCGCGCACGTCGCCGTCGAGGGGGTAGCCGGCGGCCCACGGCAGGTCGACGGCGGAGTCGCGCCGGCGCGACACGACGCGCTCGGCCTCGCCCCGGCTCAGCAAGCGGAGGACCACCGTGTCGGGTGACTGACCCACCATCGAGGCATCATTTCACCCCAGGCGGGAACAAAAGCGCCACCTTTTCCCGCTTGCATGATTACTCGAACCGCTGAGGAGCGCCAGTGAGGGGATACCACAGACCGCCGCGCGACCCTGCCGAGCTGCGGGCCGCCAACATCACCCGGGGAACCCTCGCGCGCATCTGGCGCTTCATGCGCCCCTACCGGAGGCGCCTCTCCGGCTACCTCCTCGCCCTCGTCGCCAGCGCCGTGATCGGTTCCGTCCCGCCGCTCATGGTGCGGGCCCTCGTGGACGACCTCACCAGCCGCCACCGCAGCGTCCACGAGATCGACATCCTCGCCGCGGGCATGGTGGGCCTCGCCCTGGTGGTCACGGCCTTCTCGCTGCTCAACCGGTGGCTCGGCTCCTGGATCGGCGAGAGGATCATCTACGACCTGCGCACGCGGCTGTTCGACCACGTGCAGCGGATGCCGGTGGCCTTCTTCACGCGCACCCAGACCGGGTCCCTCATGAGCCGGCTGACCACCGACGTGCTCGACGCCCAGAACGCGGTGGGCACCGCAGCGTCGGTGGTCTCCGACGTGATGACCCTCGGGGCGACGCTGGTGCCGATGTTCGTGCTGAGCCCCGCCATCACCGGGCTCGCGCTCGTGGTGCTGCCCCCCTTCGTCGTGATGGACAGGGTGATGGCGGGGCGCATCGCCCGGCTGTCGCGCCTGCGGATGCAGCTCAACGCGGACATGAGCGCCACGATGAGCGAGCGTTTCAACGTGGCCGGCGCGCTGCTCGTCAAGCTCTTCGGGCGCCCCGGCGCCGAGTCGGCGCAGTTCTCCCGGCGGGCCGCCCGGGTGCGGGACTCCGGGGTGCGCCTGGCCCTGTTGAGCAGGTATCTCTTCGCCGCCCTGGCGCTCGTGGGCGCCGTGGGCACGGCAGCGGTGTACTGGCTGGGCGGGCGGGAAGCCCTCACCGGCTCCCTCAGCGTCGGCACCGTGGTCGCCCTCGCCACCTACGTCACCCGCCTGTACTCCCCGCTCACCGACCTGGCCAGCAGCCGGGTCGACCTGCTCGGCGCGGTGGTGAGCTTCGACCGGGTTTTCGAGGTGCTCGACACCCCGCCGGCGGTGGCCGACCGCCCCGGCGCCGTCGCCCTCGACACCGTGGCGGGCCGGGTGGAGGCTTCGGGCGTGTGGTTCCGGTACCCGGCGGCCAGGGACGTGTCGGTGGCGTCGCTCGAAGCGAGCGCCGAGCACGTCGCCGAGGGCCTGGGCAGCGAGCCGGGAGCGTGGGTGCTGCGCGACGTGTCCTTCGTGGCGGAGCCGGGCACCATGACGGCCCTCGTCGGCCCGACCGGCGCCGGCAAGACCACGCTGTCCCAGCTCGTGCCCCGGCTCTACGACGCGGGGGCGGGGTCCTTGACCCTCGACGGCCACGACGTGCGCGACGTGACGCTCGCGTCGCTGGCCGCTGCGGTGGGGGTGGTGACCCAGGACGCCCATCTCTTCCACGACACGATCGCGGCGAACCTGCGCTACGCCCGCCCGTCGGCCACCGACGAGGAGCTGGTCGCGGCGTGCGCGGCGGCCCGCATCCACGACCTGATCGCCTCGCTCCCCGAGGGCTACGACACCGTCGTCGGTGAGCGCGGGTACCGGCTCTCCGGCGGGGAGAAGCAGCGTCTGGCGATCGCCCGCGTGCTGCTCAAGGACCCGGCGGTGGTGATCCTCGACGAGGCCACGGCTCACCTCGACTCGGAGACGGAGCTGCTCGTGCAGCAGGCCCTGGCGGCGGCGCTCGCCGGGCGGACGTCGATCGTCATCGCCCACCGGCTCTCGACCATCCAGGCGGCGGACCAGATCCTCGTGCTCGACGGCGGCCGGATCGTCGCCCGCGGCACCCACGAATCGCTCGTCGCCTCGGGTGGCCTCTACGCGGACCTCTACCACACCCAGTACCTCCGCGGCGGCGACGAGCTCGCCGCTGCCGGCTGATCCGCCCGCCGGGCCGGCGGGCCGGCGGGCCGGCGAGCCGGCTGCAGCGCCGTTCTCTAGTAGTGGGTGTGGGGGTGGGCCTCGGCGCCCCGCTCACCCCGGGTCTTCTCCAGCCACAGGCGTAGGCCCGCCGCATTGGAGTGGATGCCGTTGAGCGTCTCGAGCTTCCTGCGGTGCTCGGGCGCTATGGCGGCGGCCTCGGGAGCGAACTCCTTCTCCAGCGCGGCGGTGATGTCCTCGCCGGCCCGCCACGCCCGCTCGGCGACCTCCGCCCAGTGGCGGAGGGTCTCCTCCGCCTGCTCGAGGGTCGCCAGGGGCTCGGGTACCAGCCCGTAATGGGCGAGGGCGACGCCCTGGGGGCTGCGGTCGCGGAACTTCCGCAGCGAGGTGACGGCCTGCTCCAGGTCGAAGTCGGCCGGCGGGGTGGCGGGTCGCAGGACGCCGGCGTCGGGCAGGCGGACGCCGACAGCGTCGCCGGCGAAGAGGATGCCGCTCTCGCTGTCGTGGAGGGCCAGGTGGTGCTTGGCATGGCCGGGCGAGTCGACGGTCGTCAGGGTGCGCCCCGGACCGATCTCGATGGTCTCGCCGTCGGCGAGCACGTGGATCTGCTCCGATGGCGTCGGCGCCAGCCGGCCGTAGAGGGAGTCGAGGAGGTCGCCGTAGACAAGGGCGGCGGAGCTGACGAGCCGGTCCGGGTCGACGAGGTGGCGGGCCCCCTTCTCGTGCACGTAGACCGTCGCCTTCGGGAAAGCCCGGGCGACGTCCCCCACGCCGCCGGCGTGGTCGAGATGGATGTGGGTGACCGCCACGCCCGCCAGGTCGTCGGGGGCCACGCCGTGGTCGCCGAGAGCGGCCAGCAGAGCCGGCACGGAGCTCTGGCTGCCTGTCTCCACGAGGACCGGCGCGGGTCCCTCGATCAAGTAGCCGGCGGTCATCCTCGTCCACCCACCGAGAAGGGTGTCGATCTCCCACACGCCGGGTCCGATGTAGCTACCCATGGCAGGTGACACTACCGGCTGACCTCGCGCGGGCAGGCGTTGAGCCCGCGGGGACGGCGAGGCGGCAGGTGCGGGGGCCGGGGCGCGGCGGGGGTTGTCATCGACGCCGGTCCTTCCCGTTGAGGACATCGAGTACGGCGGCGTGGAGCACGCCGTTGGTGCTCACGGCGCTGCCGCCGTCACAACGGGCTTCGCCGGCGAGGTCCGTGAAGCGCCCGCCGGCCTCCTCCACGATCACCTGCAGAGCGGCGAGGTCCCACAGCGACACCACCGGGTCGAGCGCGATGTCGCAGCTTCCCTCCGCCACCAGCACGTGCGACCAGAAGTCCCCGAAGTTGCGGTCCCGCCAGCACCGCAGCGCGAGCTCCACCGCCGGCTCCGGGCCTCCTCGCTCCTCCCATTCCGAGAGGCTCGCCCCGGACAGCTGAGCGTCGGCGAGGGCCGACACGGTCGAGACGTG
>JAJYLA010000082.1 GCA_021788115.1 Actinomycetes bacterium | reverse complement strand
GCCGCGCTGCCGCCGCCGGCCGCGCTGCCGCCGCCGGCCGCGCTGCCCCCGCCGGCCGGCAGGCGGAGGCGGGAGGGGTCCAGATGTGGCTCAGAAGCTGATCGCCGGCGGGAGGACCACACCCTTTTTGTGGAGGTAGGTGAGCTTGCGCTCCACCGCCTGGCGCCACGCCGTGAGATCAGCGTCGAAATGAGCGCGGTCCCCGTCCTCGAACGCGTGTTCCAGCTCGTCGAACGCAGCGTCCTCGGCGTCGAGGAGCGCGCGGTACCGAGCGAGGAACTGGTCGTCGATAACGTCGGAAAGGGTCACCTGCATACCTCCCCAAAGGCGTGTCAGTCGAGGTTATCGAGTCCGCGACGGTTCGCACAGGGGGCCTTTGGCCCCACCGTCTCGATCAATAGGTGGTGGCCCGACGGACCTCCTCGGGAACAGGGTCGTTGCGCGCGAGCCGGGCGCTGACATCGGGCAGGCGGGCAAGATTGCCGCGAATCCGCAGCTGGCCTTCCATGAGCGCGACCTGGGCCGACAGATCGCCTCGGGCGATGGCCACGGCCGTCTCCCAGGCGGAGGTGACGGTCAGATCCGCTCCCGGGGTTGCGTCGCCGACGCCGCCGGTGCCGCCGGTGCCGCCGGCGCCGCCGGTGCCGCCGGCGCCGCCGGTCGATGCGATGTGGGCGGTCCCCTCCTCGACGACCACCAGGTAGCGGACCTCGCCGTAGGGAGTACCGGTCACCACCTGCTCGAGCACGAGTGCCGGCGACTCCCCGCCGGCGGGCGCCCCGGCGCCGCCGTTGCGCTTCCCGCCGCCGGGTGCGTGCTCTGCATCGGGGGTGCCCGCGTGCCGGCGGACGTCCTCGAACCATTCAGGCGACAAGAAGCGGGCCATAGGGAGCCAGGTCTACCAGGCGTCGCCGGCAGGGTGGCAGCCGGGCCACCCCGGGACCCCTCACCGGGCTCCCCCCTCTCGAGCCGGCGCGAGGCTGCTCGAATAGGAGTTGGTCGCCACCCCGCCGTCCCAGCGCAGCTCCAGGTCCAGCGTGACCCCCCCGCCGGGAGGCAACGACGCCGGCAGCACGTGGACCACCCGCCCCACCCGCACGCACGAGTCGGCCGGCACCTCGCCGGCGAAGCGCCATCGCCGGGCGCCACCCGGCCAGCGCAGCACCGCGAGTGCTTCGGCCCCCTCGAGTGGCCGGCGGAGGTCGCTGACGGCGTGGACGTCGAGGGACACCACGCCCCCCGGGGCATACGTCTCCGGCGGCCGGTCGGCGGTCACGATGACGGGGGCGCACGCGCCGGCGACGGCGTGGTACCCCGCCTTCGGGACCCTGTCGTGGTCGAGGATCGACCACGACACCGCCGGTTGCGCGTCGGCCAGGAGGAACACGCAGAAGCCGCCGGTCGGCCGGTACTTGAGCCGGCGCAGCGTCTCGATGTGCCGGCGGAGCAGGGTCGCCTGGTACTCCTGTGTGGCGGCCTGCCAGGCCTCGAAGGTGGCGTGGGCGCCCGGCGGCACGCGCCGCTCGAAGACCTGGCGCTGCAGGCAGTGGTGCGCCTCCAGGGCCTCCCAGTCGAGCGCCGGCCACTTCTCCGGCGCCATGAAACCGGCGGTGTCGGGGACCGCCTGCGCCCCGAACTCGCTCACGAAACGGGCGAGCACGGGGAAGCGGGCCAGCGTCGCGGGGAGGTCCCGTTCGTCGCCGTGGTACCAGCCGAAGTAGAGGTGGCTGTCGGTGCCCCAGGCGGGGTGGGGCAGGACGCCGGAGTGGGCGACCACCTCGCGGGAGCCGTCGGCGCGCTCCAGGGCGCGGCGGATGCTGCGGTCGAGGGCGGTCTTGTTCCACGTGGGCAGTACCTGGCCGGCGGCGAAGCGTGCCTTGGTGCGCGCCCTCAAGGACCCGCCGGGCGTGACCGTGACGGCCACCGGCTCGTTGTGCCCGCACCACAGCGCGATCGAGGGGTGGTGGCCGAGCGTCGCGACGGCGCGGCGGGCCTGGGCGACGGCCTGGCGGCGGACCTGGCCGTAGCCCCACTGCAGGGGGAGGTCCTGCCAGAGGAGCACCCCCTGGCGGTCGGCGGCGTCGTAGAACTCGGGGCGGGTCACGTGGGCGTGGACACGCAGCAGATCGAGATTCGCCTCGCGGGCGAGGGTGACGTCGCCGGCGACCTCCGCGGGGGTCGCCTCGGCGAGGGCGCGCCGGGTGGGGCCGCAGTTGGCGCCCTTGAGGTAGAGGCGCTCGCCGTTGACGGTGGCGACGAAGTTGCGGACCCGGACCTGGCGGAGCCCCGTGGTGACGCTGCGCCGGTCGCTGACGCCGGCGGCGGTGCCGATCTCGACCTCGACGTCGTAGAGGGGCTGCTCGCCCAGGGAGTGCGGCCACCACAGGTCGGGGCGCTCGACGGTCACCCGCCAGCGGACCAGGTTGGTGCCCAGCGCCAGGGCGTGCTCCTGGACGGCTTCCACGGCGACAGCCGCGTCGGGAGCACCCCGGCGCCGCAGCGAGGTCCGCAGCGTGGCTGCCGTCGCGGTGCCGGCGTCGAGGTCGGCTTGCAGCTCGAGCACGGCGACCTCGGCGCTGGCGTCCCCGCACAGCACCGTGAGCGACCGGATGCGCACCGGCCCGGTTTCGTGCAGCCGCACCGGCGCCCAGATCCCCCCGGGGTTCCAGTCCGGGTCGATGCAGTCCCAGTGCTGGAAGATGCCGGTGAGGTTGCGCTTGGCGGCGAGATCGGTGGGGCGGTGGCAGGCCACCTCCACCGCCAGCAGGTGTTCGCTGCGCCCCTCGAGCGCCGGCGTCACCTCGAACGTGTGGGGAAAAAAGTACCCCTCGGTGTCGCCGAGGTACTCGCCGTCCAGCCAGACGTCGCCCTGGTAGAAGATGCCGTCGAAGGTGACGAAGGCCCTCGTACCCTCCTCGGGGGTGGGAGCGGCGAAATGCCGGCGGTAGAGCACGGGGCCGTCGGTGCCGGCGAACGCGGGGTGCGAGCGCCAATGACCGGGGACGTCGATGCTCTCCCAGCCGCCGTCGTCCATTTCGGGGTCTGCCATCCGCCGACGGAGCTCCTCGTCGGAGGGGGCTGCCAGCCACCGGCCACCCAGGTCCACCCGGGGGACGGTAGTCGTCCTCCGCCGCGGCCGGTGCCACGAACCGCCGACGAGGCGCCTGCTCGGCGGACTTTTGCGGGCGGGACCCGGCCGGGGCCGCCGGTCCTGCGAGCCGGCACGGCTGTAGCGTGGACCCATGACCTCCCGTCCGGCGACCCTCGGCCAGCTGCGCGAGTCGGGCTGGGAGTCCGTGCCTGTCAAGGAAGAGGTTCGTCGCAACGCGGCCCGGCGGATTGCGGCCGGCCACCCCCTCGTCGGGGGCGTCCTCGGCTACGACGAGACGGTGCTCCCCCAGCTGGAGAACGCCCTGCTGGCGGGCCACGACATCATCTTCCTGGGCGAGCGAGGGCAGGCGAAGACCCGCATCATCCGCAGCCTGACCGGGCTGCTCGACGAGTGGATCCCCGTCGTCGCCGGCTCGGAGATCCTCGACGACCCCTACCGGCCCGTGTCGCGCTACGCCAAGGACCTCATCGCCGACCGGGGCGACGACACGCCCGTTGCGTGGGTGCACCGCGACGCCCGTTTCGGCGAGAAGCTGGCCACCCCCGACACTTCCATCGCCGACCTGATCGGCGAGGTCGACCCGATCAAGGTCGCCGAAGGGCGCTACCTCTCGGACGAACTGACGCTGCACTACGGGCTGGTGCCGCGCACCAACCGGGGTATCTTCGCCATCAACGAGCTGCCCGACCTGGCGGAGCGCATCCAGGTGGGCCTGCTCAACGTGCTCGAGGAGCGTGACGTCCAGGTGCGCGGGTACAAGATCCGCCTGCCCCTCGACGTGATGCTGGTCGCCTCCGCCAACCCGGAGGACTACACCAACCGGGGGCGGATCATCACCCCGCTCAAGGACCGGTTCGGCGCCCAGATCCGCACCCACTATCCCCTCGACGTCAAGACCGAGATCGCCGTCATCCACCAGGAGGCCGTGTCGTCCTGGCCGTCCGGGGTCCGCGTCGAGGTTCCGGCCCACATGGCGCAGATCGTCGCCACGATCTCCCAGCTGGCCCGCCAGAGTCCCCACATCAACCAGCGTTCCGGGGTGTCGGTGCGGCTCAGCGTCGCGAACTACGAGACACTCGTGGCGAGCGCCGTGCGCCGCGCCCTGCGTCTGGGCGAGACCGAGGCGGTGCCGCGCGTCAGCGACCTCGAGGCGCTCGCGTCGTCGACGTCCGGCAAGGTGGAGATCGAGACGATCGAAGAAGGCCGCGACGGCCAGGTGGTCGAGCGCCTGGTGCAGCAGGCCGTGCTCACGGTGTTCAAGGAGACGGTCCCCTCCGACCGCCTGCGTGGCGCCATCACCGACTTCGACGAGGGGAAGGTCCTGCACGCCGGCGACGACATCCCCTCGGCCCGCTTTGTCGAGGCGCTGTCCGAGCTGCCGGCGCTGCGCGAGCTCGTCACCCGCCTCGGCAGCCTCTCCGGCGTCAGCGAATCGGCGGCGTCGGTGGCCAGCGCCACCGAGTTCCTGCTGGAGGGGCTGCATCTGGCCAAGCGTCTCAACAAGGACGCCGCCGGAACCCGGGCCACCTACCGGGCGCGCTAGCCGTGGCGCGCTTCCGCTACTCCCGGTGGGACGGCACCCAGGTCGGCTTCGACGTCGACGCCGACGACATCTTCCGGGAGCTCACCGACGATCTCCTCTACCACGGCGACCTCAACCAGTCCCTGCACCGGCTCCTGCAGAGGGGCTTCACGGATCGCGAGGGGCAGCGGATCGCCGGGATGCGCGAGCTGCTCGAGCGGCTCCGCCAGCGCCGGCGGGACCTCCTCGAACGCAACGGGCTGGGCGGCGCCTACGAGGAGATCGCGTCGCGGCTCCGCGAGATCGTCGAGCAGGAGAGGAGGGGCATCGACGAACTCGAGGAGCGGGCGCGCGCCTCGGGGGACCAGCGGCGGGCGGAGATCACCGAAGAGGTCGCCGCCGAGAGGCGCATGGCCCTCGACCTGCTTCCCCCCGACCTCGCCGGGCAGGTGGAGGCCTTGCAGCACTACGACTGGACCAGCAGCGAGGCCCGAGCCGCTTTCGACGGGCTGCTCGAGCAGCTGCGATCCCAGCTGATGCAGAGCTACTTCAACCAGATGTCGCAGTCGATGTCGGACGTGTCGCCGGAGTCTTTGCAGCGCATGAAAGACATGATGGACGACCTGAACCGCATGCTCGAAACGCGGGCCGCCGGCGGCGACACGGAGAGGATGTTCGAGGAGTTCATGGACCGCTACGGCGACATGTTCCCCGGCAACCCCTCCACACTCGACGAGCTGCTGGAGCAGATGGCCCGTCAGATGGCCGCGATGCAGCAGCTCCTCAACTCGATGAGCCCGGAGCAGAGGGCGCAGCTCCAGCAGCTGGCAGAGTCCTTGCTCGAGGACATGGACCTCAACTGGCAGGTCAACCGGCTGGGCGCCAACCTCCGGCAGGCGTTTCCGGGGGCCGGCTGGGAGCGCCGGTTCGAGCTCTCCGGCTCCGACCCGCTCGGGCTGGCCGGCGCAGCGGCGCTCATGAACGTCCTGGGGGACCTCGACCGCCTCGAGCAGCTGATGTCGGGCACGTCGAATCCCGGTGCGCTGGCGGAGGTGGACGTCGACCGGGCGCAGGAGCTTCTCGGCGAGGACGCCGCGCGGTCCCTCGAGGAGCTCGCCGAGCTCGCCCGCTGGCTCTCGGAGGCCGGGTTGATCGACCAGCGGGGGGGACGGCTCGAACTGACCCCTCGGGGGCTCCGCAAGATCGGCCAGAACGCGCTGTCCGACCTCTTCTCGCGGCTGGTCAAGGACCGTTTGGGCGGCCATCCCGTCGAGCGGGACGGCATCGGCCACGAGCGGACCTACGAGACCAAACCCTACGAGTGGGGCGACCCGTTCCACCTCTCCATCGAGAGGACGGTCCGCAACGCCCTCGGCCGTTGCGGGTCGGGCACGCCCGTGCGGCTGTCGGCCGACGACTTCGAGGTGGACAGGACCGAAAGCCTGACCTCGACGGCGACGGTTCTTGCGCTGGACCTGTCGCTGTCGATGCCGATGCGCGACAACTTCCTCGCGGCCAAGAAGGTGGCGATGGCGCTGCACGCGCTCATCACCAGCCAGTTCCCGAGGGACTACCTGGGCCTGGTCGGTTTCGGGGAGCTCGCACGCGAGCTCCGCGCGACGCAGCTGCCGGAGGTGTCGTGGGACTACACCTACGGCACCAACATGCAGCACGCCCTGCTTCTCGCCCGGCGCATGCTGTCCCGCCACGCCGGCACCAAGCAGGTCATCATGATCACCGACGGCGAGCCGACGGCTCACCTGCAGGCCGGAGGAGAGCCGTTCTTCAGCTATCCGCCGGCGCCCGAGACGATCCACGCGACGCTGGCCGAGGTGGTGCGCGCGACCCGCGAGGGCATCCGGATCAACACCTTCATGCTCGACGCCACCGGCTATCTCCGCAGCTTCGTCGAGAGGCTGACCCAGCTCAACGGCGGCCGGGCGTTCTTCACCACGCCGGAGACCCTCGGCGACTACGTCCTGGTCGATTTCCTCGAGCAGAAACGCTCCCGCCGGCGCTCGGCCTGACCGCCGGCGCTCGGCCTGACCGCCGGCGCTCGGCCTGACCGCCGGCCGCGCCGGCCACGGCCGCTCAGAGGTGGAAGGCGCCCGCGAGGGACGTGGCCCCCGCCGCCCGGCCGAGAGGGGTGACGCCGGTGAGGTCCTCAACGGTGCGCAGAACCGAGTAGTCGTCATAGGCGACGCCGCTACGGGTGCCGGGGGGAGTCCACGCCGAGAGCACGAGCAGCGGGACGTGCGATCGGAGGTCCCCTCCGCCGAACCCCTCGTCCCAGGCGATGAGGATGGCCAGCCGTCCGGAGCGGTAGTCGGCGCCGGCGGTGATCAGCGGGAGCCACGAGCGCAGCCAGGCGTCCCCCTCGGCCACGGTCCCGTTGTGCATGTCGTGCTCGACGTCGGGGGTCAGCGTGGCGAACGCGGGCAGGGCGCCGGCGCGCACGTCACGGGCGAGGGCACCGCCGGACAAGGAGCCGAGGGGGACATCCCAGCGGGCGCACTGTGAGGTGATGGCCGGGTAGTAGACGGCAGGGTTGTGACGCACGGCGTACGCGTCGGTCCCCGACGGATCGCAGGGCCGGGGCATGCTCTCGTTGTAGGAGCGCCACTGGTGTCCCGCTGCCGCCTCCTGGGCGAAGACCGAGGGGGCCGCCGGCCTCGCAAGAGCCGCCCGGCGAGCAGTCGCTGTTGAAGGGGGAGCGGGCGTAGGACACGCCCGACGTCTCGGCGAGGTAGTTGGGCAGTGAGGGGTGCGTGACGGCCTCGGCGTCGGTGGCCAGCCCGCACGCGGCCGCCAGCGAGTTCAACCCGGGGGCCTCGCGCGAGCCGATGATCGACCCGTAGTCGTGGTTCTCCTCCCACACCACGAGAACCTTGTCGACCCGTGCGGCCCCCTGAAGGAAACCGCACAGGCGGGCGGGGGCGCTGATCGCCGGCCGGCCCGCCTGCGGCGCCGCCGATGCCGCGCCGCCGACGGGCAAAGGCGAGGACCCCGCCGGCCTGCTCCCGCCCTGGGTGGCCGGGCGCCCCGTGCCGCCGGCGCACCCGGCGCCAACCGCGGCGGCGAGGAGGCCGGCGACGGCGCCGACGAGGACGGAGCGAGCCGCCCTGGGTGCTGTCGAGGGGCGCATCGGTGCCGACCGTAGCGAGGATGCCTCTGCAAAAGCGCGCGCCGGGCGAAGCGGCCCAGGACATCGCCGGCGGCGCGTGGCCGGCACGGCCGCGGGGTCCCGGGCGGTGACGTCGCGGACGCCCTTTAGCACGTCCGGAGGAAGAAACCGTGGATTTTCGCTTGCATCCGGGCGACGATGGGGGGAAGATCACAAGCATGTAGTTACATCGGTGGTGGCCCGGGTGGTGCCACCGACACGGGTCACAGACTGAGGGGAGTACCGGTGAGTGACCTTTTGGACCTCGTTCTCCAACCAGTGGACCGCAGCTGGCAGCACCAGGCCAACTGCATGGGCGTGGATCCCGATCTCTTCTTCCCCGAACGTGGGGCGTCGACGCGGGAGGCCAAGGAGGTCTGCCGGGGGTGCGTCGTCAGGGAGGACTGCCTCGAGTACGCCATAGCCAACGGCGAAAAGTTCGGGATCTGGGGCGGGCTGAGCGAACGGGAGCGCCGAAAGATCCGGCGCCGACGTGCGCTCGAGCGTCGAGAGCACGTCGCGGCCAGCTAGCGGCCGGCACGGCCGAATCTTCCCCCGTCGAGGCCCGCCTGCTCCAGGCGGGCCTCGATCGTCATCGACGGGTCGAGGCCAAGTTCACCCCAGCGGCGGCTCGGCGCAGCGTGCAGCACGCCTCGCGGTATCAGTCCCACCAGCTCGGCTCGGGCGACGGCGACCCGGCCGGCGACGGCATCAAAGACATCCGCGGGGCCGACTGTCCAGGGGGCTATGAGGTTGCACGACACCTGGACGGCAGCGCCGACTTGAAGGCCGAGCGTCCGCAGATGCGGCCCGCGGATCGTCGCCGCCACCGCCCGCGCCGCCGCCAGGTCCCCGCCGGACAGCCACAGGTTGTAGGCGACGAGGGCGGGGCGGGCTCCGACGGCGGCCGCGCCCGCGGTCGGGTGGGGGGAGCCGGGACCGGTGTCGGGGAGCAGGGACGCCCATGCGAGCCTGCGCACCTCCGGGAGCGATCGCTCGGGGCCGTAGACGAAGCAGGGCAGTTTCAGCGCCTCGGCGGCCCAGGCGGCGAAGCGGTTGCGCGCAGCCAGGGCCGGTTCGAGCGGCCCGTCAGCGAGCTCCGAGCCGCCGTGTGCGCCCGATGCCACGAGGTGCACGAAGGGCACCACGTCCAGCACACCGAACCGGGGGTGGGCTCCGTGATGGCGGGTGAGGTCGAGCGACGCCACGGCCTCGGTCGCGACCCGGCGGGCCGCCCGCTCGACCTCGTCGGCCGGACCGCCGATCGTCAGGACCGACCGGTGGTGGTCCGGGTCGGAGTGCAGGTCGAGGAGGCAGCCGCCGGCGGCGGACGACAAGCGGGCGATGACGCCGCCGTCCCGGCCCTCGCTCACGTTGATGACGCACTCGAACACGTCGGGGTTTTCCGGCTCGTCACCAGCACCGCTGCACGCCGTCATGGGGCTCCGAGGGGTAGCCTATGTGCATGGTCGCCAACCTTTTTGGGCCAGACCTCGGTTTCGTGGTCCTGATCGTCCTTGTCGTCCTCATCGGCGGCAGCCAGCTTCCCAAGATCGCCCGCAACGTCGGAATGGCCGGCAAGGAGTTCCGCAAGGCTCAGCAGGAGGCCGACGAAGAGGCCGAGCGCGAGCGCGTCGCCAAGGCCGCCTCCGCCGCCAGCCCCCAGGCCCCCACCCCCCCGCCGCCCGTGGAGGTCGGGCCGGCACCCGCCGACGTCGACGACTCGCTCCGCCTCACGCGCGCGGAACTCGACGCCCTCCTCAAGGCTCGCGAGGAGCAGGTGCGCCGCGAGGCCGGCGGTTCCTCGGAGACCGCCGCCGGCGCCTAGCACCCGCCCGCGCTACCCGCCGCCCACCGGAAGCAGCGGAGCCGGGCCCGGCACTCGCCGGCGATCCGGTTCAGTCGACAGCAGCGTGCTCGGTGGAGCGCTCGCCGGCCGTCCGCTGAGCACCCCGGCGCTGGCGGGCGATGCGGCGACGCTCCCGCTCCGAGGCGCCACCCCAGACGCCGTGCTCGATCCGGTTGTACAACGCGTACTCCAGGCACGGCCCCTTCACCGGGCACTCGGCACATATCCGCCGCGCGATCTCCACCCCGACCCCGTCGCTCGGGAAGAAGGTCTCCGGGGGCAGGTCCCGGCACTTGCCCTCGGCCATCCAGCTGGTTTCCACGCGTTGTCCTCCGTCACTGATGGTTGGGCCCGGTTTACAGGTCCCGGTGCCGCCATGAAATGTGAAAAAAATACCCCTGTGTGAATCTGCCTACACGTATATGACGCCGGAAGCCGCCGGATGGTTGCCGGCAATCTTTCGATCGTCGGGCGTCACCAACCTGCCAGACATCCACCCCCTCCGCTCGTTTTTCGCAGGTAGTCTAGCGGATGGTGGCCGCGGGCCGTCACTCCGGGCTCGAGCCTGTGACACCCGGCTACGCCGGCCTCCCGCGGCGTGCGGCGTGCGGCGTGCGGCGCGTGGTAGTGTCTCGGCCTACATGACCGCCCTCCACACCGCCGACCTCCTCCTTCTCATGTAGGCGAGCACCACATACCGGTGCTCGCCGAAGCCTCCTGCGCCTCCGGGACGGGAGGTTTTTTTGTTGCCCGGCACACGACCCGGACAGAGCCCGACTTCCCAACCCGAACATCGCGAAGACGTGCGACCGCCCACAGACCGAGGTTCCCATGGATGCCTACCCGTACTCGACGCCCTGCGACATGCCCCACGACCGTTACCAGCCGTTCCGGCCATTCGAGTTCGACGTGGCCGCCTCCTTCGGGCGAACCTGGCCCGACCGGCCGCTGACCGTCGCCCCCCGGTGGTGCTCGGTCGACCTGCGGGACGGCAACCAGGCGCTCATCGACCCGATGGACCCGGCGCGCAAGCTGCTGTTCTTCGAGACGCTGGTGGCGATGGGCTTCAAGGAAATCGAGGTCGGTTTCCCCGCCGCCTCTCAGCCGGACTTCGACTTCATCCGCCAGATCGTCGAGGAGCAGCGCATCCCCGACGACGTGGCGATCCAGGTCCTCGTGCAGTGCCGCCCCGAGTTGATCGAGCGGACCTTCGAAGCGATCGCCGGCGCCCCCCATGCCATCGTTCACTTCTACAACTCCACGTCGACCCTGCAACGCCGGGTCGTGTTCGGTCTCGACCGGGGCGGGATCGTCGACATCGCGACGAGCGCCGCCCGCCTGGTCACCAAGTACGCCGCCTCCGTCCCGCAGACGCGGGTGAGCTACGAGTACTCCCCGGAGAGCTTCACGGGGACGGAGCCGGACTTCGCCGTGGACATCTGCGAGGCGGTCATGGACGTCGTCGGCCCGACCCCCGAGGACAAGATGATCATCAACCTGCCGAACACCGTCGAGATGTACGGGCCCAACGTCTATGCCGACGTCGTCGAGTGGTTCGGGCGCCACCTCAGAGGCCGGGATTCCATCGTGCTGAGCGTGCACCCGCACAACGACCGGGGCACCGCGGTCGCGGCCGCCGAGCTCGCCCAGATGGCCGGCGCCGAGCGGGTGGAGGGCACCCTCTTCGGCAACGGCGAACGTACCGGCAACGTCGACGTGGTGACCCTCGCGCTCAACCTGTTCTCCCAGGGGATCAACCCCGGGCTCGACCTGCACGACATCGACCACCTGCGGCGCGTCGCCGAGCACTGCAACCGGCTCCCGGTGCACCCCCGCCACCCCTACGCCGGCGACCTCGTCTACACGGCGTTCTCCGGCTCCCACCAGGATGCCATCAAGAAGGGGATGGACTCGCTTCCGGCGGACTACGAGACCTGGGAGGTCCCGTACCTGCCCATCGACCCCAAGCACGTCGGACGCACCTACGAGGCCATCATCCGGGTCAACAGCCAGTCGGGCAAGGGTGGGGTGGCGTACCTGATGGACACCGAGCACGGCCTGGACCTGCCGCGGGCCCTGCAAGTCGAGTTCTCGAGGGAGGTCCAGGCCGTCACGGAGGCGAGCGGCACCGAGATCAAGCCGGCCGAGCTGTGGGACGTCTTCGCCCGCACCTACCTGCCCGACGAGGCAGGCATCCGGCTCCTCGCGACCGAGGTGTCCTCGGGAGGGGAAAGAGGTACCCAGGTGGTCGCCCAGGTCCTCGTCGACGGTCACCACCGGACGGTCTCCGGCCACGGAAACGGTCCCGTGGATGCGCTCGTCCATGGGCTTCGGTCGGAGCTGTCCCTCGAGGTCGCCGTGGAGGACTACCGCGAGCACGCTCTCACCGCGGGCAGCGAGGCCACCGCCGCCGCCTACGTCGAGGTCAGCGGTGCGGGGGGCCATCGGCTGTGGGGGGTGGGGATCTCGTCGAGCACCCTGGACGCGTCGCTCCAGGCTGTGATCAGCGCCGCCAACCGCCTGCGCGATTCGGCGCCTGGAGGCGGCCGGTAGGCTGGCCCGCATGTCGATCCAGGGACACGAGGAGCAGGCCCCCCCGCGCGGTCACATCCGCATCGTCTATCTGGGGCCCGTCGCACCACACTGGCGGGTCGACTCGGACTTCGGAGAGCGAAGCGTGATCGAAGAGTTCCGCCAGCGGGCGATGGCTCGCCTCCTTCTTCTGCCGCCGCACGACCCGCAGTTCCGCCGCAACCGGGAACGGGTCGTCCGCGACGCCGAACGCGAGCACCTGATCCTCGAGTGGGACCTCGGTCAGCCCGAGGACGAAGCCACCCCGGGATCCTGAGCCTCGGCGCCCTGTCCCGGACCGCCGGTCAGTACCCTGGAAACCGTGGCCGCCCCGCGCCTGAACCTCCCCGATCAGCCAGCAGCCGCCGGTCAGCGCTACGCGTCCGCGCTGCGCCTGGGAGTCTGGACGGGCCCGGAGGACGCCCCGGAGGTCATCAAGGGCGACCGGCGCTACATCAACCGCGAGCTGTCGACCCTTGACTTCAACGGCCGTGTCCTGGCACTAGCGGAGAACGAGTCGCTCCCGCTCCTCGAGCGGGTCCGTTTCCTGGCCATCTTCAGCTCCAACATGGACGAGTTCTTCCAGGTGCGCGTCGCCGGCCTCAAGGACCAGCAGGCCGCCGGTATCTCGGGGACCGCCCCCGACGGGCTGTCCGTGTCGGACCAGCTGAGGGCGATCCGCGCCGAGTCGGAGGTCCTCTTCGAGCGCCGGCGCAAGGCCTGCCTCGACGTCCTCCTGCCGCTCCTCGCCGAGCAGGGCATCCGCGTATCCGACTGGGATTCCCTTGACGCGGCCGACCGCGCGTGGGTCGGCGAGGTCTTCGAAGAGCGGATCTTTCCGGTGCTGACCCCGCTCGCTGTCGACCCTGGCCATCCTTTTCCCTACATCTCCAACCTGTCGCTCAACCTGGCCGCCTTCGTGCGCGACCCTGTCGCCGGCGAGAGGCGCTTCGCCCGGGTCAAGGTGCCGCCCGTCCTGCCCGGCCTGCTGTCGATGCCCGACGGCAAGCGTTTCGTCACCCTCGAGCAGGTGATCGCGGCGCACCTCGGGGCCTTGTTTCCCGGCATGGAGATCGAAGGCTGCTACCCCTTCCGGGTCACCCGCAACGCGGACCTCACGCTCGAGGAGGAGGAGGCGGACGACCTGCTCGAAGCGGTCGAGATGGAGTTGCGGCGCCGGCGCTTCGGCCGGGCGGTCCGCCTCGAGGTGGACGCCTCGATGCCGAAGGAGGTGCGCGCCCTCCTCGCGCGGGAGCTGGACCTGCAGCCCGAGGACGTCTACGACATCGTGGGGCCGCTCGACCTCACCGCCCTGTGGGTCGTATACAACCTCGATCGTCCCGAGCTCAAGGAGGATCCCTTCTGGCCGGTCACCCCGCCGCGGGTGGGCAGCGTCGACGGCGAGCCCGTCGACATGTTCTCGGCGATCGCCCAGGGGGACATCCTGGTCCAGCACCCCTACGAGAGCTTCACCGAGTCGGTGGAGGCGTTCGTCACCCAGGCGTCGCGCGATCCCGACGTGCTGGCGATCAAGCAGACGCTTTACCGCACGTCGGGCGACAGTGCCATCGTCCGGGCTTTGATCCGCGCCGCCGAGCAGGGCAAGCAGGTGGCCGCCCTCGTCGAGCTGAAGGCCCGAGGCGACGAGGCCGCCAACATCGGGTGGGCGCGGGCGCTCGAGCAGGCCGGCGTCCACGTGGTCTACGGCCTCGTGGGGCTCAAGACCCATTCGAAGACCTCGCTCGTGGTCCGCCAGGAGCGCGACGGCATCCACCGGTACTGCCACGTCGGAACGGGCAATTACAACGCCAGCACCGCCCGCCTCTACGAGGACATCGGCGTCCTCAGCGCGGACCCGAAGCTGGGTGCCGACCTCAGCGACCTGTTCAACTACCTCACCGGATACAGCCGCCGGGCCGACTACCGCCGGCTGCTGGTCGCGCCCCTGACGTTGCGGCCGCGGATGCTCGAGCTGATCGCCCGGGAGGCGGAGCTGGGGGAGCGCGGGCGGATCGTCTGGAAGCTCAACAACGTCGTCGACCGCGGGATCATGGACGCCCTCTACGACGCCTCACGTGCCGGCGTGAGGATCGATTTGATCGTCAGGGCGATATGTTGCCTGCGGCCGGGGCTTCCGGGGCTCTCCGACAACGTCCGGGTCCGCAGCATCGTCGGCCGATGGCTCGAGCACTCGCGGATCTTCTACTTCGGCGCCGGAGGTGAGGGTGTCGCCGAGGGCGCCGGGGGCGCCGAGG
>JAJYLA010000081.1 GCA_021788115.1 Actinomycetes bacterium | reverse complement strand
GGGCGGACACGAATCTTCGCGACCAGGCCCCATCGCCGCGATTCGTGTCCCATTGTGCTCCGGGAGACCACCAGGCGGTGATCGGGTGGTGCCGGCCCCGCCGGCGCCCACCCGCGGATCCGGATCAGGCCTGGACGGGCTCAACCGGCGCATCCGCCGGCGCATCCGCCCGGCGGCGCAACATCCCCACCGGCAGCACCGACAGGTTCGCCACGACCACAAGCCCGGTGAGGATGAAGAAGACCCCGCCGATCGCGGTCATCACAGGAGCCGATGCTGCGAGCCCGATGCACAGCGCGGCGACGCCGGCGTTCACCGTCACGTAACTGACGCCAGCCCAGCCGGCGCTGTAGAGGTCGCCGAACAGCAGGGGCTTGCCCGCGGGACCCTTGTCGACGCCGTGCGACCGCAGCGCCGCCCAGCCGACGAACGGCACGACCTTGTGGACATGGCCCACCAGCGTCACCAGGAGCCAGCCGCCCACGGCCGCCACCGCCGCCGCGACCAGGGCGACACCTCCGTGATGGTCGCCGGGCATGACGGCCGTCGCCGCGGCGGCCAGGGTGGCCCCCGCGACCAGCCATAGAGCGGAGGTGACGACGAACGCGAGGTGCAGGTCGGCCTTCCGGTGCCGGTGCCGCACGTGGGCTGCCAGCGACGTCAGGTGGGCGCCCAGGCCCACCACGAGGACTCCCGCCCCCGCGCCCGCCAGCGGGACCAGACCCAGCAGCAGCCCGGGAGACAGGAGCACCACGCCGGCGGGGATGGCCCACACCGCGACGCGCCCGGCGCGCCGCCGCCCCGGCACGTGAGCGAGGAAGAACATCGGCCACAGCTTCTCCGCCACGGCGACATAGGTCAGGCCGAGCCACGCGAACAGGCCGACAACGGCGTGCGCCAGCACCACGTGACCCGAAAGGTCGAACCAGTTGCCCCGCCGATCCCCCACGTACAGCACCCCGAAGCAGGCCGTCACCACGAAACCGGCGAGGGCGAAGCGCAGACCCGTGACCGGCGCGCCCTTCCCCCTGGCGGCGAGCGGAGCGGAAAGGTTGACCACGAGAAGGAGGACGGCTGCCGCGGCGAGCGCACCACCCGTCTCGACCACCCACTCGTGCTCGGAGGCGATGCCGAGGGGGAGCAGCCAGGCGCCGCCGAGCCAGCACACGAACGTCGCACGGGCCAGCAGGATCGAGCGCAGCGGGCGCTGCGTCACGACCGGGGTGAACTGGTGCAGGGCGCCGAGGACCCCCATCGAGAGCGTCGCCAGCAGCCCGAGATGAGCCGCGGCCACCACCTGATCCGCTGTGGGATCCACGGCAGCGGCCCCGCGGGCCCACACGAAAGCCACCCCGCACGCGACGAGGCCGAGGGCGGCGGCGAGCAGGAACGCCAAGGACACCGAGGGCGGCGGAACGGCGCCGGGCACCCCCGCGGGGCGCCCCTGCCAGGAGCCGGCGGATGCCGGCACCACGGGCCGGGGCCCGAACTCAGTCGACATCTGGGCCCCCGAGGCTCTCTTCCGCTGACATGACCCTTCCTCCTCGGGGCGCCTTGCCTCGCTTGATATGTGTGATATAAATCTAGTCAAGAGCAGAATAACAAAGACCCCCGCTCGATGCCAAGGAAAGAGGCGCACATGGCGACCGTCGACGCGAGACCGATCATTGCCGGTGGCGGAGAACCGTTCGAAACCATCATGTCCGCGGTCGCGGCCCTCGATGACGGCGAGGAGCTGGTGGTGCTGGCTCCGTTCGAGCCGGTTCCGCTCGAAGGCGTCCTCTCCTCCCAGGGATTCGCCTACGACGCGTCCGAGATCGGCGGAGGGGACTGGCAGGTGACCTTCAGGCGGGCGTCGTGAGCGCGGAAGACGGCTGGATGGCGCCGTTCGCAGGCCCCTGGTGGCTCGACGGGTCGGAGAGCTCCTCGGGCGCCGGCGCCGGCGCTGGCGCCGATCCGGGCGATCCGGTGGCGGCCGCCCGCGACGCCTTGACCCACGTCTATGACCCGGAGCTGCGCCTCGATGTGGTGGCCCTCGGCCTCGTCTACGACATCCGCGAGGAAGAGGGCACGCTGGTCGTGGAGATGACCCTCACGACCCCGGGCTGCCCCGTGTCGGAGAGCCTCCCGGAGATGGCACGGCTGACGATCGAGAGCGTCGTCGGGCCGGGCACGCCCGTGGACGTCCGGGTGGTGTGGGATCCGCCGTGGAGCCCGGAGATGATGGACGACGCCGCAGCCGGTGCCCTCGGCTTCCGGTAAGCGTCGATGCCGGCGAGGGGAGTCCGGGTCACCCGGGTCTACGGCGACCCCGGACGCCGGGCCGGCGAGCACCGGGTCCTGGTGGACCGGTTGTGGCCGCGGGGTGTGGCCAAGGAGGCGGTCGACCACGACGAGTGGGTCAAGGACGTGGCCCCCAGCACGGGGCTGCGCCGCTGGTACGGCCACGACCCGGAACGCTTCGCCGAGTTCTCTCGCCGCTACCGCGACGAGCTGGCGGAGCCGCCCGCCCTCGAGGTGGTCGAGCGCCTGCGCGGCATCGCTCGACGGCGACGCCTGGTGCTGCTGACGGCGACACGGGACGTGGACCGCTCGGGCGCCGCTGTACTGCAGGCCGTGCTCGAGGGACACGACCGGTAAAGGCCCGGGACGCGGGCCCGCGGCCGGCGGGGACGCACGGCCGGCGGGGACGCAGCGCCGGCGGGGACGCAGCGCCGGCGGGGGACGCAGCGCCGGCGGGCGGGTCACGCCCAGCCGAGCTCTGCCAGCCTGGCGTCGGAGATCCCGAAGTGGTGGGCGACCTCGTGGATCACGGTGCTCGTGACGAGTTCGACCAGCTCCTCCTCCGATGTTGCCAGACGGCTGATGGGACCGCGGAAGATGATGATCCGGTCCGGCATGACGCCGGCGTAGGACAGCGGCGACCGGGCCGTCAGGGCGATGCCCTGGTAGAGACCGAGCAGCGTGCCCCTGCGGCCGCCCAGCTGCTCGCGCGTGGGCCAGTCCTCCACGAAGACTGCGACGTTCTCCATCAGATGGCCGAGCGACTCGGGGATCTCGTCCAGAGCGTCGGCGACGAGCTGCTCGAAACGGTGTGGGTCTATCTCCACAGCGACAGTGTGCCGTGCCACGCCGCGTCGACGCGGCCGGCCCGCGGGAGATGTCTCAGCGGCGGGAGGGCTGGTTGCCGCCGAGTGACCGCAGGGCACCCGCGCCCGGTTGTGCGCGGTGGGCCGCCAGCGCCGGGGTCGCCACCACGAGCGGCCGGAGCGACCGGCTCGCCGCGATGCGTCGACAGAGATAGGTCAGCACGCCGTTGAGGGCCACCCAGCCGATGACCGCGACGGCCGCGCCGATCACCAGGCCGCCGAGGACGTCCCCGGGATAGTGCACGCCGACGTAGACGCGGGCGAAGGCGAGGAACAGGGCGAGGATCGTCGCGACGATTGCCGTGGCTCGGAGGATCCTCCCGCCGTAGCGGGCGATGATCCACAGGCCCGCCGTGGCGGCGCCGGCGGTCACCGTGTGGTCGGACGGAAACGAGTAGTCGTGGCTCCGTGCGACGAGCACCTCCACGCCGCTCAGCGTCACGAAGGGTCGAGGGCGATGGACCGCGGAGACGATCGGCTGATTGACGCCGACTGCGATCAGCGTCCCGGCAGCCGCCCAGATCGAGGCGGCGACCGCTCGCGGCGCGTCCGGGCGATAGCGGGCGAACCACCAGGCAGCGAGCACCAGGACGGCAAAGAGGCCGACACCGTAGAGCGCGTAGGCCTTCATGAACGGGTGCGCCCACGCGGTGTGCACGGCGAGGCGGTTGATGTCCCGGTACAGCCTGGCGTCCATTTGTGCTCCTTACTGCGAGCGGGTCGGGTGTGGCTGCGACCGGTCGAGCCCTACGGTGCGAGCCAGTGGACGGATGCGGAAAAACTCTAGCCCACCGCGCCTCGTTGTAGCCTGCGCTACATGGGGTGGCGCATTCTCACGTACAGGTTGGCTGCCGAGCAGTCCCGCCACCGCGTGGCGGTGTGGCGGGAGCTGCGCCGGGCCGGCGCCCTCGCGCTGCAGGCTGCCACGTGGGCCGTCCCGACCGGTGGCCGCTTCGACGAGGGGATGACGAAGGCGCTGGCCCTGGTGGAGAGGGCGGGGGGGCAGGCCATGGTGTTCGACGTGGTGCCGGCGGAGCCGGGAGCGGCTGCCCTCGAGGAGATGTACACAGCGGAGCGCGAGGCGGAGTGGGTCGAGTTCTGCTCGGAATGCGACAAGGCCGAGGCGGAGCTGCACGGCGAGATCGCCAAGGAGAAGTTCACGCTGGCCGAGCTCGACGAGGAGGAGCAGGCGGTCGAGCGGCTTCGGCGCTGGTACCGGGAGATCCACGTCCGGGACCTCTTCGGCGCCCCGTCGGCGGCGGAGGCGGAACGCCGGCTGAAGGCGTGCGTCGAGGTGCTCGAGGACTTCGCCGAGAGGGTGTACGAGGTCGGCCAGCTGCCCTGACCGGAGCCACCGCCACCGGAGCCACCGCCACCGGAGCCACCGCCACCGGAGCCACCGCCGGGGGGCAGCCGGCGCGGCACGGGCGCCGTCAGGCCAGGCGCGCCACCCCGAGGTAGCTGCGGATCTCGTCGCTGCTGCGGAGGGAGGACGCGTCGGAGGCGAAGCGGATCCGCCCCTTCTCGAGCACGTACCCGCGGTCGGCGTGCGCCAGGGCGAACAGGGCGTTCTGCTCGGTGACGAGGATGCTCAGCCCCTCGCCGCGCAGCAGGTCGAGCCACCTGCCGAGGTCCTTGACCACCGCCGGTGACAGACCTTCGGTCGGCTCGTCCAGGATGAGCAGCTCCGGGTTGGCGAGGAGGCCGCGGGCGATCTTGAGCATCTGCTGCTCCCCGCCGCTCAGGTGACCGGCCCGCCGCCCGGACAGCTCCTCGAGGAGGGGGAACACCTTGAGCACGCGGGCAACGTCCCAGCCGCGGCGCGGGAAGCGCCACGCACGGGCGGCGAGGTCGAGGTTCTGCCGGACCGTGAGGGTGTCGAAGGCGCGCCGCCCGCTGGGGACGAACGACAGCCCCCGCCGGGCCGTCCGGTACGCCGGCCAGCGGGTGATGTCCTGCCCGTCGAAGCGGACCCGGCCCCGTGCGCACGGTGTCAGCCCGGCGACGGCTCTCATGGTCGTCGTCTTGCCGGCGCCGTTGCGTCCGAGGAGGGCGACGGCCTCGCCCCGGTCCATCTCGAGCGAGATCCCCTGGATGACGTGGCTCTCCCCGTAGTAGACGTGCAGGTCCTGGATGTCGAGGATCATTCGTCGCTCCCGAGATACACCGCCATCACCGCCTCGTCGTCGCGAACCTGCTGCGCCGGCCCGTCGGCGATGACCCGGCCCTCGGCCATGACCGTGACCCGGTCCGAGATGCCGAACACCACGTCCATGTCATGCTCGGAGAAGAGCACCGTGAGCTCCTCCTCGCTGCGGATGCGGCCGACCAGCTCCACCATTCGCTCCGTCTCGAAGGGGGACATGCCGGCGGTGGGTTCGTCGAGGAGCAGCATCCGGGGTCGGGTGGCGAGAGCGACGGCCACCTCGAGCGCGCGCTGGTCCCCGTGGGAGAGCGCTTGCGCCGGGGTCGCCGCCCCGCCGGTGAGCCCGACACGGTTCAGGAGGTCCAGTGCCTCGGACCCGGTGGACCAGTGGAACCAGGTCGCGAAGTCCGACGCCCGGCGCCTGCGGGTGACGATCGCCGCCTGCACGTTCTCCAGGGCGGTGAGACGCGGGAAGAGGCTGGTGATCTGGAACGACTGGCCGAGCCCGCGCCGGGCGATGGCGTGGGTTCGCCGGCCGGTGATGTCCTCGCCGGAGAAGCGGATCGACCCCTCCGAGGGGCGGAGGATCCCCGTGATAAGCCGGAAGAGGGTGGACTTGCCGGCACCGTTGGGTCCGATCACGGCGTGGATGCTGCCGGCCGCGACGTCCAGGTCGACCCCGTCGACGGCCACGAACGCACCGAAGCGCCGGGAGACGTCGCGCAGCTCGAGGAGCGGACCGCTCACGGGGTCGGGCTCCCGGGCACGCGGGCAGCCTCGCCCGCACCGTCGATGGGTGTCTCCATTGCCGCCGGCTCGCGCTCGGGGGGCAGGCCGCGGCGGCCGGCCCGACGGGCGAACCGGCTCAGGCGCGCCCAGGTCTGGCGGGACACCACCCCGGCGAGGCCGTCGGGACGGAAGAGCACGACGAGGAGAAGGGCCGCGCCGAGGATCAGCTGCCAGTCGTGGCTGTGCTGGGTGACGTACTGGTAGCCGAACTGGTAGAGCAGGGCGCCGACGGCCGGGCCGAGGAAGGCGAACATCCCGCCGATGACCGCCATGAAGAGCGGCTGGCCGGAGGTGGTCCAGTTGAGAAGGTCGGGGTAGGTGGACTGCCCCCAGACCACGAACAGTGCGCCCGCCAGCGAGCAGAACGCGCCCGATATCACGAAGGCCAGAAGCTGGTGGCGGTAGACGCTGACCCCGAGCGCCTCCGCGCGCTCGCGGTTCTCGCGGGTGGCGCGCAACACGAGGCCGAAGGGCGACACGGTCACCTTCCACAGGATGAGCAGCGAGACGCAGGCCACGCCGGCGGTGAAGTAGTAGCCGGTGCGGGGGCTCGCCAGGCTCGCGGGGATCATGGACACGCTGAAGATTCCCGTGGCCCCTTTGGTGAAGTCGTAGCGGACGTTGACGAGCTGGAAGAACAGCTCGGAGAACGCCAGCGTCAGCAGGGCGAAGTACAACCTCCGGGTGCGCAGCGCGATGGCGCCCATCGCCAGCGCGATGACCCCGCCGGCGACCGGCGTGAGCACGAACGCCGCCCAGAACGGCATCCAGTGGTGCAGCCACGACAGGCCGACCAGGTAGGCGCCGCTCCCGTAGAAGGCCGCCTGACCGAACGACACCAACCCCCCGTAGCCGAGGAGCAGGTTCGTCGCCGCGGCGAACACGGCGAGGCCGAGGACCTCCTCGAGGGTCAACACGTTCGTGATGCTGAGCGTGTGGCCGAGGAGCAGCAGCGCCGCGACGAGCACGACGGGGACCACCACCGAGCGGACCACCAGCGCCCGCCGCGGGCCTGCGGATGTCGTCGTCACGGCGCTCACCTCTCCGCAGCCCCCAGCAGCCCCCACGGCCGCACGGCGAGCACCGCGATCAACACGACGTAGATGACCGTCGACGCCCAGTTGGGCGCGTATCGGGTCCCGAGGGTCTGGGCGACCCCGATAAGCACTGCGCCGAGCGCGGTTCCGGCGATCGACCCGAGCCCCCCTATCACGGTGACGATGAAAGCAGAGACGATGATCGCCTGGTCGATGCCGGGCGCGATCGACGTCTGGGGGGCGACGATCGCCCCGGCCAGGCCGGCGAGACCCGCACCCAGGGCGAACACGACCGTGAGCAGAAGATGGGTGTTGGTCCCCGTCGCCGCGAGGGCCTCGGGGTCGCTCACGACCGCCCGGATCCGCCATCCCACGACGGTTCGCGTCAGCATCGCCCACAGCCCCACGCCGACCAGGACGGCGACGACGGTGATGGCGATGTCGTAGGAGGGGAACGTCGCCCCCGCGATGGTGATCCGGCCCTGGAAGGGCGACGGGCTCGAGACCGTCCGTGCGCCGGTGCCCCACAGCCGCAGCGCGAGGTCGGCGAAGATGAGGAGGAGGCCGAAGGTGGCGAGGAGCTGGGTGAGGTGCTCGCTGCGGTACAGGCGGCGCATCACCCCCAGCTCCACCACCGCCCCGACGGCGCCGATCGCCACGGCGCACGCCGGCACCGCCCACCAGAACCTGGCCCCCGACGAGGCTCCCACCAGGGTCGTGACCAGGAAGGCCCCGTACATGTAGAAGCTCCCGTGGGCCAGGTTGATGACCCGCATCGCCCCGAACACGAGGGTCAGCCCTGCGGAGACGATGAACAGGTAGCCGGCGGTGCTGAGGGTGGATACCAGGTCGACTACGAACGCGTGCATCGCCTGGTATCCCCCTCTGCTCCTTGGATACGACGGATCAAGAGCTGGCCCCGCACGGGGGGTTGATGTCCGAGAACGGGGCGCTGAAGACCGGCTGGTTCCACAGACGGACTCCGTAGCGGGGGTCCGGCTGGGCGGCGATCGTCCCGACGTACTCGGGTATCTCCGCCTGGTGGTCGCAGGCCTGGATCGTCAGGTTGCCGCGGATGGTGGGCACCGTCGCGCCGGCCAGGGCGGAGGCGACGGCGGAGGGGCTGAAGCTGTTGGCCTTCTCGACCGCCCACGCCCAGCCCTGCACTGCGGTGTAGCCCATGATCGCCCACTCCGAGGGGTAGTCCCCGTACTTGGCCTTGAACGTCTGGGGGAAGTTCCCCAGCTCGGGCATCGCCCAGAAGGGCGCCCGGTCGAAGCCTATGGAGCCGGCCGGCGTGGTGGAGCCCAGGGCGGCCAGGACGTTGTAGTCGTACATGGCGATCACCTTGGTCTTCTGGAAGAGGCCGAAGCTGCTGGCCTGCTTGGTGAAGTTGACGAGGTCGCTGCCGAACTGGGCGTTGAAGACGTAGTCGGGGTGGGAGTCGACGATGGCGGTCAGGTAGGAGGTGATGTTGGTCGCGCTCAGCGGCGGGAACTCCTGAGCCACCAGCCTGTAGTTCACATGCAGCCGCTGGAGCGCCGCGATGAAGCCGCTGACGGTGTCGTGGCCGAAGGAGTAGTCCGGCGCGAACGTGGCGATGGTGATCGGTCCGTGCGCCTGCTTGACGAAGTAGTCGGCCACGGCGCTGGGCTCCATCGTCGTGTTCGGAACGAACTGGAACGCGTACTTGTTGGCACCGCCGCGCATCAGGCCCATGTCGTTGGACGTGTAGAAGAACATCGGGATGGAGTACTGGTTCGTGACCTGCTCCTGGGCGGCCGCGACGGCACTGGACACCGGGCCGAACATCGCGATGGCGTGGTCCTGGGTGATCATCGTCCGGACCTCGGTGGCCCCGGTGGCCGGGGTGATGTTGTCGTCGGCGGAGACGAGCTTCACGGTCTTGCCGAGCACGCCGCCCTTGGCGTTGAGGTCGGCGATGGCCATCTTGACTCCGTCCAGGCCGGTCTGGCCGAGTTGCGCGATCGCGCCGGACAGGGTCGTCGAGTCGCCGACGGTGACGCTACCGCCGCTGGAGGGGGCGGACGAGGAGGGCGAGCCGGAGCTGGCGCTCGGGCTGGTGGTACCCGGCGACGTGGACTTGGCACTGCTGCTGCACGCGGTGACAGCGAGGGCGAGCGCGGCCGTCACGGCCGTCGCCGCCAGGAGGCGGGGTTTGAGGGTGGGGACGGTCATGGGGCTTTCACTCCTTGGTGATTGTTCGAGACCTGCGGATAGGGGGCAGCTGCGCGGCGGCTCAGCGGGCTTGCCAGCCGCCATCGATGGAAAATGACGCTCCGGTGACGAAGCTGGCCGCCGGGGTGCACAGGTAGGCGACCAGCTCGGCGACCTCCTCCGGTTCGATGAGGCGCTTGATGGCGGGTTCGACGAGCATGATCTTCTCGACGACCTCCTGCTCGTCGAGGTGGTGGAGGCGGGCCTGGTCGGCGATCTGACGCTCCACCAGGGGGGTGCGGACGTAGGCGGGGCAGACGGTGTTGGAGGTGACGCCGCGGGCGCCCGCCTCGAGGGCGACGACCTTGGAGAGGCCTTCGAGGCCGTGCTTGGCGGCGACGTACGCGGCCTTGAACTCCGACGCGCGGTGCCCGTGAACGCTCGAAATGTTGACGATGCGCCCGAAGCCCCTCTCGTACATGCCGGGCAGCGCGGCGCGGATCAGAAGGAACGGCGCCTCGAGCATCACGCGCAGGATCCGCGAGAACTCGGCAGGGTCGAACTCCGTGACGGGGGCGACCCGCTGCAGGCCGGCGTTGTTGACGAGGACATCGACGTCTAATGCCACGTCCGCGAGCGCGCCGGTGTCGTTGAGGTCGACCACCCAGGGAGTGGCGTCGAGTTGATCGGCGACCGCGACGATGCGGTCTTTGTCCACGTCGGCGACCGTGAGCGAGGCCCCGGCAGCCGTCAGCCTTCTGGCGCAGGCGAGGCCGAGGCCGCTGGCCGCCCCGGTGACAAGGGCCCGCCGGCCGCGCAGGTCGAGGTCGACGGCGTGGATGGAGCGTGTCGGTTGTGTTTCGATTGTCACGGATGTTCCGTTCGTGTACAGGCGCCGCGCCCGGCGGCGCGTCGTCGGATCCTGAGCGTTCAGGCGGAGCGCATCGCTCGCCGGGGCGCCGGGGGCGGGCTGTGGCTCCGGGCGCTTCCGGTGGTGCCGTCGCCGGGATCGGGGCGCAGGCCGTCGCGGTGCAGCAGGTGGTGGATGTGCACGGCGAGCAGCAGCGTGGCCGCCTGATCGCCGTCGCGGAGCGCGGTGTTGATGAAGGGTCGCAGCTCGTTGATCCGGTACTTGACCGTGCTCTGGTGGATCCCGAGCGCCGCCGCCACCTCCTTGAGGCGCCCCTCCCCCACCAGGTACGCCTCGAGCGTGGGCAGGACCCAGTCGCGGCTGACGAGGTCGCCGAGGGGTGCGAGGGCCTCCGCCGCGAACCGCCGGGCCCGGTCGGGGTCCGCGAGGAAGGCGACGACGGGCGCCAGGTCCTGGTAGTCGTAGACGGGCTGCAGTCCCCGGCGCAGGTAGGGGCCGACCCGCAGGGCGTCGACGGCCTCGGCGTAGCTCTGGCGGGTCTCGCCGAGCCCCTCGGCCCTCCCGCCGACGCCGATGGCGACGACGCTGCCGCCGTGCACGAGACGGCCGAGCCGCTGGCCGAGCTGGGGCCGGCCCCCGCCGCTCGGCAGGGCGACGGCCGCGACGACACTGCGGTGGCGGACCGTCCACAACAGGGCCCCCGCGCGCTCCTCGAGCAGCTCACCGGTGGCGTCGAGCTCCTCGAGGGACAGGTCCCCCTCGACGCGCGCGATCACCACGCAGTGCGGCGCCCCGAGCTCCTCGGGCCCGTCGAGGTGCTCCGAGCCCGGGCCGGCGAGGATGACGTTGAGAAGGGCGGATCGGCGGTGGGCACGCTCACGCGCGACACGGGCGGCCTCGTCCATGAACGCCGCCGCCACACCCGTGGAGATCTGGTCGGCGAAGCCGAGCACCCATGTGGCCACCTCCGCGAGGGCCCCCTGGAGGGGGTGTCTCCGCCACGACTGCGAGGCCGTGATCTCGCTCCACATCACCCGCAGTCCGATGCGGTAGGCGCGGAGCAGTGACTGGAGGTCGAAGCCCTGCGCCGCCCTCCGGCGGGCGCCCTCGAGGAGCGGCACGAGCAGCTCGTCGCGCACGGGCACGCCGGTCGACATGACGGTGAGCCAGCAGCGGACCAGCGCAGACGACACCGCGTGCACGTCGTCGACGAGGCTCTGGTCGGCGATGGCCGCGTACGCGGGGATCTCCACCTTGTAGGTCTCGACCATGGTCCGGGCGATCTCGTCGGCCTGGCCGTCCAGTTGCTGGGCGACGTCGGCCAGGATTGCGGCGACGGCGGCGGCGACGCGGTTGTCCCCGCGGGTCAAGCCTTCGTGCCGTCCGGCATGCGCCGGCACCCCTGCGGCCAGGCCTGCCTGGCTCGTCGAAGATTCCCCCATCTCACTCCCTCTCGCAGGTGATCATAAAGATCCGGGGACGCGCTGTCACCGACCAATGCAGACGAGTTGGTGGAGGGTTCCTGTCCCAACGGGACAATGTCCCCGCGGGGTGAGGCGCCGGCGCCGTCGGCGGCACCGAACCGGCCGTCGCCGGCGGCGACCCGGCACGGTACGCTGAGGCATGAGAAGGTCAGCGGCGGGCTCCCCGCACCGCCTGCACCACGGCCTGTCGGGCGCAGACCGGGGCCGGCTCGCATGAGCGGTCCGGTCCTCGTCGTCGACTACGGCGCCCAGTACGCGCAACTCATCGCGCGGCGGGTGCGCGAGGCGAAGGTCTACAGCGAGATCGTGCCCCACACCATGCCGGTGGCCGAGATCGTCGCGCGGCGGCCGGCTGCGGTGATCCTCTCGGGGGGACCGGAGAGCGTCTACGCCCCCGGGGCCCCGTCGGTCGACCCGGCCCTGTTCGACGCCGGCGTTCCGGTGCTCGGTATCTGCTACGGGTTCCAGGCCATGGCGCTCGCCCTCGGCGGCGGCGTCGAGCGAACCGAACGCGCCGAGTTCGGCCGCGCCGACGCGACCGTGGACACCGCGGCGGGGCTGTTCGCCGGGCAGCCGGCGGAGCAGACCGTGTGGATGTCGCACCGCGACGCCGTCGTCCGCCTCCCCGCCGGGTTCCGTGCGACGGCGGCTAGCGGGGGTACGCCGGTCGCTGCCTTCGAGAACCCCGACGCCCGGCTCTACGGGGTGCAGTGGCATCCCGAGGTCGTGCACTCGGCTCACGGCCAGACGGTCCTCGAGCGTTTTCTCTACGACTGCGCCGGCCTGGATCCGACCTGGACGACGGGCAGCATCATCGAGGAGTCGATCAAAGAGGTGGCCGAGACGGTCGGCACCCACCAGGTGATCGCCGGGCTGTCCGGCGGGGTCGACTCGGCTGTCGCCGCCGCCCTGGTGCAGCGCGCGGTCGGGGACCGGCTCACGTGCGTGTTCGTCGACCACGGGCTGCTGCGCGAGGGGGAGCGGGAGCAGGTGGAGGAGGACTACGTCCGCGCGACGGGTGTCCGCCTCCACACCGTTTCCGCCGCGAGGGAGTTCCTGGCCGCCCTCGACGCCCTTCCCGACCCGAGCGACCCGGAGGCCAAGCGCAAGGCCATCGGCCGCGAGTTCATCCGCGCCTTCGAGCGCGCCACCAAGGACATCGTCGCTGGCGGCCGCCACGACATCCGGTTCCTGGTCCAGGGCACCCTCTACCCCGACGTGGTGGAGTCGGGAGGGGGCGAGGGGACAGCCAACATCAAGAGCCACCACAACGTCGGGGGCCTGCCGGCGGATCTCCGGTTCGAGCTGGTGGAGCCGCTCCGGCGGCTGTTCAAGGACGAGGTCCGCGCGGTCGGCGCAGAGCTGGGCCTCCCGACCGACATCGTGCTGCGGCAGCCGTTCCCCGGCCCGGGACTGGCCATCCGCATCGTCGGCGCCGTGACCGAGGAGCGCCTGCGGATCCTGCGGCGCGCCGACGCCATCGTGCGCCAGGAACTGTCCGCGGCCGGCGTCGACCGGTCGGTGTGGCAGTGCCCCGTCGTCCTGCTCGCCGACGTCCGGTCGGTCGGCGTGCAGGGCGACGGCCGCACGTACGGCCACCCCGTCGTCCTGCGCCCGGTGACGAGCGAGGACGCCATGACCGCCGACTTCGCCCGCCTGCCCTACGACCTGCTCGGCCGGATCTCGACGCGCATCACCAACGAGGTGGAAGAAGTCAACCGGGTGGTGCTCGACGTGACGAGCAAACCTCCCGGCACCATAGAGTGGGAGTAGCCGCACCGGCTGCCCGGCCACGCGCCCGGCACCCTCGAGGTTCGGTCGGTTAGCGGCGCGCGGAGACTGGGTACGAGAACAGCCGGACCGGCAGGCCCCTCGACGCTCAAGGAGGCAGCGGGATGAAGCTCGGACGGTTCCTGCTACGGGTCGTCATCGGCGGCCTGTTCATCGGCCACGGCACCCAGAAGCTGTTCGGCTGGTTCGGCGGCCCGGGCCTCGAGGGGGCCGGCCAGATGATGGGATCGCTGCGGCTCCATCCCCCCAAGGAAAACGCCCGCCTGGCCGGTCTCGCCGAGGCGGGCGGCGGGACGCTGCTGGTGCTCGGCCTCGCCACCCCCCTCGCCGCAGCCAGCGTCATGGGGGTCATGATCACGGCGATCCGTACCGTCCACGCGAAGAACGGGCCGTGGAACAGCAGCGGCGGCTACGAGTACAACCTCGTGCTGATCGCCGCGCTGCTCGGCCTCGTCGACGGCGGCCCGGGCAAGTGGTCGATGGACCGGGCCCTCGGCATCCACGACACCGGCCTGCTGTGGGCACTCCTCTCCCTCGGCACCGCCGCCACGGCGTCCGCCCTCACCGTGTCCCGTGGCAACCGCGAGGCGGACAAGGCGGAGCAGGCGGAGCGGCACGAGCAGGCCGAGGTCACGCCGATCGTCGGCACGGACGAGTCCTGACCCTCGCCGCGCCGGCCACCCCCTCGTAGAACGACCGCTACGAGCCGGCCGGGGTCGGCCAGGGTTGCGCCCCGTCCACGGTGCCCAGCCGTCCCCACTCCCTCGGTGCGCCCGGCGAGCTCCGCGTACGGGACTCCACCCTCCACACCTCCCCGAGCCGCACGGAGCGCAGCAGGTCCTCCGCCGAGGACACGACCCGGGCGTCCGGGTAGCGGCGCCGCACGTCGGCCCGGCGCGCCGGGTCCGAGGGTGACCGCCGCTGCGAGGGACATCCCGCCGCTGGCAGCGACGAGCGGGGCGTGGAACGCCGAGCGGGCTAGTGGGCCGGCACCTTTCGTTCCGCCGGTAAACGGTCAGGCGATCTTCCGTCGGTTCTCGAGTGCTTTGATGATTGGGTCGTGGTGGTCACGGTTGCGGCGGCGGATGTAGGCCTGGGTGGCTTG
>JAJYLA010000220.1 GCA_021788115.1 Actinomycetes bacterium | reverse complement strand
GCTCTGCTAGAAGGTCGTCGAGTACACGCGGCCGGCCGTCGCCGTGGTCGGCATGGTGCCGGTGAAGGCCTGGTAGAAGACCTTGATCGTGCCGCCATTAGCCGCGCTGGCCCCTCCGTTGCCGCCCGCCCCCCCCGAGCCGCCAGAGGCTGGGGTACCGTTGACGCCAGCCGCACCGCCCAGCGCGTTCGCCGAACCCGAGAACGCGACCGAAGGAGACCACAGGACGATAGCTCCGCCGCCGCCGCCGCCACCGCCGCCAGCGCTCGGGCAGTTGTTCCCGGCTCCGCCACCGCCGGCAGCTCCGACCGCGATCAGGGAGCCCGAGACCGACAGGCTGGTCCTGGCCACCAGGATGATGGCGCCGCCGCCGGCTCCGCCACCGCCCCCGGCCGTGCGCTCCCAGTAGTAGGTCGTTCCGACCGTGGCGTTGCCATCTCCATTGCCCCCGGCCCCGCCGGATCCCAGCACCCAGGACATGTCGGTCGAGGTGTCCGCAGTCGGCAGGTAAGCCCCGGCCGGACCGCCGGTCCCGGCCCCGGTGGGCGCGTTGTTCCAATCGTTCTCGTTCGTGGCCTCCGGGGCGTTGAGAAGGCTCATGGCCGCCTGGATGCCGGGAGCCCAACCCAGGCCCGTCGAGTATCCCGTGATCGAGATGCCGCCGCCGGTGCCGCCGCCGCCCCCGCCGCCGCCGTCGGACTCGTTGCAACCGGGCACTCCACCGCCACCGCCCGCGCCATACCCCGAGCCGCCGGCTCCCGACCAGTTGTCCGCGGGCCCTCCCGGCCCGCCGCCCCACGGCAGGGTGGGGGGCGTCGTCTCGGGGTTGTGCTCTCCGGCGCCTCCCAGCGCGGTCGCGTCATTTCCGGGATTGCCGTTGGTCGCGGCGGCGCCGCCGCCGGTGCCGCCGCCCCCGCCGCCGCCGAAGTAACCGCCCCGGCCGCCGAGGGCATTTCCATTGCACCCCTGGTATTCGGCTCCGCCGCCGCCTCCGCCAAATCCCGAACCGCCCGCGACACCGCTGACGGATCCCCCCGCACCCGACAGTCCGCCGGCTCCGCCGAGCCCGTTCGCAGGGGGGTAAAGGGCACTACCGGGTCCGCCGCCATAGCCCCGCCCGGACGCATCGATCGTCCCGGCCATGATGATCGTGTTGGCGTGGACCTCGAGCCAGCCATCCTTGGGATCGGCCACATTGGGGTCGGTCATCGACGCACCCGCGCCGATGCCGTCTTCCTTGCCGAAGGGCTGGACGTAGGTCGTCGTGCCCGCGGCGATGTTGACCGTCTCGAAATAGTGGTTGCCGTAGAACTGCGTCACGTTGCTGCCGGACGGGAAGTTGACCGAGTAGCCGCCATCGGGAGCATTGCGCAGACCCGCCGTGCTGACCCCGTCCCACTGGGCGGCCTCGGCGATCTGGACGCCGTTGCTGGTCACCGGCGTCCCGTCACCCGAGGGATAGACCGGCGTGACGGTCACGTAGTACGTGGCGCCGGTCCAGGCACCCTGCAGCGTGAGATTGGTGGCCTGGTAGCTGGTGACATTGCCCACGTTGACCGGAGCCAGGATGTCCGAAGCACCCGGAGTGCTGCCGATCTGCAGCAGGTAGCTCGTGGCGTTGGAATTGGCCGTCCAGTTGGCGTAGATGTAACCACTGCCCCCGACCGGGCTGTACTGGTAGGCCAGGTCGACGCCCGCCGACATCGTGCCATCGTCCACCGCAAAGGGGGCGACGCTGTATGTCGAGCTCATCGTGACCAGATTGCCGACCTGGACCGACATCTGCCCGCCGGTCAACCCGCGCGACGAGACCGTCAGCTGCAAGGGGGTGGCTCCGGTGACCACGCCCTGGACGCCGTTGAACTTGACGATGTCGCTGGCCGTGTTGGGATCGAAGCCCGAACCCGTCAGGGTGATGATCGTGCCCTCGGGGATCCCGGCCAGAGACGTCGGAGCCACGGCCGTGACGCCCGGCGAGGTGTTGGGCTCGGTCCAGGTATCGGGAAGTCGCAGGCCGATCCCGGCGATGGGATCCTCGTTGTTGTCGAGCGCCTGGTTGGAGAGGGCCGACAGCGTCGTGTAATCGCTCTGCGACAGGCCCGTGACCGGCACATAGCCGTCCGGAACCCCGATGCTCTGCACCGAATCGAGCAGGCTGCTGAAGTTGAACGGGCCCGCCCCCGCGTTCAGGAGCGCAGCCCCGGCCGCCAGCGCCGTCGTGTACTGGTCGATGACGATCGCGGAGCCGGCCGTGATCGACTGCCACGAGCCGTTGACCAAGGCGATGAGCGTGCGGACCCGGGCGGCGTTGTTGGCCGGGAGGTTGTTCGACAGGCCCTTGACCGCCTCGAGAAGGTAGACCTGGTTCGCCGTCGGCGTCCACGTCGGGAGGTTCAGCATGAAGGCGCCGGTGCCATCAGTCACCGTCGTGGCGATCGTCGTGTCCGTCGAGGTGTCGATGAGCGAGACGGTCGCGGCCACCGCCACGTCGTTCATCGTGGCCTGCACCTGCCGCCCGGCCACCGGGAAGCGCACGACGCCGGACATGGCCGGGGTCGCCGACCGCCCCGGTACCTGGAGCTGGGACATGGTGGACCCGGCGAGACCGCCCTCGATCGCCGTCCGCGGTCCCCAGGCGCAGCTTGCCACGCTCGCGACCATGATCGCGCCGGTCACCCACGACCGGCTCCTCCACCAAAACCCCATCAGTGCCTGCCTTCCCACGAGCACAGCGGACAGGTCGTCCTTCTACATCATCCTCGAAGCGGCCACGGAAAATGACATAATGGCGACGCCATAAATCAGGCCGTACTGTCTCAATACAATACCTACCCCGGCTCGGCCGGTACCTATCACGTCCGCAGACACCGGCATCAGGGGATCCGCCTCGCTTGGCGCAAAGCCAGGGTGATCGAGGCCGGTCGCGGCCTGCCGGCGTGCCC
>JAJYLA010000080.1 GCA_021788115.1 Actinomycetes bacterium | reverse complement strand
GCCCGCTACCTCAGCGTCCGACGACAAAGATGTAGCAGCTGCCCGCCGGGCAGATGCGGAACCCGGCACAGACTGCGCCCGCAGGCGCCACATCGGGCAAGACGGCTTCACACATGGATTGTTATGTGCGTCACCTCGACCGCTGACATGGTCTTCTGGTGTGTTACATAACGCCGATTCCGAGCGCCTCGGGGGCCGTCATGCCAAGGCTGTTAGCCGCTCGGTGTGGAATATTCGGGCGCGGTGTCGGCCTAGCGCCTAACCCTCGCCGTTTACGCCCAAGCTGTCCACGACGCGGACCGAGACGCAGCCGCCCGTCTGGACGAACGGTTCTTTCGCCAGTCCAGAAAACAAGTCAGTAAATGAGCCATCAACGTTCGATATAGTGAACGTATGGATTTCCAGCGGCCCGTGGAGGCAGTGATCCCGGGCGCCACCGGGCGCTTGCTGGCCGCCCTGGCCCGAGTCGACACAGAGCTCCCAATATCTACCCTCGCCACCGTGGCGGGCGTCGGCCGCACCCGCGCGTCCGGACTCATCGCTCAGCTGCACGACCTCGGGCTGGTCGACCGGAGGGAGATCGGCCGCACCACGATGGTCGCCTTGGCCCGTGACAACGCGGCAGGGGAGCTCCTCGATCGTCTCGCCCACCTCCGCAGCGTCGTGATGGACCGGTTGCGTCTGTTGGCTGCCGAAGTCGAGCCGGCTCCGCTGGCGCTGGTGGTCTTCGGCTCCTTCGCGCGTGGCGAGGCCACCAGCGATAGCGACATCGACGTCTTGGCCGTACGTCCCGACGACGCCGACCCCGAGGCATGGACCGACGCCATTTTCGCCTTCGCCACCAGTGCCCGCCGGCTGACCGGCAACCCCGTCCAGATCCTCGACTATGACCTCGACGAAGTGCGCCGCCGCGCCAGCCCCCGAGCCAAGACGGGGAAGGCCTTTTGGGAGGCGCTGCGCCGCGATTCGGTCGTCCTGGCGGGAGTCAGCATCGATCACCTCGCCGGGGAGAACCGTGTCTCCTCGGGGTAGCAAGCGCCACCCTGTGTCGCCGGCCGACGCCCACGCCTACCTCGGCAAGGCTTCGGCGTGGCTACAGGCCGCCGAGGAGAGCCTCCGGGCACGCCGCTGGGATGTCGCAGCCGGGAGTGCGGTCACCGCCGGCATCAACGCCTGCGATTCGCTCAGTGGAGCGCTACTGGGTCAGCGAGCCGGCGGTGGGCATACCGAGGCGGTCGACCCTCCTGAGCCAGGCTGGAGCCGACGGACGGCAGGCGGCCAGACAACTCGCGCAACTGCTCCGCTACAAGACCCCGGCCCAGTACGACCTCGCGCCGCTGCCCGAGCGTGACGCCACCAAGGCCATCGAACTGGCCCGACGGCTGGTCGAGCGGGCTGCACAGGTCAACGCTCGGCGCCGACCGCCCAGCTAGTCAATCGCGCACCCCCATGTCAATCGCGCACGTTCGCGCACGTTCGCGCACGATACGCGCACGCCGCCAACGAAGGTCGACCCACTCCACCGCCGAAAGGTGCCCCCACCAGGACTTTTCCGAGAGCCCGAGAGCGGAATCGAACCGCTGACCTACGCATTACGAGTGCGTTGCTCTGCCGGCTGAGCTACTCGGGCCTGACCTGCGCTTTTGGGTCTAACTCATGCGAGCATAACACCTCTTGGACATATCTTTGGACATATACTCTGTGGCGAGAAGGAGATGCGAGGCTCGCTCACCGAATGGGGTGGACCCGGCAGCGGCAAGTGGAAGCTGCGGGTGTACACCGGCAGGGATGGCCGCAACCGGCCTACCTACCTTTCGCGCAACGTCGCCGGTACCCGCCGCCAGGCAGAGAGCGCGCTGAGCAAACTCGTCGCCGACGTCGAGAGGAAGCAGTTCGCCACCAACCACGGGGGAAGCGTAGGCGACTTGCTCGCCCGCTGGCTCGACGACATCGAGCCAACCCGCTCGCTGGGCACCATGAAGGAGCACCGCCGCAGCGTCGAGCGCAACATCCTGCCCGAGATCGGCTCGGTCCGACTGGATCGCCTCACCGCACGGCACCTCGACGTCCTCTACCGGTCGCTGCTCGCCCGAGGGCTCTCGCCAGCATCTGTCCGGCGCCATCACGCCATCCTCTCCGCAGCGTTGCGGCGGGCGGTCAAGTGGGGGTGGCTCGCCAGCAACCCAGCGGAGCGGTCCTCGCCGCCGAGAACGCCCCGTCACACGGCCACCGCCCCGTCGACCGAGGCCGTCCAGCGGCTCGTCGCCGCGGCGCAGGAGGATCCCGTCCTTGCCACCGCCATCGTGCTCGCCGCGGTCACCGGGGCCCGCCGAGGGGAACTCTGCGCCCTCCGGTGGTCAGACATCGCATGGGAGCGCCGGACCCTCATCATCGCCCGCTCGCTCACGGTCATTCGCCGGGAAGCCACCGAGGGCCCCACGAAGACCCACCAGCGACGGGACATCGCCATCGACGAAGCCCTCGGCACCTTCATCTCCCGACGACAGGCAGACCAAAAGGCCTACGCCAAGACCGTCGGCGTGGAGCTCATAGCGGACCCGTACCTCCTCAGCCGCGCTGCGGACGGGGCGACCCCCTGCCTGCCCGACGGACTCACCAGCGCCTATGCCAGGCTCGCGGCCAAGCTTGGCATCGGCGGGCACTTCCACCAGCTGCGCCACTTCGCCGCCACGACCTCCATTGCCGCGGGAGCTGACGTCCGCACCGTGGCCGGCCGGCTCGGCCACGCCGATCCGTCCACGACGCTTCGTATCTACGCCCACGCCGTCGAAGCCAGGGACCGCGACCTAGCCGGTCTCCTCGGCACCGCGGTGCTCGGACCCGTGGATGGCCAGAGCCAGCCGGACGGCGCTCACCCGCCACCGGCGACCGAGCCGGAACGCTCCCGGTAGCTCCCCACGGCGGGCAAGCTCGTAGGCCAAGTCCTTCGAGATGCCCAGCCGGTCAGCTGCCTGCGGGACCGACAGCACGTTCGGATCAGCTGCGATCAGCACGCGAGGGCCTCCGCAGGCGCAAGGTTCTTACTTGTCAACGATGTTTCCGTGCGTGCACGCTGTCGCCAGCTCTTCCACCATTGCAGTGTTGTCACGGGGTCACCTCCTCCGTGGACAAGGGGCAGGAAGGCCGTCAGCGACGGCGATCTTTGTTGAGCTCGTCGAACTCTTTCTGTCGGTCTCGTTTGGCGTCTCGTTCGTTGTAGGCCACTGATTCGAGGTAGGTCTTGGGGCCAACGGCTTTGACCTGGGCGGCGAAGTCGGCGAGGAAGTCGGCGACCTCGTCGAGGCGGTCACCGTATTGGCGTTCGAGTTGGCGTAGCCGCCGTTTGCGCCAGACCCGGAAGTGGTCGTGCCAGGCCCCGGTGGCGGTCTTCGGACCGAGTACAGCGACCATCGCCTGGTCGGCTTCTTCGGGGTTCTTGATGCCGATCTCCGCTAGGCGCTCGTCGAGGGGAGCGAGCTGGCGTTCCTGGCCGAGCACCGCCTCGTAGAGGGTGGACAGCCAGTCGCCGGTGTCGGCCAGGTGGGTTCGCTCGCTGCCGGGGGGCGGGACGAAGAAGTAGGCGATGGGGACGTCGAAGAGAACGGAGAGCAGGTAGAGCTCGTGGGCGTCGAAGCGCCGGCGGCGCTCGCCGTCAAATCCGCGCTCCATGGCAGAGATGGACGCTTGGGGCAGAACGTGGCCGGTGAGCCGGCCCAGGTTGTCGGCGACTTCTTGCTGGGTCCAGCCTCGGCGTTCTCGGATGGCCTTGAGGTTGTAGGAGACCACTGCGTTGACGTCGATGCCGCCCTCGGCCCCGATCGGGCGCGGCGCCTTGACCGGGTCGGTCTGCTTACGGGCTCTCACGATCGCACTCTCCATCGTGCTATGCGTTGCGTCACAACAGTATCACATACAACGGTTATGATGTGCAAGTGGTGTTGACCATAGCAGGCGCCTGTGACGATGGTTGGCCGGCTCGGGGTCGCGTCCTGCAGGTGGGGCCCGCGTCGGACCGTCTCGGCAAAGCGTGGAGGCACGTCGATCGAATATCCCGCCGGCGGACGGTCGGGAGATACCGCCCGGTCGATCACCCCGTCAGCTACCCCCAACCACAACCTCTCTCCCATTACCCCAACCCCAACACTCCAACGACTAACCCCATACCTAACCCCCTCCATCTCCTCCCAACGATCACCCCCTTTTCTCCAACCCCAAATTCCCGAACACGATTGCAACCGGCCGGTTGTCCCTTGCTGGAGCCCGTCGCGGCGGGCCGGGTAGAGCGGAGGTGACGCAGTGGCGTGGATGAGAATGATGGGAGTCGACTCGGTCAATTATCACCGGGAAACGGTGATGGAACGAGGCGACGATCATCCTCGAGCGGCACTGGAGTACTACGCGTCCCGGGGTGAGGCACCCCTGGTTTGGGGTGGCTCCGGCGCCCCAGAACTCGGCCTATCCGGGCCGGTGAGGGAGGCCGAATACGACGCCATCTTCGGTCCCGGTGGCGCCCGGCGACCCTCCGACGGGGCCCGTTTGGTGAACGCCAAGCGGCCCGGGGTGGAGCTGGTGGTGGCCGCCCAGAAGTCCGTGGCGCTGTTGGGTGTGATCGGCCGAGCCGAGGACATGCACGCCATCTTGGACGCCGAAACCGATGCCACCCTGGCCTATCTCGACACCTGGATGATGGTGCGCGGAGGCCGGCGCGGACGGTCGCAGACCCGCGGTGCGACGCACGGGTTGATCTGGGCGCGCACCCGTCACGCCACCTCGCGTGCCGGCGATCCTGAGCCTCACGATCACGTGCTGATCGCCAACGTGTGCCACATGGCCGACGGCAAAGGGGGCTGGAAAGCCGTCGACACCGCCGCCCTGCGCGACATTCTTCACGCCGCCACCGCCTTCGGCCGGGTCGCCTCGGCAGCCAAAGCGGTCGAGCTTGGTTATGCGATCGAAGCCGACGACGGACCCTCGGGAAAACTCGGCCATTGGCGTATCGCCGGCGTACCGGAAGGGGCGTGTGAGCTGTTCTCCAAACGGTCGGCGGAGATCAACGCCGCGGTCGAATCCAAGGGCTACGACACCTACCAGGCCCGCCAGACCGCCGCTCGGGACACCCGCAAGGCCAAGCGGCACACCCCGCCCGCGGATCTGATGGACGGCTGGATCCTCGAGCTGTCCGCGGTGGGCTACACGCCTGAAGGAATCCTGGACCAGATCATCGAAGCCGCCGCCGGGAGGCCCCATCATCAACCTCAGACGCTGTCATCCCGGCAGCTGGCCGCGTTGGCCACCTACGCGCTGGGACCGTCGGGACGGTTGGCCCAGCAGAAGGTCTTCACCCGCGCCGATGTCGCAGTGGCGGTGGGGCCGCTGCTGTTCGGCTACGGCCCCCGAGAACTGCTGCGGGTGATCGAAGCCGTCTGCGGCCATCCAGATGCCATCGCATTGATGGGTGTGACTGCGGCCCGCGAGCAGGCGTACGCCCCCGCCTGCGTGATCGCCACCGAAGCAGCCATCGCCTTGAAGGTGGCCCTCCAAGCTGACCGCACCGGCGCGGCCGCCGTCAGCCAGGCGGCTGCCGACCGGGCCATCATCAGCAAAGAAGACCATCTGGGTGGCCGGACCCTAACCGACGGGCAGAAGGCCATGATCCGATCGGTGCTCACCTCGGGCCGTCAGGTGGAGCTGATCGTGGGGGTGGCCGGATCGGGGAAGACCACGGCGCTCGACGCCGCCCGCCAAGCGTTCGAACAAGCCGACTACCGGGTCGTCGGCACGTCGATCTCAGGCCAGGCCGCCCGCACTCTGGGCTCCGGCGCCGGCATCGGCGAGTCCCGCACCATCGCCTCCCTGCTGTGGCGGATCGACCACGGACAGGCCAGCCTCGACAACCGGACCGTGGTGGTCTGCGACGAGGCGGGAATGACCGACGACCCCAACATGCTGCGCCTGCTCGCTGAGACCGAAGCGGCCGGGTCGAAGCTGATCATCGTCGGAGATCACCGCCAGCTCGGCGCCGTCGGCCCGGGCGGTAGCCTCGGAGCCCTCGTCAAACGGCACGGGGGCAGCGTCCACGCGCTGCGAGAAAACGTGCGCCAAGCCGACCCCGACGAACGGCGCGTCCTGGCCCAGCTGCGCGCCGGCAACGTCGAACAGGCGCTCAACTGGTACGCCGAACACGGCCGGGTCACCACCGCCTCCAACCGGGACCAGGCGCTCGAGCAGACCGTCGCCGCCTGGGCCGACGACATCGCAGAGGGGAAACAGTCGACGATGATGGCGTGGCGCAGAGCCAACGTGGCTGCCCTCAATGCCCGGGCCCGACAAGCCATGCAGCACACTGGGCGGCTCGCCGGACCGGAGCTGCAGGTGGCCGGCAATACCTACCAGGCCGGGGATCGGATCGTCACCCTGGCTCCCTCGGCCTATGGTCAGCTGGTCACCTCCCAGCGGGGACAAGTCATCGCCGTCGACACCGACGCGGTCAGGCTCACCGCACGGATGGACGACGGCCGCACCCACACTCTCGGCCCTGACCAGATCGGAGCCGACAAGCTCGCCCACGGGTACGCCACCACCGTTCATCGAAGCCAAGGTGCCACCTTCGACACCGCCCACCTCTACGCCGACGGAGGCGGACGAGAACTCGGATACGTCGCCATGAGCAGAGCCCGAGACACCGCCCATGTACACGCCGTCGCGGACAACATCTACCAAGCCGTCGAGGACCTCACCTGGGACTGGAGCCGGGAACGGCGACAAGCCTGGGCCATCGACACCGGCACACCGACGGATCAGAGACGCCATCCGCTGGAAATCGAAGCCGACAAGCAGGCCCCCACGAAGCTGCGCACCGTGCTCGGCCGGGCCCGGCTCAAAGCCGAACGAGACGCCATGGCAGCCACCGCACACGACCAGCCGGACCCGAATCTTCGTCGGCAAATGGCCGACCTCGACCGGCACATCCAGCTCCTCGACCAGCGCCTCGATCCCTGGAAGAACCCTCTGGCCGGCCAACGGGCTTGGACGCCAGCCGACACGCCGACAGCCGACCGGAGCATCAGCCCGACCCTCTGACCGGCAACAACCTCCGTCTTATCGAGGCAGTTCCACGAGTAACTCCAGGGTGCCCCCGCGCGGCACCTAGCGGCGATGCCCCACCCGGATATCGCTGCACGGTCGGGGATGGCCCCAGCTTGGTGGCCGGAGCGGCATGCTCCCCGGTGGTCCAGCGTCTGGGCGACCAAAGCGCATGAGGTCGTCGCTCCGTATCTCGCTTCTGGCGTGCTGGCTGGCTGGGCAGGGCGATATCTGGTCGGCACGACAAAGCCACGCCGGGACCGTTGATCTGGACCAGGGCCGTAGGCATGGCCGAAGAGCCCGAGGCGTGAATCGACGGGGGCGGCGTAGTCGTAAGGGATTATGGCGAGGGCTGGCGAGGGCGCCGACGGGGTTCGACGAGCGCCGATTGCCTGGATTGCCAAACATCGGCTAGAAGGAACTTCTGGTTGATCTGGGAACCAAACCGCCACCTTGGACCGTCAAACTGAGTGTGATGACTGTTTTGGTGCCACGACATGTGGCGTGTCACTACTTGACACCGGAGGACACCGTGAGGCTTATGATTCAATAGGGAGCCACCACAATGCATGACAATAGGCGCCCGGCGGTGCCGGGGCCGCTTCCTTTCTTCATAGGATCAAGCTGTACGCCGCAGCCCTGGCCTCCCGGGTGGATCCCGACGTCTGTACGGCCACGAATGCAACCGGGCGCGTCGCCGGATGACTTGACACGCGACGCAAAGCATGATACGGAGTTGCCTGTGCGGATCGTTCCTCAGAAAGCAGCTTCGGGTTCAGCAAGAGGGTGTGTCCGCCGGTCACCGCGAAGGTTCTGGCAAGCGCGTCTGGCGGCGGTCTGCTTGTTGATTGTTCTCGGACCGGCGTTTTCCGTACTTCTCGCTCCTGCAGCAGAGGCTACTGGGGTAGGCAATTCTAACTGTCCCCACGGCGGCAACTTCGGTTCGAGCGCCTGCTATTACGGAGTTACGCAGTATGGAACTTATACGCAGTTCCACAACAATACGATGTATTTTGTGGGTAGCTATGGCGCCTATCTGGAATCAATAGGCTACCACATCAACAATTCGCTGTGGGCATACAGTGGCTCTCCTTGCGACGAGTGGATCGAGGTTGGGGACGTCCAAGGCCTTGACGGAACGGCTGGATACTTCTATTACTGGACCTACAGTAATGCAAATCATCAGCCCATTGCTATCTCCGCGGGATCGTCAAGCAACAACGGTACCAACCACCCCTATGAACTCCTCTATATGGGCAGTGCCACGTACAGCGCGTGGATCGACTACGGAGACGGTCGCGGCCTGGTGAAGGTCGGAACGGCCAGCGGTCTTGGCTACGGAACCTGTATTTCTCAGTCCGGACTAGAACTCTCTGGAAACGACTCCAACGATCAGCTCGTATACGAACATTCAGACACTTTCTATCACGATCCTCTTCAGTGGGAAGGTACGAACGGTGTCTGGCACTCCGGGTGGAGCCTGAGCGATTCCTGGATCGATCACCCGTGTGGGCAGGGTTACTCGACGCCTGATTGTCTCAACGGATCGTTCACTCCGCCTTCCAACCCTAATGACTGGGGAGACAACAAGCCGTAGTGAAGGGAGGTGATGAATCTCAGATGTATAGTTTGCTGCGGAAGCGCACTCCTATTGGTATAACTGCTGCGTTAGCAGTCTCAGGAATGATCGCGATCCTCGTGTGGCTTCTTTTGCCAGGTCAGGGAAGCCACACGACCCAGCTCACCGCCGGCCAGGCAACGACTACAACTGTTCCAGCATGGGAAGGGATCGCACCTCCTGGTTACACCCCGGCGACGGGTGGCTCACCACCCCAAATCGTTCCGACGAGCGGTACGCCTATGACGGCGTCGGAGGCATCAGCAGACGTGGCCAAGCTGGTACAGAACCCCACGGCGACCTTGGCGAGGGCGACTACCTGGAAGACGTTCCGCGACAATGAACTGACGGGGGCCCAGATTTCGTCATGGGCACAGGTGCCCGACGATCGCCCCATCTGGGTCGCCGTCGCTAGCGGGACCGTACACTGGCAATACAGTCTTGAGAGTCTCCCGACATACGACTGGGAGATGGTGGCCTATGACCAGGCGACAGGAACCACGTTGGCTTCGACTGCTGGAGATGGCGCTTGGCCAGCGTGGTTCACAGCACTGCCGACGAGCGGCTAGTCCGCTTCAGGGAACGTCTGAGCTGTTGAGGATCAAGTAACCGTGTAGGAACTCGATCACTGAAAATGTCGGTCCCTGAGTGCCCTGGGCGGATCAGCAGGAGGTCCAACAATGGGCTGGGGCCCCTCTCGCCGCTGGCGGTGTCGCCGGTGGCGTCCGGTCCCCGGTGTAAATAGACGACGGGCGTAGGTTCCTTCTGAGGAAGCAAACCAAGAAGGAGGACCCACACCCGTGTCTACCCGAGTAACGCCCATCGAGCATCTCCGTGCCCAGATCGACGGTCTCTTCGGCGAGTCCGAGGAGCAGCGCCAGCGTGGCGACACCACGGAGGAGGCGGCCCCGCTCGGCACCCGCCTCCTCCTGCAGACCGTCCTCGAGGCAGAGGTCACCGAGTTCCTGTGCCGGAACCGCTACAAGCGCCGGGCGCTCACGAGGGACGCCCGGGCCAGGTCCCGCAACGGCTACGGGGACCTGACGGTGAAGATGACCGCCGGCCCCGTCACACTGAAGCACTCGAAGCTACGGGGCGCGGTCGAGCCCTTCGCCTCACGGCTGCTCGGTCGTGGGGTGACGAAGACGAACGCCCTGGAGTCACTTGGTGATCGCCGGCTTCGTGCGGGGCCTGTCGGTCCGCGACGTCGAAGCCGCCCTCGCCGAGGCCCTCGGGCCCGACGCCACCGTGTCGAAGTCGACAGTCAGCCGTTTCTGCCAGGCGATCAAGGACGAGTTCGACGTGTTCAAGAAGAAGAGCCTTGCCAGGGTCGAGCTCGAGCCGACAGACGAGGTCCTGCAGCGGATGGCCGACGAAACCGAGGCTGGGCTCGACATCACCCAGCTTCGGCGACTCCCGGGCGTCCACCGATGGGTTCAGGCCGTGCCGACACGCTCCGGGTACGGCTCGACCCAGGGTTGCGCAAGGCGGTCGATGACCGGGCGGCGGCCGAGCACACGACGACCACCTCCGAAGTTGTCCGCGAGGCCCTCCACCGCTACCTCTCTATGAAGCGGAGCCGTTTGTCAAGGGGATTGAAGTTGGCGCCAGCTTTCGGTCTGGCAGTAGGAGCCGGGGTCAAGGGACGCCCGTTAGGGCGAGCGAGAACCGGAGCGCAGCGGAGGCTCGCAGTGTGCCATTGACGCCGGCGGTGCTGAAGCGTTCGCCAGCCACCATGGTCGTTGCCCCCAGCTTGCTGGGGGCCTGGTAGCCGGCCGGTCTCCCGGGTTGGTCCGAGCGTGTGCTCATCTCTCTATCGCCTCCTCGGGGGAGGATCAGGTCGGATGGGAGACTCGCTCCGGTAGCCCATCTCAAACGAGGGCCATCGAGTGGCCAGAGGTAGCGCGTGGGGCCTGCCGGGGCGAGCGATCTTGGCTGGTCATCTCATGCGGCCGCCTTGGCCGGCTGGCTGTAGGGGTTGAAGGCTTCGCCGTTGGTGAGCATGTGCCAGATGGCCTCGGAGAGCCGTCGTGCCAGCTCGACCCGGGCGACCCTTTTGCCCCGGTTGCGGCCCAGCCGCCGTGCAGTCGCTTGGTAGTGGTCCCTGTAGGCGGGGTGCCGGCAGGCGTGGCCGGCCGCCTCGATCAGCGCCCAGCGCAAGTAGCGGGGCCCGTTCTTGCGCAGCGGCCCGCGGTGGTCGGTCCCTCCCGACTGGTACACCCTGGGGCACAGCCCCGTATAGCCGGCGAGCTTCTTCGGGCTGGGGAAACGGGAGATGTCGCCGAGCTCCGCGGCGATGGTGTAGGCCAGCACCCAGCCGATACCCGGCACCGTCATGAGCAGCGGCACGTAGGGATGGTCGGCCCCGTCAGACCTGAGCTCCTCCTCGAGCTCGGCGATCTGGTCGTCGAGATGGTCGATGAGGCGCAGCGCGGCTTCGACATGTCCCCTCCAGGGCTCGGCCAGCCCCAAGTCGGCCAGCAGCTGTCGTCCCTTCACGCCGAAGAGGTCCGACACCGGGCAGGGCTTGCCGAAGGCCAGCAAGATCGAATGCACCCGGTTCTTCAGCGCGGTGCGGTGCCGTACCAGGTGAAGCCGCCAGCGGGCCAGTTCCCTCTCGGCTCGCACCCCCGGCGTCGGCAGCCATATCGCCGGAACCAGATCACGCCGGCTCAGCTCGGCGAGCACCCGGGCATCGATACGATCCGTTTTGCATGCCAAAGGGGCGATCCCCTTCACCCGCTGCGCATCCGCGATCTCGACCGCCCAGCCGGCCAGCTCCAAGGTGTCATGAACGAAACGGGCGCCGTTCATCGACTCGATCACCGCCGCCACCGGCTGCTTCGACTTACGAAGGTGACGAACCGTCTTCGCCAGACCGTCGGCGTCGGGCGGCCACGCACCCTCCTCGATGACCTCTCCCTCCTCATCCATAACGCAGATATCCAGCCTCGTCCTGCAAAGATCCATCCCAACGTGCAACATGTCCTGGGGCCTCCTTTGGTGATTGGTTCCGGCGAGAGCCCATTCTCACCGGGGAGGCCCCGCTTCATGGCATTCAAGGTCAGCTGAAACCGCCCCCTAACAACGCCGGAAAGCATCCCCGAACCTCGGAGCTGGACCGCCCCGAAGCGCCGGCTGAAGGACACCCCTCCAGGGTCCGGGAAAACCCAATAGTGCCCGAGATCGCGTAGCCCCCGTCGATTGTTGGGGCAACGTGTGGGAGAGACCGTGCGGTCCGGCAGCCAGATCGAGACTTCGCCCTCAGCCACCCCGTTGACCGCCAGCTTCAGGCGATCACGGTCAACGATGTCATGCTCGGAAACTTCGAGTCTGCGCTGACAATCGAGAGCCCCAGCACCTCGGCCGTCGCAACGATGATGCGATCACCAGGGTCGGCGTTCGCCGTTCGGGGAACGGACGCCACCCGGTTGGCAATCTCGGCCGTCACGGGCACGATCTCGAACGGCGAGTCCTCCGCCTCGAATACCTCGAGCACCGCCTGGCGGTCGTCCTCGCTGAAAGGGTTCGTAGGTCGCTCGACCGCGTAGACAAGCTCGACCAGCGAATGGGCGCTCACCCGGATCGGCTCACCCGCGGCCACGCACCCTTCGAGCGCCTCCGTCGCCTTGGTGCTGAGTTTGGCCGGGTTGAGCACGTACCAGATGACGATGTGGATGTCGGCCACCACCGCGGTGGTGGCTTCGGTCACCGGGTCAGGTCCTCGCCAAGACCGGCGGCCATCTCAGCCCGGATGTCACGTTGGTCCTCGACGTCGAAGTCGATCCCCCGGTCGTGCACGCCGAGCATCGAACGGACCCGCCGCCGGTGTTCCGGCGCGACCACCACCGAATCACCGGCGTGGATGCCCGCGCCCGCCAACTGAGAGGCAGGGACCAGAAGGGACCCGTCTGGGCCCACCGTGACATGTACCTCGGCGACCTGTGTCATCCCCGACATTCTACCGACGCTCCCGTTTGGACATATTTTTGGACATCAACTTCCGCCATCTGGCTCCCCCACGATCCGACGCCCTCGCATAAAGCCGCAGGTCAGGCCCTATTTCGCCGATTCGCTCAACCCCTTCAGACGGCCCGAAAGGCATTACGAGTGCGTTGCTCTGCCGGCTGAGCTACTCGGGCCTCATCGCGCTACGAGAGCGGAGGCTGAAACTTTACACGCCCACCCCCGCCTCACCGTCAACCACGCGGAGCGGGCACTGTCGAGCGGCATGGACGCCACCCCGCCGCTGCGTGTTCTCGGGTCCCGTGCAGCACCGTGCGCTGCGGGCCGAGTGGGAGGAGGCCGTCGCCCGCTGTGAGGACCGCCGGCGGCCGACTCATTGCAGGTCGTTCGACGAGGTCGGGTTGGTCCGATGCTCGTTGGCCGGCCGGGTGGGCGCGGTGGCCGACCCGTTCTACCGGGACCGCGGCGACGTCCTGCTCCTCATGGTCGACACGTCCCGGCTGCGGTGCGAGGTGCGCGTGGCGAACCTCGACGGGCCCCCCGCCGCGGTCGTCAGCGCCGTGCCGCTTGTGGTCGGACGCCGGGCTAGGGGGTGGGGTTCTCGATCCGGGCGGCGAAGAGGATGGCCTCGGTCACGGTGTCGCGGATCACGAAGAGGAAGGGATGGTCAAACCGGAGCACGCTGACGGTGGCGGTGGGCTCCAGGCCGATGCCCGTGGCGGCCGAGGCCTTCGTCCCGTGCTCGTCCACGGCGAGGTAGTCGCGCTGCACAGCGGACTGGACGGCCAGCCCGCGGGGGCTCATGGCCGAAAAGTCCGCCCCCCCGGTGAAGGCGACGTCCATGCCCATCCCCTCGAGGGTGGGCTTCAGGTCGAGGTACCCCGAGACCGTGAAGCGGGGCAGGAAGATCTGGGAGCGGCGGTCCAGGCCGGCGACGATCTGGTCGAGACGGCCAGGGGTGAGACCCGCGACGAACTCCGGCAGGGTCCCGGCGGCCGGCATGATCGCCACCGCCGCTAGCCGCCCGCCCCGGTAGGGAAGCTCGACCGCGCCGTACGCGGTGGTCACGGCCGTGCGCGGCGCCTGCTGCTGCATGAACGGGACCGTGACCGTCGCACCCGAGGGCAGGTGGAACGGCAGGTCGGCCGTCGCGGACGCCTGGAACGGCGCCTGCCACGCGCCGTCGAAGTAGACGGCGTTGGCGAGCACGAGCGCCGTGGCGGCGCTGAGGTCACCGGGCCGGAAGAGCCGGGTGATCTTGCCGGCGGTGTGCTCGCTGGTCCACCGGTCGATGGCGCTGGTGGCGCCGGGGAGGTCCCGCGCAAAGTCGACCTGCCACACGCCGGCGCGGAAGTAGCGCGCCATGTCGGCCATGAAGGTGGCAACCATGGGCAGGTTGCGCTGGAGCCACAGGCTGTTGGCCGACCGGATCGTCACCCCGTCCTTGGCCGCGGCCGCCGAGAGGTCACCGAGGAGGGCCGCCCAGCCGGCGTCCTGCGCGCCGGGGCTGAGCCCCGGCGTCCCGAGCACGCGGGCGATCTGGTCGAGTGTGGGCCCCCGTGCACCCGTCTCGAGCATCGCCAGAGCGACCGCCAGGCTCAGCGGCGACGCGACCACGTTGGTGGACGAGTCGCCCCCGCCGAGGCGGCGCAGCAGGTCGAGCCCGAAGCGCTGCTCGGCGCGGGCGATCGCGGCTTCGGCCCCCCTGTCCACGGGGGCCGCCGGCACGTCCCTGGCGATCAACTCCACGGCCGGCCCGATGCTCGTCCCGAGGTTCGTCGTCAGGCTGTCGCGAGCGGCTCATCCGAGGATGTCCTTGAACGACTGGCGCACCACCGGGCCCGCGTCGGGGTCGCCGCGCAGGATCGCCGCGGCCATCGACTTCGCCTGCTCGAAGGTGATGTGCGGCGGCAGCGGCGGCACGTTCGGGTCCACGTACGCCTCGACGATCGACGGGCGGTC
>JAJYLA010000219.1 GCA_021788115.1 Actinomycetes bacterium | reverse complement strand
GTGTCGGTGGGCCCCGGGTCGAGGATCTTGGTGAGCAGGCGCACCACCGAGCGGGGGGTGAAGAACTCACCCGCCTTCTTGCCCGAGGCATCGGCGAACTGGCGGAGCAGGTACTCGTAGGCGGCCCCCAGGACGTCGTGGCCGACCCGGGAGGGGTGCAGGTCGAGGGTGGCGAAGGCGCCGATCAGGTTGAGCAGGGCGTGCTCGGGGAGCTTCTCCTTGTTGCCCCACTGCACGTCCCCGAAGATCAGGGCGAGGGTGTCGGGGTTGGCCTGCTCGATGCGCTGGAGCATGGTCTGGAGCGCCACCCCGACGTTGTCGGTGACCCGGCGCAGGTCGCGCCAGTGGCACCCCTCGGGGATCTGGAAGCGGTAGTTCTCGGGGAGCGAGGCCAGAGTCTCATCGCCACCGTAGTCGGCCAGGGCTCGCTCGTGCTCGCTGTCCCAGGTGTCGCTGATCCGCTTGAAGAAGAGCAGCGGGAAGATGTAGGCCTTGAAGTCGGCCGGATCGACCGGGCCACGCAGGGAGTTGGCGGCCGCCCAGAGGCGCGACTCCAGGTCCTGCTGGGTGAGGCCGATGGGGTCCTGGGTCATGCCGTAGTGTCGCGGGGCGGCTGGCGCATGTCCACGAGGACGCGGAAGAGTTCGGGCTCGAACACGGCGTATGCGGCAGGAAGCCCACGCAGATGGCGGAGGTAAGGCTCGTAGACCATGTGGGACACCGGCCACCCTTGGAGGTTGTAGCAGGCGATGCCGGGATGGTCGAGTGCGGCCTCCCGAACAGCGCGGTGCGGACCGTAATCAGGGTCGAACCAAGTGAGACCCAGGTGGTCGGTCAGGCGGTCCATGTCTCCTGGTGCTGGGGCTTCAATGAAAGCGTTCCAATCCGCCGAACCCTCGGCCCATCCCATCAGCGCGCAGAATGCGTCGCGGACGCACCACAGGTCCCCGGGCAGACCAGTGTGGGTCGGATCCATCCGCCGGGGCGTCCAGCGAAAGCCCTCCATCGTCGGGGACTTGGCGCCGGGAGTCATGACTGCCTCGGGTAGGGCTTGGCCTCGCGGTACGGGGAGTTGAGGATCGGGTTCTCGATGACCTCGGCCAACCCATGCCTCGCGTTCGGTCCGGTGGCTCACCCCTCGGCCGGCCTGCCCCTCGCCGGCGTGCGTCCCGTCACGCACGAGCATACCGCGCTCACCGTGCCAGGTTGGGTGGCACATCGGTCGCCGACGCCGGCTTATCGCATAGACGCAGTGATAGGAGCCGGCGGGGACCGGCTCCTATCGTGCTCGTGAAGATGCTTCCGGCGGCCAGCCCCAGGATCCAGCAGCTACCGAGCGCACCCGGCAATGGCGGCTCGGACCGGGTCGCGCGTGGGGGCGGGCTGGTCAGGGCCAGTCGGGCTGGCCTCCGTCCTCACTGCGGTGGGGTGATTGACCCATCGGTGATGCCCTTGATGAGCGCGTCAGCCTTCGCCTTCACGGTGGCGGGCAGGGCATAGCCGGAGTTGAACTGGATGACCTCGCCCCCGTTGCCCAGGTTGATGGTGTAGGTGGCGCCGCCGAGCTTGCCCGCGCGGATCTCGGTGAACATCTGGGTCAGCACCGGGGCCCAGTTGTAGACCTCGGTCGCGACGACCAACTGCGGGGCAAGTGTGGCCATCGACCAGTCGTTCCCAAACCAGGGAATGTGGTTCTGCTTGGCCACGCCGATCGCCCCGGCTGATGCCTGTGTGGTGCCGGCGAGCACGTCCGCGCCCCCCGCGACGAACGTCTTGGCCGCCGTGGCGTAGAGGCTGGTGTCGCTGTACGAACCGGTGTAGACGGGATGAACGGTGATGGACTTGTCGACTGACTTGGCCCCGGCCACGAACCCGTCGATGAAGAGCTGGTCATCGCCCGCCGCGATCGGGCCGATGGCCCCCAGCACGTGCGACTTGCTGAGCATGGCGGCCATGGCGCCCTCGACGTAGCCGCCCTCATTGGCCGCGGCCAGATAGGCGAACACGTTCGGGAGGTTGTACGTGGAGCCCGCCGTGCCCCAGGCGAAGGAGACGTTTGGGAACTGCGGCGCCAGCTGCTGGATCGTCGAGCCGTACTGCGACCCGTGGGCGATGATGAGGTTGTAGCCCTCCGACGCGTATTGCCGGATGACGTTGCCCGAGTCCGCCACCACGAACTGGTTGTCGGAGATGGCGATCTGAAGGTTCTGCGACTGCTGCAGGCTCTGCAACCCCTCGACCATGGTCTGCGTCCAGCTCAGGTCGTTCTTGGCGCTCGGCGCGACCAGGGCCACCTTCAGGACGGGTCCCGCCGCGGCCGCACTGGGGGCCACGGACGCCGCTGCTGCTGATGCAACCGGAGCGGTGCTCGCGGCCGGCGCGGACGCTGCCGGGGCGGCTGCTGCCGCCGCCGATGCCGCGGGTGCGGCGCTCGCCGGCGCTGACGTTGCCGCACTCCCGCATCCCGCGGCGATGAGCACGATGGTGCTGGCTACGACCAGCAGGGACAGCCGCCTGTCGGCACTCGTTCGCATGGCTCCTCACCCTCCTACATGAACGCGTCGCGCCGCTCGCCCACCAGCCTACGTCAGACGCTGGCCGTCTGGCATCAGTGTCTCCCTTGTGGCACCCGACGGCAGACCCGCCAAGCGCCATACGGGCCCGTCGTGCCGCCGTCGACGAGCGACTGCTTGCCGGTCCGGGCGGCTGGTGCTCGCCTGACGCTGTCCACGCACCGGGGGCCCCGCGGGCAACCCTCAGGTCTGCCGACGCGCCCCGTCCGCGATCGATCGTGCAGCCTTCTTGTCAGCCTTTGGCCCGCGACGCCCCAGCGCGACGGGGCATCAGACGTCTCCCCACGAACGAAACCGACCCTTCCGGGGCCTCACGTGGACGGCTTCGTCGGTTTCGTGAACAGCAGGTCCACCAATCCGTTGACGCTCCGTTTGACAGCCACGTT
>JAJYLA010000218.1 GCA_021788115.1 Actinomycetes bacterium | reverse complement strand
CGAACGCGAAGTCCCGGCCGAAGCGACCCGAGCGGAAGCGCAGGGCGAGGGCGCTGGCCCCCGAGACGCGCACCCACTCGGGGCTCTCACCGCCTGGGGCCGGGGCGGCGGCTGCGCCGGCGGCGGTCGCCAGCAGCGTCACGGGGATCGGCCGGCCCATCTCAGCCAACCTCGGGGAAGTAGCAGGAACCCTCCGGCCGGACCGGGCTCGCTGCGGCGCGCGCGGCGGCGCGCTCGCCCGCCTCGACGACGAGGTCGGCCAGCCGTTCCGGGGACAGCCCGAGGCCCGGATCCCCGCCGGCCGCGCCCCGGGCCAGAAGGAGGACCTCCTCACTCTCGAGACCCTTCCACTTCAGGGCCGCCTCGAAGCGGGCGAGGGCGGGGGGCAGCTCGTTGAAGTCGCCGGTGAACAGGACGCTCTTGATCGTCCCGCCGCTCGACTCCAGATACACGCGCACCAGACCCCCCGGCGTCTTCACGACCGCGGAGCCCGACATGTCGGGATGCGGGCTCCTCTGGTACAGCCACTCTCCGGCGGCGTACTTCTGCGCCGCCAGCCACCCGGCCCGGGCCCGCTCGTCGGCGGTCGGGTCGCCCTCCGCCGGGTCGATCCCGAGCGCCTTGGCGAAGCCGAGGGCAACGACGGGCCGCAAGTCGGCGCCGGTCCACGCCCGGCCGGTCTCGGCGGTGACGGTCGTGACACGCTCGCGCACCGCGGCCACGCCCTTGTCGCCGAGCTTGGCCGCGGGGATGCGCAGGACCCGGAGCATGAAGGACACGTCGAGGTCGGCCAGAACGCTGGAGTGGAACAGCATGGCCCCCTCGCCGTCGAAGTACAGGCCGAGGCCGGCGATCTTGCGGCCGCCGGCCTCGAGGTCGTTCTTGCCCCGGAAGGAAGCCTCGATGCCCAGCTCCGCCAGACCGGCCACGATCCCTCCGGACAGGCGCTCCATGAGCTCCTTGGGCGACTCGGCGGTCGGGGCGGGGCCGACCACCGCGACGCCGAGCTGCTGCTCCCCCATGACGATCGCCCCGCCGCCCGTCGGCCGCCGGCCGACACCGGTGCCCGTCTGCCCGCACGCGCCTACGTCGATCTCGGCTTCGAGGTGCTGGTAGCGCCCCACCAGGGCGGCGTGGCTGCGGTAGGTGTAGAGCCGCAGCGTCGGCGCCCGCGGCGGCTGGCCGCGCCGGTAGGCGGTCATGATCGCCTCGTCGAGCGCCAGGCCCTCGGCGGCGCCCACGCCGTCGTCGGCGAGGAGACGCCAGCGCTCGCTCATGACCCGACCTCGGCGAGGGACACGCTCGAGAGGCCGGTGGCCTCGTCGCCCGACCATGTCAGCGAGCAGCAGTACTCGTACATCCGCGCCTCGAGGCCGCGCGACCGGGCGTAGGCGACGGTTCCGTCCGCCGGGTAGGCGATGCCGTTGAGCCCGAGGTCCACCGCGGCCTGGTCGAGATCCGCCTTGAGCCGGCCCAGGGGGCGGGCGCACCCGAGGTTCACCTTCGTGCCGGGCATCGCCAGGCGGGCGGTCTCGAAGAAACCGGCCACGTCCTCCAGCGGCGGCGGGGGCAGGTGGCCCATCGGGGTGCCCACGAGCGGCACGAGCACGACGAGCACGAGCGTGGACACGGGGTGGCCGGAGATGAGCTCGAGGGCGCGGTGCTCGCCGAGGAAACGGCCGTGGTGGAGCCCGAGGACGATGTGGGGGATGATGCGCAGCCCCCGACCGGCCAGCAGCGAGAGGGAGCGGTCGAAGTCCGCCACGCTGAGGTCGAGGTGGTACACCTCCCGGATGGTGGCGTCGGCCCCGATGATGTCGAGCATGACCCCGTCGACGCCGGCGGCGGCCAGCGCGGCGGCGAGCGCGGGGGTCACCACCCCCGAGTGCACGATGACCTTCATGCCCAGCTCCTCGCGGATGCGCGGCACGTGGACGAGGTGCGGCAGGTGCGGGACGGAGCCGTTGCGGCCCGAGCCGCCCGACAGCAGGAGTCCCTCGCTGCCCTGCGCCTTCAGGGTGCGGGCCAGCTCGAAGAGGTTCGACCCCGCCCGGATCGAGATCATCCCGTCGAGGACCTTGGCCTTGCAGTGGTCGCACCCGAGGGCGCATGCGGAGCCGGTGACCGACACGGGGAGGAACCGTCGCGGGTTGACGGGCTTCCACTCCGCGGTCTCCCACCGTTTGAGCCCGGGGGCGTAGAAGTCCATGCTGTCGCCGAAGCGCGCCCGGCGGAGCTCGAAGGCGTTCATTCGGCCAGCACCCCCCGGAGGCGGTAGCCGGCCACGGCACCCTCGAACCAGGACGTGACCTCCCCGACACCGTGAGCGAGGAGGGGCAGGTCGTGAGCGAGGTCCGACGGGGCGAGCTCCGCGAGCCAGCCCTCGCCGAACGGATCCCGGTGGACGAGCCACGGGTCGGCCTCCGCTGCGGCGTTGCCGGCGACGACGGTGCCCGACAGGGGCGCCACCAGCGGGCCCACGAACTTCTCGGCCTCGACGGACCCGAAGGGCTCGCCCCGGCGGACCGCCGTGCCGGGCGGGGCCAGCGCCACCTGGGCGAGGCTTCCGGTGGTCTCCACACCGAGGGGATCCATGCCGAGCCGCACGCGCCCGGGTCCGAGGACCAGCACCCAGAGGTGGCCGGCGCGCTCGTAGTAGCGATCGAGGGCGAGCCGGTAGCCCTGCACCTCCAGCCACTCGGTCATGCGCACCTCCCGTCCACCTTGGCCAGGGCCGCCGCCACCCGCCGCCCCGGCTCCCCGAAGGGGGCGAGGGCGGCTGCCGCCTCGCCGGGCGGGCACCCGTCGAGCGCCGCGGACACGCGGGCGGCCGAGCCGTTGAGCTCGGGGTCGCTCACCTGCACCCGCCGCAGGCGGCCGCCGACCAGGCCGGCCAGGACCTCCGACGGCCCGTGCGCGGCGGCCAGCACCGCCACCCCGGCGCGCACCTTGGCCTGCCAGGCGGCCGG
>JAJYLA010000217.1 GCA_021788115.1 Actinomycetes bacterium | reverse complement strand
GCGCCCGTCGCGGTGCCGGCCGGGTGAGCGGCGGGAGCCCCTCGGCAGTGGCCCAACCGTCACGATCATCGGCGGCGAGACGGGCGCGGTCTACCGGGGCGGGGTGTAGCTCGGCCTGACCGGCTGGAGCGCGACGGTCGTCGTCGCCACGTCTGATCTCGACCGCGGCGCCACGTCGGCCCGCACCGTGGTCTCCCGAGCGCCGAGGAAGACCAGAACCTTCCAGACGATCCAGCCGCCGGTGATGGCGATCAGCGCCGTGGCGACCGGGTGCCGGTCGGTCGTGCCGACGATAGCGGCGGATGTCGGTTCGGCGTCCGGACCGACCGGCACCGCGGCCAGCTCGAGCTCGGCCGGTGGCCGCGAGCTGATGACCTGGGACAAGCCGCCGTCCTGAACGGGGAGCGGCTGCTCGGGCGCGGGTCGTGACGCCGCCGTCGATGATCGGGGCGGAGGGGCCGGCAGGGCGACCGGCGTGGCCGCCACGGCCGTGGTCAGCGTGACCAACGACCTCGGCGCGGACGCGGGAGGTCGGCGGTTCTGGCGGCTCGCACGCGAGGTAGCGCCCCGTTGCCGACGCGGGCTCTCGATCGGTGCCGTGGTGGCTGCGGGCGGTCCAGCCGGTCGGCTACGCGATCGGGGCCGGGGCGGAGACGCTCGCCCGGCTTCGGCCTCCCCGTTCAGCCGCGCCAGCAGCTCCGGCTTGGCGGCCAGCACGGCGTCGCGCAGATCCGGCGTGAAAGCGTCTGCCGAGGGACTCACGTAGTGGAGGCGGCCGTCGGCGGTGGGAGCGACCCTGATCCCGCGCCGGTCGAGCTCGAGGAGCAGCTCGTCAATGGTCACAGGTCACCCTCGACCGGCGCGGCCGCCGGCTTCGATCCGAGGTGGCCCGCGACCGTCTGGCCGAGCCCCGTCAGACGGTAGACGCTGTACGTCGGGCTGAACACGTGGCCGGACTTGGTCAGGTGCCGCAGGCCCCGGTGAACCGTCGACGGCGGCAGGCCCGAACGCTCGGCGAGCTCGACGGTGCTCGTGGCTCCGTCGCTCAAGCCTCGAAGGAGTAGCTCATCACGGTCCATGATCGGTAGAGTGTAGCTGCGCGCTCAAGCAAGGCGTACACCGGGGTACCCCGGTGTACGCCTTGTCCGGGCGAGGTTTCTCGGGGTACCCCGGTGTACGCCTTGTCGGTTACCGGCCGCGGCGGGACTCACCATCCCCCCGTAGGGGTCCAGCGCCAGAGGCAGCGGCGGGCGAATCGCCTCGTACCCCCTCACTCTTCCTCGATCCTGACCGAGATGCTGTGCCCCGGCATGTGGAGGGCCCGGCCGGCGGTGATCAAGACATAGAAGCCGTTCTCTGTGAGCCACGCGAGATCCCGTAGAGCCTCGGCGTCAAGGTGGTACGGCTCGGCGATGTACGCCCAGCGACCGTCGGCGAGGCGGAGGCGATAGCAGTGGTCCATCCACGCCCTGTTCGCGTGGTGGTCGCCCCCGTGTAGGCGCGACATCGCGGCCCAGGGGCCGCCGCTGCGAAACCAATCCGCGGTCGAGTCAGGGCTCATGTCCGGCTGACAGTGGGGGCACGCAAGCTCCGTCGAGCCGCGAGTTTGGCTTTCAGGTCCCATGGCTGGTCCTCCTTGGAACTACGGGGCGGCCGGTGCTCACAGTGAGCCCGCCACCCGGGCGGCGACCTCGCCGGCGAGGTCCGTCCGCGCGTCGTCGTACAAGGTGAGGACGCGCAAGTCGCGGTGCCTGGAATAGCGGGCGACGGCGCGGACATCGCCGCCCATGAGCGTCAACGCCTCGGTGATCGCGGCGTGGCGCAGGCCGTGGGGCCGGACCGGGACCCCGGCTCGCCGACCCAGCGTGCGGACGATCCGGTACAGCCCGCCGGCCGAGAGCCGGTCCGTGCCCGCCGTCCGCGAGAGCGGCGGAAAGAGCGGTCCGGGTGCCTCGCCGCGCACCTCGATCCACGCCCCGAGGGCGGCCCGCGTCGGTCCGGGGAGCGTGAGCGTCAAGCGGGCGGTTCGGGGACCGCGGCGGCCAGGGACGCCCGACTGCCGGCGCCACTGAGGGTCCAGATGCCGTGCGAGGGCGACTCGACGAGGCCGCGCGCCCGGAGCCCGGCGAGATAGCGCTGGACCGTCCGCTTCTGCTCGCCGAGGGCGTCGGCAATCGGCGCGCTCCCGCGCTCGCCCGCCGCGAGCTGGTGCAGGATCGCCGCGTCGAGTCCCGTCTCGTTCACCGCCGCACCCCCGTACGTATGGGTGGCGCCAGCCCGACCGAACGTGGCGCGAGCCCGACCGGAAGTGGCGCGAGCCCCCCGAACGTGGCGCGAGCGGCCGGCTGTCCACGCTCGCGGAGCACCGCGACGTGGCGCGAAGCTGCCCCGTACGGGCACGAGGGAGGGAGGGGGACCCAGCGCGGCCCGGTTCTGCCAGTTGACCCTACGGGGGCCGACCTCGGGAAGATCGTCATCGCGGCCATCCTACCCGCCCTCCCCCGAGCCGCGGCCCAGGTGCACACGCGCCGGCTGGCGCTCCGGGGGCTCCACCCAGGGCTGCCCGATCTCGCCGAAGAAGTCGGCCTCCTCGGGACACGCGACGGGGACGCCGTCGACCAGGAGCCGGCCCCCCGACACCCGGCGGCCGTAGCGCTGGCACTCGGTCACCAGGCGGGTGTTCCAGTCGCCGGGCCCGGTACGGAGCGCGAAGATCACGCCCCACTCGGCGGGCGGCCGCACGATGAAGAGGTCGATGGGCAGGTCCCGGAACACGAGCGCCTGATAGGCGGGGCCGATGCGGCGGGACTCCTCCAGGCGGCCGTCGGCGCGGTGCAGCATGACCCGCCGCGGGACCAGCTCGCCGCTCGCCGCGAGGGCGGCCAGACGCTCGGCGAGCAGGTCGCGCTCGACGGTGCGCTCGCCCCACAGGTCGCCGGCCGGCTCGGCGAGCAGGCGGGGGACGGCGACC
>JAJYLA010000079.1 GCA_021788115.1 Actinomycetes bacterium | reverse complement strand
GTGTTCGCCTTTGGTGACGCCCGCTTCTACGGTTCGATGGGCAACGTCGCCCTCAACGCGCCCATCGTCGGCATGGCGGCTTCCCCGACCAGCCAGGGCTACTGGCTGGTCGGGGCCGACGGGGGGATCTTCGCCTTCCACGCCTCGTTCTACGGCTCGACGGGTAGCGTCCACCTGGTCGCGCCTGTCACCGGCATGGCCGCAACGCCCTCGGGTCGCGGCTACTGGCTGGCTGCCGAAGACGGTGGGGTGTTCACCTTCGGCGACGCCCCCTTCTACGGGTCAGACGCCCGGCTCGGGGGGGCGCCGACGGTCGGAATCGCCGGAGGCCCCGCCGGCTACTGGCTGGTCCACGGCGAGGCGACCGCCGTGCTCGGCCCGGGATCGAGCGGTCCAGCGGTGGCCCGCTTGCAAGAGCGGCTGCAAACGCTGGGCTACTGGCTGGGTGGCGCGGGCGGCGTGGACAGCCGATTCGGGCTCTTGACCGTCCAGGCGGTCTACGCCTTCCAGTGGGTCAGCGGCCTGCCGGCCGACGGGACGGTCGGGCCGGCCACGGCCGCAGCCCTGGACAGGGCGAGCCGGCCGATCGCCCAGGCGCGCGGAAACCTCATCGAGGTCGACAAGGCTCACCAGGTCCTGTTGGTGGTTCGCAACGGTCAGGTGCTCTGGACGATTCACACCTCGACCGGGGCCGTTGCCGGCACCACGCCCAGCGGATGGTGGACCGTCTACCGCCAGGTGGATGGCTACGACGTGTCGAGTCTCGGCGTCTTGTACCGGCCCAAGTACGTGCACTCAGGGGTCGCCATCCACGGGTACCCGTCCGTGCCTCCGTACCCGGCGTCGCACGGGTGCATCCGGGTCACCGACGCGGCCATGGACTTCCTGTGGTCTTCGGGGCTCGCGCCGATCGGCTCGACCGTCTGGATCCACGGATAGGCCACGAGCCGGCAGGCTATTCGGCGTTCCCCGGGGGCGACACGATCCCTGGCCTAGCGCCCCCCGCCGTTAATCCGTTGCAATAGTCGTCCGAGTTTGTCGAGGATCTGTTCGGCGGTCTCGGTCCAGATGAACGGCGTGGGGTTCTCGTTCCACGCGGCGATCCAGGCCCGGATGTCGGCCTCGAGTGCTTGGACGGATCGATGGTCGGAGCGTCGCAGCAGATCGGCGGTGATGTAGGCGAAGAACCGCTCGACCTGGTTGATCCAGCTCGAGTAGGTCGGCGTGTGGTGCACGTGGAAGCGGGGGTGGCGTTCCAGCCACGCCCTGACCGCCGGGGCCTCGTGGGTGCCGTAGTTGTCGCAGACCAGGTGCACGTCGACGCCGGCGGGGATCGCCTCGTCGATCTTGGCCAGGAACTTCTTGAACTCGATCGCCCGGTGCCGGCGATGCGGGGAGGAGATGACCGTGCCATCCGCGGTGTCGAACGCCGCGAAGAGACTGGTGACCCCGTGGCGGACGTAGTCACGGGTGCGACGCTCGGGCATGTAGGGCATCATCGGCAACGCCGGCTGGGATCGGGCTAGCGCCTGGACCTGCGACTTGTCGTCCACGCAGTACACGACCGCACCGTCGGGGGGTTCAGGTACAACCCGACCACGTCGAAGACCTTGTCCACGAACAGCGGATCGTTGGAGAGCCTCAACCCATCGCCCCGGTGCGGTTTGAGCTCGGAGGAACGCCAGATCCGCCCGATCGTCGAAGCCGACGGCCCGCTGCGTTCGGCCATCTTCGCTCGCGACCAGTGCGTCGCGTCCGCCGGGGTGGACTCCAAGGTGGCGACGATCACATCCTCGACCCGCTCGGCGGTGATCGACGGCGGCCGGCCCGAGCGGGGATCGTCGACCAGTCCATCCAAGCGGGCCTCGACGAACCGGCGCCGCCACTTACCCACCGTGGCCTGATTCACCCGCTCGGCCTCCGCCACCGCCTTATTCGACATGCCCGCCGCGCAGTCCAAGATGATCCGCGACCGCAACGCCAACGCTCGAGCGGACTTCCGGCGCCGAGCCCACCTCCCCAGCTGCTCGCGCTCGTCGTCGGTCAGATCCAGCACCGCCTTGGGTCGCCCCGTCCGTGCCATACCTACCACACTTACGCGAACGACTTAAGGCGGGGGACACTAGACGCATCCCGCGATGCGCCAGGACTGGGGCGGGTCGCTCGCCGGGAAGGACTCGTAACCCCACTCATCGACTATGTCCAGGCCGGCTGCCGACGCCTCGGGTGCATCCGCGGGCGATGCCGACTCGGGCGACGACGAGGTGCGGGATTCGGACCGGAAGGCAGACCGTGCGGCCTCGGTCCCGGCTGGTCTGTTCTCAGGCGTCATTGTGAACCTCTCCTCGTCGGCGGAGGACCCGGTCCCTCCGGCGCAGCAGGCCGAGCATCGTGGTGCCACCACGCGCGGTTGCTGTTCTCGAGCGCTGCGACCGTCGTCACCGAGGACCTCCGAAGGAGAAGCCCTCGGCGTCCCGGGCCGGCCGCCGCCTGCACATCCGGCGCGACGGGTGAGGCCGCCGCCGGATCCCGCTCGTCAGTGGCGAGCATGGTAGTGACGGGCACGGTCCTCGTGCCCACCTCCTGGGCCCGGGTAGACGCCGTGGAGGGCGAGCCGCTCGTCGCGGGCCTGGAGCGCAAGGAGGGCGAGGAGTTGCTCGGTATGGGCCGCGCAACGGCCCGGAACGTCCGCAGCGCTTCCCGTGGCCTCGTGAAGGAGCGCTCGGGCGGCGGCCGACACCCGTGCCTGGCCTCGGCGCAGGATCCGAGCTTCGCCCGGGGGGACGCGGGTTAGCAGCAGCATCTCGTTATCGAGGTGCGCAGCGAGGGCGTGGACGAAGGTTTCGAGGTCGTCGTTCAGGCGCTTGATGTCGGCGTCGCCTGCGGCAGCGTGGGCCTTGCGGACCAGGGTCAAAAGGCCGCCGTGGTCGAGGGCCGGCATCGTCATCCCACCTTCTCGACCGTGATGGCGGCCGCCTGTGGGGCGCCGAATGGGAGAAAGTCCGTCTCCGGTCCTGCGAGGCAGCTTCTCTGAAGGGTCGTTGCCATCGACGCCTCCTGTTCATCCGAGTGGGGTCATTATATCTAAGGTCTGCTAGAAAAAAAGGCCCTTTAGGTATTCTTTGCCGCCTTCCCGGCGGGCAGGCCCGGAGGCGTCACGGGTAGTCGGACGCGCTGGCCGTCTGGCCGTGTCGGTCGGGCGTGATGCCCCCGGATCGCTGGGCGGCTCTGACGGCGGGAGAGGATGGTGAGCGCGCTACCGTGGGCCAATGGGCGCGGCAGACCGCGCGTTCGGCAGGAGAGGCCGACCCGGAGGTGCCGGGGCGGGCCCACGATCGCCTGGAGGGCGCAGATGGGCGATCAGGCGGTAAGCACTGAAGTCGTCACCTGCAGGAGGTGCGGCTCCCGTAACCGGGTGCCGGCCGCGGCGGCGGGTAGGCCCCGTTGCGCGCGGTGCAAGGGTGAACTTGCGTGGATCGCCCACGCTGACGACTCCAGCTTCGCGGAAGTCGCCGTGGGCAGCCCCGTGGGGGTGGTCGTGGACCTGTGGGCGCCCTGGTGCGGCCCGTGCGCGGTGGTCAGCCCCATCCTGGAGCAGCTCGCGGGGGAGTTCGCGGGGCGGGTGAAGCTGGTGAAGGTCGACGTCGACAGCTCGCCCCGGATCGCCAGCCGCTTCGCCGTGCAGGGCATACCGACGCTGGTCGCGCTGCGCGACGGCCGGGAGGTGAGCCGCCAGGTTGGCGCCGCTCCGGCGGCGCGGCTGCGCCGCCTGTTCGACGTCGCGACCGGTTCCTGATCGCTCGCATTCTGGACGGGAGGACTCTCATGGAGGTGGAGGCCATGGCCACTGGTGCGGGTGAACCGCCGGCGAGACCGGCTCGGCCGCGTCGCCATCCGATCCCGGTCGCGCGGCTGGGGCTCTCGGCCCTGGCGGTGGGAGCGGCCGTCTCGGCGTGCAGTCCCGGGCAACGCCAGGCCGCCCCGCCGACCAGCCTGACGGTGTCTTCGACCGCTCCGACGTCTGCGTCCCCCTCGCCGAGCACGCCGAGGCCGACGGGCGCGGCCGCCAGCGTGCAGCAGGCGTTCGTGGCGGTCGTGAACAAGGTGCGCCCCGAGGTGGTGGAGATCTCCACCACCGCCGGCCTGGGATCCGGGGTCGTCTACGACCGGAAGGGCGACATCGTCACCAACGACCATGTGGTGGGATCCGCCACCACTTTCAAGGTGAAGCTGGTGAACGGACAGACGCTGTCGGCGTCGCTGGTCGGCGCTTATCCACCCGACGATCTGGCGGTCATCCGGGTCGGCGGTGCCCGCGCCCTCTCGCCGGCCTCCTTCGGAGACTCGGCGGCGCTCCAGGTCGGTGACATCGTCTTCGCGGTGGGCAACCCGCTCGGGCTGGCCAGCTCGGTGACCGAGGGGATCGTCAGCTACAACGGCCGGTCGGTCAGCGAGGGCAACGGCGTGGAACTGCCCTCGACCATCCAGACGAGCGCGGCGATCAACCCGGGCAACAGCGGCGGCGCGCTCGTGGACCTCGCCGGGGAGGTCGTGGGGATCCCGACGCTGGCCGCGGTCGATCAGCAGGTGGGAGGCGCCGCAGCAGGCATCGGCTTCGCCATCCCGTCGAACACGGTGAAGCTGATCGTCCCCCAGCTGATCGCGAACGGGCATGTCACCACCTCGGGCCGGGCCGCTCTGGGCATATCGGCCTCCGACGCCGTGGACGCTCTCGGCAACCCCGTAGGCGTCGTCGTCGTCAGCGTGACACCCGGCGGTGCGGCAGCCAGGGCAGGCATCGTCGCAGGCGACGTGATCACATCCGTCGACGGCCACCCGACCACCTCCCTGGCCGACCTCCAGGACATCCTGGCCGGCCTCGCCCCCGGGCGGACCGTCGAGGTCGTCGTGCTCGGCCAGGACGGGTCCCAGAGGACCCTTAGCGTGACGCTGGGCCAGCTGACCAGCTGACCCGGGAAAGGGGTCGCGAGCTGCCCGGGGCGGCAGTTAGGGCGCCGCGGCCCGGGGCCGACCAGAAGATCGCCGTCCGCCCGGGGCGCTCGCGTCCCCGGGCGGACAGGGCATGTCAGGCGGCTTCGCCGCTGCGGATGGCGGAGACGTCCAGCTCGAGGGTGACGCTGTCGCTGACGAGCAGGCCGCCCGCCTCGAGGGCGGCGTTCCAGTTGACCCCCCAGTCCTTGCGGTTGATCGTCGCCTTGCCCTCGAAGCCGACACGGGTGTTGCCATAGGGGTCGACCGCGGTGCCGGTGTACTCGAAGTCGATCGTGACCGGCTTGGTCACACCCTTGATGGTGAGGTCACCGGTGACCCGGTAGTGCTCGGCGTCGAGGGGTTCGACGGCGGTGGAGGCGTAGGTGAGCTCCGGGTAGGTTTCCATGTCGAAGAAGTCGTTGGACCGGAGGTGGTTGTCGCGGTCGGCGTTGCGGGTGTCGATGCTCGCGGCCTTGATCGTCAGCTTCGCTCGGGAGTTCGCCGGGTTCTCGGCGTCGAAGTAGCCGGATCCCTCGAAGTCGTTGAACGATCCCCGCACCTTGGTGACCATGGCGTGGCGGGCGATGAAGCCGACCCGGCTGTGGGACGGGTCGATGGTGTAGCTTCCGGTCAGGGCGGTCGGAACGCTGGACGTCGTCATCAGGCATCTCCTCGTAGGTGGTTGACGTGATGCCCAACATAGTGGATACATCAACTATTCCCGGTACTCTGAGGATGTGGAAAATGGCCGATGGCTGGACGAGCGCGAGGAACGGGCCTGGCGGTGCCTGCAGTTCATGCACCTGCGCCTCGACGGTGAGCTCTCCCGGCAACTGGCGTCGGAGGCCGGGCTTTCGTACCCCGAGTACCTGGTCCTGGTGGCGCTCACCGATCGGCCCGAGGGGCGCATGCGCCTCTTCGAGCTCGCGAAGGCCCTCGGCTGGGAGAAGAGCAGGGTTTCGCACCAGGTGAGCAGGATGGGGGAGCGGGGCCTCGTGACCAAGGAGAAATGCGGTTCCGACCGGCGGGGGGCCCACGTGGTCGTCACCGGCCGCGGGCGCGAGGAGATAGAGGCCGCCGCCCCCGGCCATCTTCGCGCGGTGCGGCGCTTCTTCATCGACCGGCTCTCACCGGCACAGCTCGAAGCAATTGCGGATGCGGCCGAGACGGTGCTCGTGGCCTTCGACGCGGGTGCGGTCGATTGATCGCCGACCGCCAGCGCTTTGGGCCTTTCCACGGGCCCTCCGATCCACTCCTGCACTCCGATCCTTTCCTGGTCGCGAGGGATCGCAGCCGGAGCACCCGTCGATGAGCGGGCCGGCGACGCCTGCGGACGTCGTTCTCGGCGGTGCCGCCGGCCCGGTGAGCAGGTCGGGCCGGGTCGAGATCACCGACAGTCGCGAGGCCGAGGTGGGCGCCTTCCGGGTTCGCCGCGCGCTGCCGCGCCGGGATCGGCGCAGTATCGGCGCATGGTGCTTTATCGATCACATGGGCCCGGCGGTGGTCACCGAGGACCACGGGCTCGACATCGGTCCCCATCCCCATATCGGCCTGCAGACCGTCACCTGGCTGCTCGACGGCGAGGCGCTGCACCGCGACTCGCTGGGCAGCGAACAGGTCATCCGACCCGGCCAGCTCAATCTCATGACCGCAGGCCACGGTGTCGCCCACTCCGAGGAGGCGACCGGCCGTTACCGCGGCAGACTGCACGGCGTGCAGCTGTGGGTCGCGCAGCCAGACGCGACCCGATGCGGGCCTCCGGCCTTCGAGCACCACGGCGGGCTGCCCCGCGTCGAACTGTCGGCCGCGACGGCGACCGTGCTCGTCGGCGAACTGGACGGTGCCCGTTCGCCGGCATGGCGCGACACGGACCAGGTCGGTGTCGATCTCGACCTGCGCCCAGGGACCACGGTCCTGCCGCTTCGCCGGGACCACGAGCACGGACTCGTCGTCTTCGCCGGTGCTGTGACCCTCGACGGTGCCCGCGTCGGACCGGGTCACCTGGCCTACCTCGGTACCGGCCGGGACGAGGGCGCCCTGATCGCCACCGGCCCCGCGCGTGCGCTGCTCGTCGGCGGCGTGCCGCTAGGGGTTCCGCTGCTCATGTGGTGGAACTTCGTGGCCCGCACCCGCGAGGAGATCGTCGACGCGTACCTTGCCTGGCACAACGACGACGGCCGATTCGGCACCGTCGACTCACCGCTGCCGCGCATCACCGTCGGGGCGCCGCCCTGGAGAACGCGGTGACCACCCGCCGGCACGGGCGCGGGCCGGCCGGCAGGCTGCGGCGAATCGATGGCGCGCTCGGCGCCGCCTGGGCCGCCGGCGGCGGAGATGGCTGAGTAGCCCTGTCGCCCCCGCGGCGGGCCTCACGACCGTGCCGGGGGCGCCTGCGGCGGGAGACCGATGCGGGGCTGTCCTCGGGCTTGACGCTCAGGCTCCGCGTTCGGCCGTCACGACGGAACCCTGCCCTGCCGGTGGCAGGTCGACGCGCTGGGGCTCGTGGAAGCCTGCCTCGCCGAGCCGGCCGGCGAGCTCCTCGAACGCATACGTGCGGGTCCCGTTCTCGCTGAACATCACGAGGCTGAACGCCGCGTGCAACACGTCGGGGGGTCGCCCCGCATGAAGTCGTGCACGGCGATCTTCCCCCGGCCGGAGGGTGCCGGCGATCGTGGAGATGAGTCGGCGGTTGCCCCCGGAGTAGTGGTTGTGGATCGGGTTGGAGCAGAGGACGACGTATGGCCGGTACCCGGACGACCACCTCGCCACCGCCGTATAGACGGGCGGGAGCGGGTACAACGCCTGCGTGAACTTCTTACTCGCCACAGCAATGAGACGCCGCCTTGCCAGACTGGCCCTGATCACGGTCGCGGCTCCCCTGGCGGCCAGAGGGGCGGACGCCCTGGCCGATCTCCTGGAAGCCCGCCACGGCCCCTCGGTGGCAGCCCGGATGCTCAGGCGGGGCTCGAGCGTGGGACGGAGGCGCGCCAGGAAGACGATCCTTCCCCGGCGCGTCCGCAGGCTGCTGCCGTGACACCGCGTCCGCCGACCCGCTACGGACCATGAGCGGGAAGCGGCTGCTCACCCGCCTGGACCGGCTATCCGCCGCCCGGCGGCTCCGCCATCGCGACGCCGCGCGCGACCGCGAGGACCTCCCCGATCCCGCCCGCCCCGCCGGAGCCGACCTCAAGCCCCCGATACGGCACATCGTCCTCCTCATGATGGAGAACCATTCGTTCGACAACTACCTCGGCCGTCTCGGGCGAGGCGAGGGCCTCCCCGATCCCCCGCCCGTCAACCGGGCGAGGGACGGCACCGCCGTCACCGCCCATCCTTTTTCCCGGCCAACGCAGACCGAGGGGGTCCCCTCACAGTCGTGGCGGGCCACCCATCTGCAGTTCGGCGGCGGCCGCAACGATGGGTTCGTGACCGCCGTCGAGGACCTGACCCCCGGCGCCGACCGAACCCTCGGCATGGGGTTCTGGCAGGAGAGCGACCTGCCGTTCTACCACGGGCTCGCAAGGACGTTCCCGCTGGCGGACCGCTGGTTCTCCTCGTGCCTGGGGCCGACCTTCCCGAACCGGCGGTTCCTCATGGCCGCGACCGCCAACGGGCTCATCGACGACGCCATCGCGAGCGTCATCGATCGCCCTTCCGCCGGGACCATCTTCGACCTGCTCAACCGGCACGGCATCAGCTGGGCCAACTATCACCACGTGCCGCCGGGACACCTGTGGCGCAAGCAGCTCGGGGGCCGGCAGAAGCGGATGGCCACGCTCGCCCTCGGCGGCCTGGTTCCCTGGATCGACCACCGCGTCCGGGGCGACATCCGGTGTACCGCGAACCTCTACCCGCTCGGGGTCGCCCGTACACTGGGCCACCTCCGGCATATCGAGAAGTTCTTCGAGGGCGCGGCCGCCGGCGAGCTGCCCGCGGTGAGCATTGTGGATCCCGACTTCGCCCTTTCGTCCGAGGAGAATCCGCAGGACATCCGCATCGGCGAGAGCTTCGCGGCGGACGTCATCGACGCCGTCATGCGGGGGAGGGGTTGGGAGCGCACGCTGCTGATCTGGTTCTACGACGAGCACGGCGGCTACTACGACCACGTCGCTCCGCCGCCGGCCGTCGAGCCCGACGACGTGCTGCCGCACAGCCTGGTGGATGGCCGAGGAGCGCGGGCGTGGCTGATCCGTCACCTCCATCTCTTCTCCGAGCTGCGGCGCGAGGACGACGCCCCGGGGCGCTACGACCGCTACGGGTTCCGGGTGCCCGCCGTGGTGGTGAGTCCTTTCGCCCGGGAGGCCTACGTCTCGTCGACGACGTTCGACCACACCTCGGCGCTCCGGCTGATCGAAGAGAAGTGGAACCTGCCCCCGCTCACGCGACGCGACGCCGCCGCCGCCTCACCCTGGGAGATGGTGGACCTGGACGCGCCCCCAGCGTTCCGCAGGCCGCCGCCCCTTCCCGCGGCCGCCTTGCCGCACGCCTGGCGACGGGTCGAAGGGCTGGATTCGCCGCCGTGAAGCCCTCACCGGCCCGCGGCCGAGGACGGGGTGGCGCGCCGGCTACGCCGTCGACCGGCAGGCGTCGGCCACCCCGCAGGCTCCGGCAGCTGATCCGGCGATCGCGAATCATCGGGCGAGCGACCGGGTAGCCCACGGGCAGCACCCGCGACGCGATGGCGCGCGGGGTGGAGACACGCCCGAGGAGGTACCTGCGATGAAGGCCATCACGTTCGAAGGCCCGTACGCCGTCAAGGTGAGCGACGTCCCCGACCCGAGGATCGAAGGGCCGCTCGACGCCCTGGTAAGGATCACCACCACCAACATCTGCGGCTCCGACCTGCACATGTACGAGGGGCGCACGAGCGTGGAGCAGGGCAAGGTCCTCGGCCACGAGAACATGGGAATCGTGGAAGAGGTCGGTGCCGGCGTCGAGCGGATCCGCGTGGGCGACCGGGTGTCGGTGCCGTTCAACATCGCCTGCGGGACGTGCCGCAACTGCAGCGCCGGGTGGACGTCGTTCTGCCTGCGGACGAACCCACTCGAGGGCATCGACGGAGCGGCCTACGGCTACGCCAACATGGGCCCCTACCAGGGTGGCCAGGCGGAGATGCTCCGGGTGCCCTACGCCGACTTCAATCTTCTCGAGCTCCCCCCGGGCACCGACCACGAGCTGGACTTCACGATGCTCTCGGACATCTTCCCGACCGGCTGGCACGGCTGCGCTCTCGCCGGGGTGGAAGCGGGGGACCGGGTGGCGGTGTTCGGTGCCGGGCCGGTGGGGCTGCTCGCCGCCCACAGCGCCATGCTCCTCGGGGCGTCGACGGTCTGGGTCGTCGACAAGGAGAAGGACCGCCTGGCCCTGGCCCAGAAGATCGGAGCCGAGACCGTGGACATCGCGTCGGAGGACCCCGTGGAACACATCCTCGACGCCACCGGCGGCCGCGGCGTCGACCGGGGGGTCGAGGCCGTCGGCTACCAGGCGCACGACCCGACCGGAGAGGAGCACCCGGAGATGGTCCTCGACAACCTGGTGAAGGTCGTGCGGGCCACGGGGGGCATCGGCGTGGTCGGCGTCTACGTGCCCGAGGACCCGGGGGCGCAAAGCGAGCTGGCGAAGCAGGGACGGATCGCGTTCGACTTCGGGATGCTCTTCACCCGCGGGCAGGCCGTCGGCACAGGGCAGACGCCGGTGAAGCGTTATAACCGTGTTCTGCGCGATCTGATCGTCTCGGGAAGGGCCCGCCCCTCCTTCCTGGTGTCCCACGAGCTGACGCTCGAGGAGGCGCCCCGGGCCTACGAGCGGTTCGACAAGCGCGAGGACGGCTGGACGAAGGTGGTCCTTCACCCCGCTGCGTGAGCCGGCCGAGGCCGGGCGTGGGGCGCCCGCCGCGGGGGCCGGCTGGAGGCGGAGCCCCCTTTCGGGGGGTGCTCGGGGAGTGTCAGCCGTGTCCCACGGCGCCGCCGCGGCGGTGCCTCACGGCCCGGTACACGAGCAGGGCGATGGCGAGCGGGACCAGCCCCGGCAGGAGCGCGGGACCCACGACGAGGACCGCAGCCAGGATTATCAGCACGGGCAGCACCACGAACATCGCCATGGTCCACCCTCCCTTCAGCGTCGCTTACCTCGCTGATCATCCCGTCCGAAGGTCACCGCCCGGTAGGGCCATATGGCCGTAGTGCGCCGGCCCGGCCTGAGGGAGCCGGGTCAGCGGGCCCGACACGCCCTCGACGTCACAGGCCGTCGCCTCCTCCGGGCCGGTGTTCAGCGGGGCCGCATCGTGCCGTCGCGCAGGTAGGCGACGTGCCAGGAGAGCGCCTCATCGAGCAAATGCGGGGTGTGCCGCCCGGGGGCGCCCCTCCAGGCGCGGTCGAAGTAGTCCTGCAACGCCGGCCGGTAGTCCGGGTGAGAGCAGGCGTCGATGATCCGCTTCGCCCTCCGCCGGGGTGCGAGGCCGCGCAGGTCGGCGAGCCCCTGCTCGGTGACGATCACGTGGACGTCGTGCTCGGTGTGGTCAACGTGACTCACCATCGGAACGATGGCCGAGATCGAGCCGCCCTTGGCCGTGGAGGGGCTCACGAAGATGGAGATGTACGCGTTGCGGGCGAAATCCCCGGATCCGCCGATCCCGTTCTGGATGCTCGATCCCATCACGTGCGTCGAGTTGACGTTGCCGTAGATGTCCGCCTCGATCATGCCGTTCATCGCCAGGCACCCGAGGCGGCGCACCACTTCGGGGTGGTTGCTGATCTCCTGCGGTCGCAGGACGATCCGGTCGTGGTACTCGGCGATGTTCGCCGTCAGGTCGTCCATGCCGTCGGGGCTGAGGGAGAAGGCTGTGGCGGAGGCGACCGCCATCGTCCCCGAGCGGAGCAGTTGAAGCAGCCCGTCCTGGATCACCTCGGTGTACGCGGCGAGAGGGCGGAAGGGCCCCTCGTCGAGCGCCGTGAGCACAGCGTTGGTCACGTTGCCGACGCCGGACTGGAGGGGCAGCAGGGTGGGTGGCAGGCGCCCGTGGCGGACCTCGTGCGCCAGGAAGTCCATCAGGTGGCCGGCGATCGAAAGCGAATCCTCGGCGGGGGCCTTATAGGGGGCGTTGCGGTCCGGGGCGTGGGTGGGGACGACGGCGACGACCTTCTCCGGCGGGCAGTGGAAGTAGGGTACGCCGATCCGGTCCGACGGGCTGACGATCTGGATGGGCTTGCGGTCCGGGGGGAGAGCGGTCCCGTAGTAGACGTCGTGCATCCCCTCGAGGCCCGCCGGCTGCCAGCTGTTGACCTCCAGGATCACCTTGTCGGCCTGGTCGATCCAGGTCTTGTTGTTGCCGATCGAGGTGGAGGGGACCAGCTCGCCGTCCTCGGTGACGCCGGCGACCTCGATGAGCGCGACGTCGAGGTGGCCGAAGAAGCCCTCCCACACCATCTGGGCCACGTGGGAGAGGTGCAGGTCGAGGTAGTCGATGACGCCGGCGTTGATCTTGCCCCGGCTGACCGGGTCCGACTGGTAGGGCATGCGCAGGTCGATGCCGTCGACGGCGGCGAGGGTGCCGTCCAGCTCGGGGGCGGTGGACGCCCCGGTCCAGATGCTGACCGTGAAGCCTTCACCCCGCTCGCGCGCGTCGCCGATCCGGCGGGCGAGGGCAGCGGGCACCGCCTTCGGGTAACCCGATCCGGTGAACCCGCTCATGCCGATGTTGGCCTGCGCCGGGATCAACTCTGCCGCCTCGTCGGCCGACATCACCTTGCCGGCGATCGCCCTGGATCGGATCCTCTCGTCGTGCACGCCTCACTCTGCCAGACTCTCTTTGGGCGAGGCTACCAATGCAAACCGCGGGCGCCGCGGCGCGCTCCCGCCCGGGTCCGCCGGGTGACGGCCTCGCCGGTCACCGTGGAGGCCCCTCGTCCCGTGCCGCCCCTGCTTGCAGCGCCTGCAGCACCAGGACCCCGTGGGGGGTGCCGAGCCCTGTGCATGCGTCCCAGCCAGCGCCGGCGGCATAGCTCCCGTTGTCGCCGGAGGTGATGTCGCGAAAGGCGCCCGGGGCCGAGTACAGGAGGGGATGCACGAACCCCGCGGCGGATCCCAGAGCCTGGTTGCAGCGGGCCAGCAGTGCGGCCCAGAGTGGGGCGACGGCGCTGGTCCCGCCGACGACGATGTCTTCCCCATCGACCCGGATGGCGTAGCCCGTGGCCGGGTCGGCGTCGCCGGCGACGTCCGGCACGCCCCGGCCGGCGGTCGCGCCGGCGTTGGCGGACGCGGGGACGCCGGCGCCTTGTTGGTATGCCGGCAGCGGGAACTGCTCGCTGATGCCGCCCCCGGTCGCGCCGCCGCCGGTGGAGAGATCGTTCCAGACGGTTTCGGAGGCACCGATCAGGCGGGTGCCACCGCAGGCGAGGGCATGCGGCGCCGATGCCGGGAAGTCGACGTGCTGGCGGCCGTCGGCGACTCCGTCGGTCGAGCCGCTGTCGCCGACCGCGGCTGTGACCGCCACGCCCATCGTCGCCCCGTCCGCGAAGCTCGACTCCACCTGGCGCATGGCCTGGCCGCTCCAGGTGCTCTCGGGTCCCCCCCAGCTGATCGAGATCACCGACGGCCGGTTCGTCGGGTCGTGGACGGCGGTGCTGACGGCGTCGACGAACCCCTGCTCGGTGTTCGGGGCGAAGTAGACGGCGACGGCGGCGCCGGGAGCCGCCGCCCCGACGATCTCGATGTCGAGCATGACCTCGGCGTCGGGCCCTGAGGCGCCGGCGGGGTTGCTGGAGCCCCCGTCCACGCTGACGGCGACCACCGAGGGGGAGGGAAGGCCGAGGGACGAGAAGTAGGTGTCGAGGTCCGCCTGGCGGAAACCCCCGCCCAGCTCCACCAGGCCGACGCACTGGCCGCTGCCGTCGGTTCGGGGGGGAAAAGAGTACGCCGCCGCGACCTGCACGGGCGTGTACTGCACGGCGGCCGCCGCGGCTCGGCGCAACCGTGGCGTCGCGGGGGGACGCTCGTCGAGGCCGAACACGGCCGTCACCACCCCCACCAGCTCCGGGGGCACCGAAAGAGCCCCGGTGCGGCCGCGGTACGTCGATCCGGCGGGGTCGGAGTACACGCCGAGGCTGGCGCCCAGGGCCTCCTGGAGATCCCCGAGACGCCCCGCGAGGCTGACGCAGCTGCGCGCCGGATCGGCCGCTCTGACCGAAAGCCCGTGGCTCGCGGCGAAGCGCTCCACGATCTGCACGTCCGCGGGGTCGGTGCCCCGCCGCGCCGCGAAGTCCTCGCGGCTCAGGCGCGCGGTAGCCTCGCCGGGCGGACGGCGGAGGTACACCGTCACGGTCACCTGCTGCTCGGGATCGACGTCCCCCACACGCGTATGACCTGTCGCCGGAGACCGCTCGCTCCCCGGGATCGCGTGACGTCCGGTGTCTGCCACTGGGGCACCTCCTCGATCGGGCTGTCTCCGGCTACACGGTACAAAGGGCACGAGACGTCGAGATGCCGGCGCCCGACGAAGACGACCACAATGGCCCGCATGAACGACGCCCATTCGCGCATCCGGCGCGTCGAGCCGTCCGACGTGCCCGCGGTCGTGCGCCTGGTGCACGATCTGGCCGCCTACGAGCGCGCCCCGGACGACTGCACGCTGACCGAGAAGCAGTTGAGCCGGGCGCTGTTCAGTGACCGGCCGGCGCTGTTCGGTCACGTCGCCGTCGTCGGGGAAGACGTCGTCGGCTGCACCCTGTGGTTCTTGAACTTCTCGACCTGGCGGGGGGTGCACGGGATCTACCTCGAGGACCTCTACGTCGACCCCGCGCACCGTGGCGAGGGCCTCGGCCGCCGGCTTCTCGTGGAGCTGGCCCGCGAGTGCTCCCGCCGCGGCTACGCCCGCCTCGAGTGGGCGGTCCTGAAGTGGAACGAGCCGTCGATCGGCTTCTACCTTTCGCTCGGCGCGTACCCGCTCGACGGGTGGTCCATCTACCGCCTCACGGACGAGCCGCTCGCCGCACTGGCCGCGCAGTAGGCAGGCGCGCTGCTTCGAGATGGAAGAAGCGGCGGGGTGGAACCA